>JBBCIP010000263.1:0-44270 GCA_037189785.1 Alphaproteobacteria bacterium
AAGGTTTTGATCGTCATGGGCTCAATGGTCGGAATTGAGCCCACCCATCGCTCGTCCTCGATCGTCAGATCGAGACTTAAAGCACCGTCATCCGTCATAAATGCGGATCCTCACCCGGGAAGCCACTGCCGGATCCATCGCCGGGCCCATCCCCAGGCCCATCGTCCGATCCATTGTCAAATTCCGGAGCCAGAAAACCGGCCGGACGACGGCGTTCCGCATTGTCATAGGCGTCGACAATCTTACCGACCAAGGCATGACGGACGACATCGCGGCTTTTAAACTGAACCATGGCAATGCCCGGAACGCCCTTGAGGATGCTCAAGGCATCCAAAAGTCCCGACCGTTTGCCGGCCGGTAAATCGGTTTGGCTCGGGTCACCGGCGATGACCATGTGGCAGTTTTCGCCGAACCGGGTCAAAAACATCTTCATCTGCATCGGCGTGGTATTTTGCGCCTCATCCAGAATGACGCAGCAATTGGCCAGCGTCCGGCCCCGCATATACGCCAAGGGCGCCACTTCGATTTCCCCGCGCTCGAAGCGTTTGGTCACTTCATCGCCGGGCATGGTGTCATAAAGTGCGTCGTAAAGTGGCCTGAGATAAGGATCGACTTTCTCGCGCAAATCACCCGGCAAAAAACCCAACCGCTCACCGGCCTCGACCGCCGGACGCGACAGAATGATGCGATCAACGGTGCCCGACACCAATTTCGCAACAGCCATGGCCACAGCCAAAAAGGTCTTGCCGGTTCCGGCCGGACCCAAGCCGAACACCATCTGGTGATCTTGCAGCCGCTGGATATATTCGATTTGCCCTGGTGACCGTGGGGTTACGACCCGTTTGCGGGTGCGAATTTCAATGCCGTCACCAGCGGCCCCCGCCGCTGTGGTGCCATTATCCCCACCCGCTTTAGGAGACGACCCGGCCTTGATCGGCGCATCGCGGAGCCGGATCGCCGCCTCCACATCTGCTGTTTCAAGATCGCGACCGCTTTTGGCACGGTCGTAAAGCCGTTCCAGAATAACGGCAGCGTCACTCACGGCCCCGGACCCACCGGTAATTCTGACTTGATTGCCGCGGTTTTGCAGGCTGACGCCCAGCCGCTCCTCGATCAAAGCGAGGTTCCGATTATGAGCCCCATACAACAAGGCCGCCAGGCGATTGTCATCGAACTCGACCACAAGGCCCGCGTCTTCAGCGCCAGAGCTTGCCATGCCCATCTTTGGGGACGGCTTTGGATTGGACTTCTTAGGTGGTTGTTTTTTCAACTGTTGCGCTCAAAAATTTGATCAAACCCGCGATCCTCGTGAGATCTTGGAGCAACTCGCCCCTTCAAACTATGGGGCTCAGCCGAGAGGATTTCAACATCAGCAATCGTACCAATGCGTGCCCCTTGATCACCACAATCGACGTGCACTGCTTGCATATAGGGACTACGCCCCAACAACTGGCCGTCGTGACGACCGCTCCGCTCCAACAGCACGGGTAAAGTCTGGCCGATTTTGGAGCGATTGAAATCACGCTGCTGCTCGATCAGCAAAGCTTGCAGGGCTTGAAGCCGAGCCGCTTTCACCGCTTCCGGTACGGCATCATCCATATCGGCCGCCGGTGTCCCTGGCCGCGCACTATATTTGAAAGAATACGCCTGGGCATAGCCGACGGTCCGCACCAGATCCATAGTGTCATCGAAATCGGCGTCTGTTTCCCCTGGGAAGCCGACGATGAAATCGCCGGACAGCGCCAGATCAGGCCGCCCGGCCCGCAGCCGCTCAACAATCCGCAAATAATCGGCGGCCGTATGGCTGCGGTTCATGGCGGCCAAAATACGGTCGGACCCGCTTTGCACCGGCAAATGCAGATAGGGCATGCAAGCGTCCAGGCTGCCATGGACGTCGATCAAATCATCGCTGACATCGCGCGGATGGGACGTGGTGTAACGAAGCCGCCGAATGCCATCAACCGTCGCCAATCGCCGCATCAATTGGGCCAAGGACCAAACGGTCCCGTCCGGCCCGGGACCATGATAGGCGTTGACGTTTTGACCAAGCAGCGTCAATTCCACCACGCCTTGGGCTGCGAGCTTCACCGCCTCGCCAATGATTTTGTCGACCGGCCGCGAAAACTCCGCGCCGCGCGTGTAGGGCACAACACAGAATGTGCAAAACTTGTCACACCCTTCCTGAACGGTCAGGAACGCTGCCGGGCCGCCACTGCCGCGTGGGGCCGGAAGATGGTCGAATTTTTCTTCAGCCGGAAAATCTGTGTCGATGATCCGGGCCCGGCCATGCTTGGCGCGGGCGGTTTTGGCGGCTTTGACCATATCCGGCAGACGATGGTAGGTCTGCGGTCCGAACACCATATCGACCGCCGGGGCCCGGCGCATGATTTCAGCCCCTTCGGCTTGGGCGACACAGCCACCGACCGCGATCACCATGCCGTCGGCGCCACGTTCGGTCCTAAGCTCGCGGATCCGGCCGATATCAGAATAAACCTTTTCGGCAGCCTTTTCTCGGATATGACAGGTGTTCAAAACCACCACATCGGCGTCCTCGGGCGTCTCGGACAGGACATAGCCTTCCGGCGCCATGGCTTCGGCCATACGCTCGCTGTCATAGACATTCATCTGACAGCCATAGGTTTTGATAAACAGCTTCTGTGTCACGGGTGCCTTTTCCTTCGGGCGCCTGTCATACCACTCCGCCCGGCATCAGGTCAAACATGGCTACATGGTGTGGGCTACATGGTGTGGGCTATACGCTGCTGCGCCGGGCCGCCAGCAACCCGCTGCGGACCGCTTCATGGCAGTGATTGGCCAGGGCTTTCCGGGATGGAAAGGCAACACTTTGAACCGGTTCATGAAATCTGAGTTCGACCGTAATCGTGCCGAGACTGAGGAGCTTTTTGAAATGCGGCACCAGATCCATATCACCGTACCAACCGATAACCGGCCGCATCGCCCGCGTGATCGGCAGGCCATTGATCATCCGATAGGCAACGGTCATCGGCTGCACCGTTAATGGCACCCCATCACGCTCGGCAACGACAAAAAGCGCCGATTTGAACGGCAACACGACAGAACCATCGGTGCTGGTGCCTTCGGCAAACAGCACAAGATTATCGCCGGCATCCAAACGCCTGGATATTTGCGTTCCTTGATCGCGGGTCTGCGCACGTCGCTCGCGATCGATAAACACCGTTTGTTGCAAGCGCGCCAGGGTCCCGAACGCGCCCCAATCACCAACTTCGCGCTTGGCGACGAAGCTGGTCTTTAGTGTACTGCCGATAACCGGAATATCGAGCCACGACACATGATTGGACACGAACAGAACCGGTCCCGGGTCCACAGGTGCTCCAACCACCACCACCTTGACACCGATCATCTTCACCGCCAGCCGATGATAGAACACCGGCAGGGCGGCAGCAGCACGCCGCGCGCCCAGCTTTATAAAGATCAATTGTAAAGGCGCCAGTACAAGCGCAAGACCGAAAATCCCGGCCGCAACAGCCGCTACTCGTATCGACATGAGCGTTCGGCCTATCAGAGGGAAATGCTAGTTTTTCTTTTCCACACGATCGAGCGGAATACCATAAAGCTCCAAACGGTGATCGACCAATTTGTAGCCAAGCTTGCGCGCGATTTCCACTTGCAGCTTTTCAATGTCTTCGCTTTTGAATTCGATGACCTCACCGCTTTCAACGTTTATCAAATGATCATGGTGTTCTTCGGAAATTTGTTCATAGCGGGAGCGTCCATCACGAAAATCATGACGCTCTAAAATCCCGGCTTCTTCGAACAACCTGACAGTCCGATATACGGTTGCGATACTGATGTGGGCATCGATCATCACTGACCGGCGATACACTTCTTCCACATCAGGATGGTCTTCGGCTTCCGACAAGACACGCGCGATAACGCGCCGCTGGTCGGTCATGCGCATACCCTTCTCAACGCAAAGACGTTCAATATCTTGAATCACACCCAAATCCTTCTCTCCAAAAATCGGCACCTGTCCACAACTGTGGACGACCTTGAGCGAAAACAATGCGAAGGTGGCGGCCTCGCGTTTACCCGAAACACCATGTTTTGGTGATACGGGCTGTCTCCGTTATTTCATGCGGCGACGAGAGCGACCAAGGCCGATTTGTTTCGCCAAGGTGCGCCGTTGTGTCGCATAAGCGGGCGCAACCATGGGATAATCGGCGGGCAGGCCCCAGCGCTCGCGATAGTCCTCCGGGGACATGTTGTAGCGTGTCTTAAGGTGTCGTTTCAACATCTTTAACTTTTTGCCGTCTTCAAGACAGATCAGATAGTCCGGCATGATCGATTTCTTAATGGCAACGGCAGGTTGCCGTCGTTCTTCCGGTCTTGCTACTGGTTGTCCTAAACTCGATAATGTTGAATAAACCTGATGAATAATTGTCCCCAAATCCGCGACCGGGACCGTATTGTTCGAAACATACGACGCCACGATGTCCGCCGTCAGCGGTAGAATATCATCATAGTTTTGTGATTTATCTGACATCCGGCAAGCTTAAATGAAAAGATACGAATAAGCTCTATAAAATATAAGACATCTTTATTTCATTCGTCAGTCAATGCAGACGCCAGTTCATCACGAATACTTAAAGTAAGACGCATTCTGATTTGCGAATACTATAATACACAGTACATCACCAACGCATCTTCTTTGGGTCCGCCCGGACGTTCGTAATAGGCCTTGCGTCGACCACTGATCGCAAAGCCGTTATTAAGATAAAGCTGTTGCGCCGGCACATTACTGGCCGCCACTTCGAGAAACATATGGTCAGCGCCGAAGGCGCGAGCCGCCTCTAACACAGCGCGCAGCAAAGCCCCGCCATGACCGGCCCGCCGGGCGCTTTCCGAAACGGCTATATCATAAAGCTCGCCTTCATCGCCGCTCAGCATAAAAAGCGCATATCCTTGGGGGATTTGATCTTGCAACACAACCACAGCACGAATACTGGGTTGTGCCAATAAAGCCGTAAAATCCTCCGCTTTCCACGGTGGATAAACACCTGCCGCGGTGCGCAACGCCGACAATAACGCCCCAGCAGCAATATCAACTGAAATAACACGCTGCCCCGCCATGATTTAGGACTCCGCCAGACTTACCCCTCCCGGCAGTTTAGCATCCGGCGCGCGCAGATAGAATGGCCTTGGCGGCATAATATTGCCGTTCCGAACCTGACGCTGGGCGATCTGCGCCACAACAACAGGGTCCGGATAGACCGGCTCTGGCCGCCGGGGGATAGTGACGGTGAGGTCCAACAAATCAACACCACTTCCCACCACAAAAGCCAGATCTGAAGGCAACCGATCCGGCACATCGGCAATCGGACAGGCGACGGGTTCAAGCACACTGTCAACACGCGGCAAACCGCTATCGTCCATGCCCTGATACCGGAACACCTCGATATAAAGCTCGCCACGGCGGGCGTCATGCAGCACGGCAAAGTCACCACCGATCGGAACAGCATCCTGAAGCATGGCCGCCGCTGCCACCGCTTCAAGCGTGGTAACCCCCACCACCGGGCAATCAAGCGCCAAACCAAGCCCCCGGGCCGCTGCCAAACCAATCCGCAGTCCAGTAAATGTGCCTGGTCCGACCGTGACCCCAACCAGTCCCATTGCACCGTAATCAAGACCGGCCCGCGCCAAAACATCCGCCACCATCGGCATCAGTCGTTCGGCATGGCCACGCCCGATGATTGCCTGCTCAGCGGCCACCACCTGCGACCCCACAACGATTGCCACCGAACACGCCCCCAAAGCCGTATCCAAAGCCAATGTATAGGGCCGCGCTTTGGATAAAGTCTGGGAGGTCATTACAGGAATTATCACGTCTAAGGTCATCTATGGTTTACACGCTGTGACATCAGATTGCGAAACGCCCATCGTCACAGCGGCAATTTTCATTTTCCACCATGGGCACAATGTGCAGACCGACCGACCCATCGTCCACAGTTATTGGCTGCAGTTATTGGCTGCGATTACTGGATTTCGCACGCTTCGGCAAAAGACAGTCTCGGTAAGCGCGGGAATAGACCTTCGGGATCGCCATAGCCCAATCCGCAAATGAAGTTCACTTTGTACTGCCCGTCAGGATGAAACGCCTTGTTGACAGCCTCGGCATCGAAGCCCGACATCGGCCCACAATCAAGACCGAGCGAGCGCGCCGCAATCAGCAAATAAGCACCTTGTAAGGTGCTGTTGCGGAACGCCGTCTCTTTGGCCGTCGCCTCACTATTGGCAAACCATTCGCGCGCACCCGGATTATGGGGGAACAACTGCGGTATCCGATCATAAAATTTGGTATCATACGAAATGATCACCGTGACGGGTGCCGTCACTATTTTCGGGTGATTGGCACTTGAGACACAGGCCGCCAGCCTTTGCTTGGCGTCCGGAGTCGTCACGAATACAAATCGGGCCGGGGAGCAATTGGCGCTGGTCGGGCCCCAGCGCAGCAAATCATAAAGGGCTCGTATGGTTACGTCCGAGACCGGCTTGTCCAACCACTTATTTTGGCTCCGGGCGGTGCGAAAAATGAGATCTAAATCATTATCCGAGAGAATTTCCGTACTCACAGGCGCATTTCCTTTATTCATCAACTGCATTTAGGGCTTGGGACCCAGTTTTCAGGCAATAGAAATCGGTGTAAATCTAGCGAGTTATCAGGTTGATCACAACGACTATGGGGACACTCTAGGGGACTTTGGGGGGTACGCGGATGACAGCGTGGTTACAAAGCCTGAGGCTGAGCCTTTGCGCGGTCCTTTTTGCCGCGATATGCGCTGCTATGGCACCCGCTCTGGCCCCCACTCTGATACCCACTGCGGCACATGCGCAATCCACCACCCAACCCGCGAAAAGCGAAGCCGTGATCGTCATGTATCACCGCTTTGGCGAAAACCAGTTCCCGACCACCAATGTCCGGCTGGAACAATTCGATGCCCATATTACCGAACTGAAAAGCGGCGCTTATAGCGTGCTGCCCTTGGCCGAGGTGACGGCGGCCTTGCTATCCGGCAAGGAGCTGCCGCCCCGCACTGTGGTCATCACCATCGATGACGCTTATTTATCGGTCTATCAGGATGCCTGGCCGCGCTTGAAAGCCGCCGGTTTGCCGTTCACCCTGTTCGTCTCCACCGAAAGTGTCGACCAGCAGCAGCCTGATTATATGACGTGGTCCCAAGTACGAGAACTTGCGCAAGCAGGCGTCACCATTGGCCATCATGCCCATTCCCATGCCTCTCTGATCACCTTGACCCCGGATGCTGCACTGGCCGACATCGCCAAGGCCAGTGAACGCTTCAAAATCGAACTGGGGTCGGTCCCGACCTTGTTCGCATATCCTTACGGCGAATTTGACATAAAATTACGGGATGCCGTGGCTCAGGCTGGTTTTCTGGCCGCGTTTGGTCAGCATTCGGGCGTCGCCTCCGATGCCGGTCCCTATTTTTCGCTGCCGCGCTTTGCCTTGAACGAGAATTTCTCGGCGATCAATCGGTTCAAGCTTATCGTCAATGCGCGAGCGCTCCCCGTTAAGGACGTGGTCCCAGCCGACCCGCGGATCCGCACCAATCCCCCGGCATTCGGCTTTACGGCGGTGGCTGGACTGCGGGAGTTGAAGACCTTGGCCTGTTACGCCTCCCATACCAATAAGGCGGCCGCGCTCGAAATTCTCGGAACGGATCGGGTTGAAGTCCGGTTCGACACTCCGTTTCCCAAGGGACGGTCACGGGTCAATTGCACCATGCCGGGCCCTGGCGGACGTTGGTTCTGGCTCGGCCAGCCGTTTTTTGTCGATTGATACCCCACCGCACCCATGACCACCGGGTCGAGCATAATGGTGATGATAAAAGCTATGCTGTCATTGCCGGGCATGACCCGGCAATCCGTTTTCACGATAAATTTGTGAAGAAAGTACCCTAAACTGCCCGCACTTCGGTCACTTCGGGAATGTAGTGGCGTAAAAGGTTTTCAATCCCGTGCTTCAAGGTTGCCGTAGAACTGGGGCAACCGGAGCACGACCCTTGCATCTTCAAGTAAACGATACCCTTGTCGAAACCATGATAAATGATGTCGCCGCCATCGCGCGCCACCGCTGGCCGTACGCGGCTGTCCAACAGATCCTTGATTTGCACCACGATCTCGCTGTCTTCGCCGCTGTCATCACTGGCTTCGGGCAATTCGGCCGTGGGATCCATGACCGGCGCGCCCGAGGTGAAATGTTCCATAATCGTGCCGAGGACTGTCGGCTTCAGACTTTGCCACTCGCCTTGATCCTTCGTCACCGTGATGAAATCGGAGCCCAGGAACACTCCCGTAACGCCATCGATCTCGAACAGTTTACGGGCCAAGGGCGACTGCACGGCGCTTTCAGCCGTGGTAAAATTGGCAGTGCGTTCTCCCAAGACATCCCGGCCCGGCAAAAATTTGAGCGTTGCCGGATTAGGGGTTTGTTCGGTTTGAATGAACATCGAAGCCTCCGCATGACAGTCAGGGAATGCCCCTTACATGGCGAAGGATCAGGGGAAAATCAAGACCAATCCAGTCGTCAATATGAGGCTTGAGGCCAAGACGTCCGGTTGAGGGAGACCATTAAATCAACAAATCCACTAAATCAATAAATCGACGGCATCGTCGGAAAGGTTGCCCGGCACCACCAACACTGGAATCCGCAGTGATTTCAGCAATGGGCCACCAAAAGCGCTGACCAACGGCCCGGGGTTGTCGGCATTGGCCGCGCCCAGCACCAACACATGGATGTCGGCGTCGGCATTGATTTGGGCCACGATCTCGTCCTGGGTTTTGCCTTCCCGGATGATCATCTCGGGGGTTTGGCCGGTTAACGCCCGGACATCTGCGGCCAAACGATCAAGCAGCATCTGCGCGGCTTCCCGGGATTCTTCCCGCATCAACTCCTCGATCGAGCCCCAATGCTGGAAGTCCGCAGGCGGCACGATATAGAGCAACACCACGCCACCGCCGATCTTGGCCGCCCGCAAACTTGCGAATCGGAGGGCCTTTTTAAATTCCGGCGAATCGTCGGCAACAACCAGAAATTTCCATAGTCTCGTCTTATCGTCCCTCGCCTTTTTATCCATGTCGCTTTGTTGTTCTTTTGTTTGGGTTAAGAGCATGGTTCACCCCCATAATTGTGAGACCAGATGCCGAATGAGATAGGCCCAGCAAAGACCGGCAAGAGGATGACCGAAGCCGGGAGGCTTGGCAATGTGCTCGCACAAGCGGACCTTAAGCAATTGATTTATAGGCAGGCCATTCCAACTCTGTCGAAAGAGAGGGAACCAAAATGATTGGGGCGACCGATTCGGCCGCCCCGCACACTTAGCTCCCGCATTGTAACTTTAGTAATTTGATGTTTTTTCGTATGGTATTTCAATCTCTTGTGTCGAACCACTGCGGCCAGGGAAGTCCTTGAACAAGGCTTCGACCAAATATGGCATGACTTCCGGCAACCGGTTATCTGCACCGCGGCTTTCAACACGGCCTTCGAACAAACGCTCACCACTATTCCCAGAACGGGAAATTTCTAACGACAATTTACGGGTGTAAACGACGTAAGAGCGAATGTCCGGTTCAGCATAACCGGGATAACCCATGTACCACGGGTCATACCATGGACTATACCATGGATGACCGTAGCGATAATAGCCTCCACGGAACGTCGATGGGTAAGAACGGATCGCCGTCTTTCCATCATCAATCCCATAATCAAGGGTCACAACAAGGTCGGATGCCCCGCCGGGGGCTGCCGCCCGATAACCCAAAGCCGTCAAACGGCTGGCTACATCATTGGCATATTGCGCGAATTCCAAGCTGCCTCGCAGACCGGTGTCCTTCGGTACGACCACGAAGGTTTCACCCGAGGGGCGCGGCAACTGATGGAAACGAGCGACATCAGATTTGAACGAACTGGCGCATCCCGCTACCAGTACAGCTAGAGCTAACGCTGCGATCGTCCCGATAATGTTACGCATGGTCCAATCTTCTCCGTCGACCCCTTCCCACTACACCCACAGTATATAAGCATTCAATCATGGCATTCCAGTGGCTTATCGTGCTGTTAGGGGGTTAAGGGTGTAAAAATCCCGTAATATCCTGAACTTCACGCAGAATCGGGTCGGCAATGGCCCTGGCCCGCACGGCGCCGTCGCGCAAAACACTGTCCACATAGGCCGGATCTTCCCGTAATCGGCGCATTTCCTCGGCAATGGGGGCAAGTTTATCGACACAAAGATCGGCCAGCGCCCCTTTGAAGGCGGCAAATCCTTGACCGGCGAAGGCGGCACAGACCTGATCCCGGGTTTGATCGCTCAATGCCGCATAGATTCCGACCAGATTCGCCGCTTCAGGGCGCCCAGCCAGATCCGAGGCTTTATCCGGTAGCGGCTCCGAGTCCGTCTTGGCCTTGCGGATCTTTTGGGCAATGGTGTCGGCATCGTCGGTCATGCTGATCCGGCTCCATTCCGATGGATCGGATTTGCTCATTTTCTTAGTCCCATCGCGCAACGACATGACCCGGGTTGCCTCGCCCATGATGACCGGGGTCACTTCCGGGAACACCGTCACGCCATAGTCGTTGTTGAACTTGGCGGCGATATCGCGGGTTAGCTCCAGATGCTGCTTCTGATCCTCGCCGACCGGCACATGGGTCGCCTTATAGACCAAAATGTCCGCCGCCATCAGATTCGGGTAAACATAAAGCCCGGCCGAGGCGTTTTCGCGATTCTTACCGGCCTTGTCCTTGAACTGGGTCATCCGATTGAGCCAGCCGATCCGGGCCACGCAATTGAAAATCCACGCCAGCTCGGCATGGGCCGAAACCTGGGACTGATTAAACAGAATAACCCGCTTCGGATCGATCCCGGCCGCGATCAAGCCCGCCGCCACTTCACGGGTCGCCGCCTTGAGCACCTGCGGTTCCTGGAATATGGTGATGGCATGCATATCGACGACGCAGAAAATGCTTTCAAACTGATCCTGCAACGCCACCCAGTTCCGGATCGCACCCAGATAGTTGCCAAGATGCAAGTTGCCCGTCGGCTGCACACCTGAAAACACCCGCTGTTTACTGTCCGTCATGGGTAGCTCCACATTTTCTGATAACACTTATGCTGTCGGCAAACGACCGCCGACCAAGGATGAAGGGTTATCGCAAGGGGATTTACGGCGGTCAAGCAGATCCGATCACGTCACCTGATCACGCGCGGGTGCGTTTGAACATGGCAAGATCGGCCCGCGTAACGGCCCCGAACGCATAAGCCGCCAGACCATAAGACAGCATCCCGCCGATCACCAACCCGGCGAGGGCTGGATATTTGGTCCAACTGCTGATCGCCAAGGCATCACTCAACGCCCATTCCCCGATCAAAATGATCGCGACCATCGTCGCGGTCGCCGCGATCACCCGCGGCACGCGCTGCACCAGACGGCGATCGGCAACGAAATAGCCACGCTTTTTAAGACCGAAGAACAATTGAGCGGCATTGACCCAAGCGGCAATCGCCGTCGCCAAGGCCAGCCCCACATGTTCAAGCGGAAACATCAGAATAAGGTTAAGGACGATATTGACCGCCAACGAGATCAGCGCGAACCGCACAGGCGTCACCGTGTCGCCACGGGCGTAATAGCCCGGCGTCAACACCTTGGCAAAGACATACGCCGGTAATCCAATGGCGAAAGCCGTAAGCGCCGCCGCCGTCGATTGCGTCATGTCGGCGTTGAAAGATCGGCCTTGGAACAATACCCCGATCAATGTTTCCGGCATGGCCACCAGCGCCGCCGCCGCCGGCAATGTCAGCACCAGCACCATTTCAATACCACGGTTCTGGGTTGCGACTGCAGAGGCTTCATCGCCCGCCGCCACTTGGCGCGACAGCATCGGCAATAACGCCGTACCCACGGCAATGCCGATGATGCCAAGCGGTAATTGATTGATGCGATCCGCATAATACAAAAACGCAATGGAGCCATCCCGCAAGAACGACGCCAAGAACGTATCGACCAAAACATTGAATTGATAGGCGCCAGCACCGAGCGCGACCGGCATCATCGTCAACAACAATCGCTTCACTTGCGGCGTCATACGGGGTCTGCGCAGGCGCAAACTCATGCCCTGACGGCGGCAGGCAATCAGCAACCACACAAACTGCAGCAAACCGGCCAGCGTCACACCGATCGCCAACGCCTGGGCCGCCGCTTGATCGGCATGGGAATACAACAGCATGGCGCCGATCAAAGTGATGTTTAACAGCACCGGTGAAAATGCAACGGCGGCAAAGCGATGAAACGCATTTAAGATACCGCCCAACAACGAGACCAGACTGATGAACAGCAAATAAGGAAAGGTCAGACGGCTCAACCACACCGCTAGATCGAATTTAACGGGATCATCCGCAAATCCCATCCCGAGCACCAACATCACCCACGGCATGAAGATTTGGCATAACGACACAAACAGCAACACCGTGACCAACAGGACCGAGAACGCTTCTTCGGCAAAAAACAAAGCTTGCCGTCGTCGTTCCTCTGGCGTGGCATCTTGATCGCCATCAAGGATCCGCGAGAACATCGGCACAAAAGCCGCGCTAAACGCACCTTCGGCAAATAACCGGCGAAAGAAATTGGGCAGCTTGAACGCCAACACGAAACAATCGGCGATCCACCCGGCGCCGAGAATGCGGGCCATCAAGATATCACGAATAAAACCGAGAACCCGGCTGATCGCCGTTAATCCCCCAACTGTGAAAGCAGCGCGAAATAAAGACATGGTCGCTCTTTAATAGACTTATTCAATAGACTTGTTCTGTTCGTCAAAGCAGCGCCGATCACAATAAACGGCAGCCACTACTTTTGGATCATTTCATAAAATCGTTTACGGTGACGCACCCCAGCTCATTGCGCGGCGACCACGCCGGCGTCACCGGATTTCTTGCGGTCGCGCCGCGGTTTGCTGCGCCCCGACAAAGCCTCCAGAAGCCGCGCCTCAATGACCCCCAAGCGGGTCGCATGGGTGACTTTATGGCCGAACAAATCGCGCACATAGAACACGTCGACCGCGCGTTCGCCAAACGTCGCCACATGGGCCGATGAAATCGACAGATTGAGATCGAAAAACGCCCGTGCCAAATCGAACAACAAGCCCGGGCGGTCCCGGCCATTGACCTCGATCACGGTATACGTATTGGACGCTTTGTTATCGATGAAAACCACCGGCTTCACCGTGAATACATCGGTACGTTTTTTCAAAGTCGATGTGGCTGACAGAATATCCGCTGGGATGATTTCCCCCTTCAAGGTTTCTCGGATTGTTTTCTCAAGCCGTTTCAATTTACCCGGATCTTGAACGGCACCACCATCACCATCCTGAATCCAGAACGTATCCAAGGCCATGCCGTCTTTCGTTGTGAAAATCTTCGCATCGACAATAGACGCACCACAAACAGCAATGGCGCCAGACAGCCGCGCGAACAAACCAGCATGATCTTGCACATAAATACTTGTGACGGTGGCCGACCGGAATGTATCGACGCGGAAATTGATCGATAGCAATATCTTTTCGTCTTCCGCTTTTTTCACCATCTTTGCATCGGCCAACAACTGTTCCGGCGCGATCGACAACCAATAACTGTCATACAAACGATCAAGATGGCGATCGATGTCTTTTTTAGGCCAGTCTTTTAATTGCTCAGACAAAGTCTGTTTGATCATAGCGACCCGGCGTTCATTGCCGTCTTCCACTTGGCCGCCCATCAACACATCTTCGGCACGATAATACAGTTCGCGTAGCAACTGGCCTTTCCAGCCATTCCACACAGTGGGGCCGACGGCGCGAATATCAGCCACCGTCAACACCAATAAAATGCGCAATCGTTCCGGGCTTTGCACAAGTTGCACGAAATCCGTAACCGTTTTAGGGTCGGTGACATCGCGCTTAAACGCGAAATTACTCATCAACAAATGATAGCGCACAAGCCAAGCCACAAGATCCGTCTCGCCCGCACTCATGCCAAGCCGCGGGCATAGCTTTTCGGCAACCTCGGCTCCAAGTTCGGAATGATCACCGCCACGGCCCTTGGCAATATCATGCAGCATGACCGCCACATATAACGCCCGCCGCGCGACGATCTTATGGATCACCTCATGGGATAACGGATGATCTTCCGCGAGCGTTCCCGCTTCAATTTGTTCCAACAACCCGATCGCGCGGATCGTATGTTCGTCCACCGTATAGGTGTGATACATGTCGTGCTGCATTTGCGCCACGACCCGGCCGAAATCAGGAATGAACTTACCGAACACGCCGGCTTCGCTCATCATCCGCAAACCTGCTTCCGTTCCGTTGCCCGCCGTCAAAACGTCCATGAAAATCACATTGGCTTCGG
Source organism: Alphaproteobacteria bacterium (assembly GCA_037189785.1). GTDB lineage: Bacteria > Pseudomonadota > Alphaproteobacteria > Sphingomonadales > Govanellaceae > Govanella. Next base: position 14,436 of record JBBCIP010000263.1, read on the forward strand.
GATCGTTTTGAAATTTGCGATTGATCAACGATAGATTTTGGCGAATAAGCCGCATCGCGTTTGGATGAATATCCAGGCTGTGTTTTTGCGCCACACGGAACAGACGCATCATCAGAATAGGATCGGCCACAGGGTCTTGTTTTGCGGAAAATGTAATCCGCTCGCCATCCACTTCGAAACCGTCGACCAAACGATGCCGCAATCCGATGCGCGGCAAGCGTAATCGTGGCTTCCGCTTGTGTTGTTCTTCAAGATGAGCGCAGAAAATCCGAGTCAAATCGCCAACATTTTTCGCAATCAGGAAGTAATGCTTCATGAAACGCTCGACGCCGAGGCTGTTTTGACGGTCACTGTAGTTCAAACGCCGCGCCAGATCTTTCTGGACGTCGAACGTGATCCGTTCCTCGGCCCGACCGGTCAGATAATGAAGATGGCAGCGCACCGTCCACAAGAAATCTTCCGCTTTTAAGAATTCCCGCATCTCGTCTTCGGAAAAAACGTGTTCTTTGACGAGTTCAACCACATCACCAACGCGATACAAATATTTCGATATCCAAAACAAAGTATGAAGATCGCGCAGTCCGCCTTTGCCTTCTTTCAGATTTGGCTCGACCACATACCGGCTATCGCCCAGCCGTTTGTGACGCGCGTCGCGCTCGGCCAGTTTCAATTCGACAAATTCCGGCCCGCTGTCGGCAATAACATCGCGCTCGAACCGTTTCTTCAAACTATCGTAAAGCGACCGCTCGCCCCACAAATAACGCGCTTCGAGAATAGCCGTGCGGATCGTGAGATCTTGTTTCGACAAGCGAATACATTCATCGACCGATCGTGTGGCGTGACCAACTTTGAGGCCGATATCCCACAGGATATAGAGCATGTATTCGACCACCTGCTCACCCCAAGGGGTTTGCTTGTAGGGCAGCAAAAACAACAGATCGATATCCGAGAACGGCGCCAATTCGCCACGCCCATAGCCCCCGACGGCGACAATCCCCATGCGTTCGCTTTCAGTCGGGTTGGTCACCGGGTAGACATATTCGACAACAAAATCATAAAGAATGCGAATGATCTGATCGGTCAGATAACATTGGGCATGGACGATATCGCGGCCCGACACCACATGATTGCGCGCCGATTTCTCGCACCTAGCCTTAACCTCATCGAAACCGGCGCGATAGTCCGCCTTTAAAATCCCAAGCAGCGCCGCGCGTTGGCGATCAAGCGGCGTCGTCTCGACCATCTCCTGCAGCACGGCAACAATCGACTTGCGGTCGATGATCTGTTTCGGGTTTTTGATCTTTTCGGTCACTGATAAGCTATCCGCTATAATTTAACCCTGTGTAAAGTGGCAGTTCACCCAGCTTTCAGCAAGGGGCTGCCCCATGCTTCCGCTTAGCGGGGAAAGGCCAATCGGCATTGGCCATCCGCCGGCCCGCTCCTGTCCGCTTTTCGGATCGGGTCCCAATGTTCGCGGATCTTGCCGCCCTCAACACGGAACAGATCGAACCAGTAGGCGACATAGGCTTTGCTTTTATCCTGGGGATCGACCCGCGGCTTCCTCATCACCAACTGAACCAAGTCTCCGTCGACCAACACCGCCACGAAATCCGTGGCGCCGCCGTCTGTTTTGGTAGCATTGCCCCAGCGGGATTGCGCCCATTCGACATAATTTTCAAGCCCATCCGGCTCGCACGGATTGTTGCGGATGTAATCGACATCCAAGTAGTCCGCGGCTTTGGTCACGTCCCGGGCGTCAACCACATCGCGCCAAAACCCCAAAACGACCGCTTTGTTTGCCGCTTCTTCTGCGGTCTCGGCCCGAGCCGACCCCACGAAGGTCGCGAGCATAGCAACGCAGAATAAACAAAGCCTAATCTTCATCACAACAAACTCCATGGCGCGGGCGCGGCAAAGACACGCCTAATCATCCTTAACCGCCAACCCCTTAAGTTTATACACCAGTTCAAGCGCGGCTTTCGGTGTCAGATCGTCGGGGTTGATAGCTTTCATCGCCTCATCCAGCGGCGACGGGCCCTGAACACGCCGGGGTTTCAGGGCCGCGAACAACGGCAAATCATCGGCCAGCTTGGTCAAGGTGCCGGCCTGTTCGCCTTCCTCTAACCGGCTCAGCACCTCCTCAGCCCGGGCGATCACCTTGGGCGGCAGCCCGGCCAAACGCGCCACCTGAATGCCATAGGATCGGTCGGCCGAACCCGGTCCCACTTCGTGCAGGAAAATCACCTCGCCCTGCCATTCCTTGACCTTCATGGCATGAAGCGCCAGGCTTGAAAGCCGCGCCGATAGCGCTTTGAGTTCATGGTAATGGGTCGCGAACAACCCCCGGCAGCGGTTGATTTCATGCAGATGTTCGACCGCCGCCCAGGCGATCGACAGACCATCATAGGTCGCCGTCCCACGCCCGATTTCATCAAGGATGACCAGACTGCGGGCCCCGGCCTGGGTCAAAATGGTCGCGGTTTCGACCATTTCGACCATAAACGTCGACCGTCCCCGGGCCAAATCATCCGCCGCACCGACCCGGCTGAACAGCCGATCGACAATGCCGATATGAGCAGCTTCTGCCGGCACATAGGCGCCCATCTGGGCCAAAATGGCGATCACCGCGTTTTGCCGTAAAAAGGTACTTTTACCAGCCATGTTGGGGCCGGTGATCAGCCACAGTCGGGCGTCCGGCGGCAGCGCGCAATGATTGGGCACAAACGGCCCATTGCGGGCCTTACGCAACGCTGCTTCGACCACCGGGTGACGCCCGCCGGTGATGCTGAACGCCAAACTGTCATCAACCACCGGGCGCGACCACCGCTCCGCTTCGGCCAATTCGGCAAGGGCCGTCGTCACATCAAACGCCGCCAACGCCCGTGCTGCCGCCATGACGTCATCCCACAGCGCCAAAACCCGCGCCTGCAGATCCTCGAACAGCTCCATTTCCCGGGCCAACGCCCGCACCTCGGCTTCGGCGATGCGGCTTGCCAAGGCCGCCAGATCCGGGGTGTTGAAGCGCACCGCATTGGCCATGGTCTGGCGGTGGGTAAACTGCCCATTCCACGGCGCTTCCATCAACCGGGTCGCGTCTTTCGGCTTAACCTCGATATGGTACCCGAGGACGTTGTTATGACGGATTTTAAGTCCCTGAAGCCCGGTTTCGTCCTTGTAACGGCTTTCCATGGCCGCGATCAGGCGACGGCTTTCATCCCGAAGCGTCCGGAAATCATCAAACGCGGCGTCGTAACCCGGGGCGATGAACCCGCCATCCCGGGCGTTCATCGGCAGCTCGTCCCGCAACGCCGCCCGCAACCGATCGACCACGGCGGCATGATCGCCCAAAGCAACGGCCAATTGTGTCAACAACGGCGGCAGATTGTCCGCCAACGATCCCGGCAAAGATCCCGATTGCGCCGATAGCAGCCCCCGGATGGCATCGGCTTGGATCAAGCCGTCACGGATCCCGGCCAGATCGCGGGGGCCGCCACGACCAACCGCCAACCGCGACAGCGCCCGTTCCATATCCGGGGCCTGCCGCAAAGTGCTGCGGATTTGCCCGCGCAACGGGGCGCCCGTGACGAAGTAACCGACCGCATCCAGCCGTGCGGTAATCGCGCCCGCTGTGGTCAAGGGCGCCGCCAACCATGTCGCCAACACCCGGGCGCCCGGCCCGGTGACCGTGCGATCAATCACCGCCATCAGGCTGCCGTCGCGTTGCCCCGACAAGGTTTCCATCAGCTCGAGATTGCGGCGCGTCGCAGCGTCGATCACCATCGCGCCCTGGACCACCTCCAACACCGGCGCGGCCAAGCGCGGCAATTGCAGTTTCTGGGTTTCGACCAGATAGCCGAGGATCGCCCCCGTCGCGCCAAATGCGGCACGATTATCGGCCCCGAGCGCGTCGATCACGGCAAGTCCGAACGTTTCCCGCAAATGACGCTGGCCTTGATCGGCATCGAAGGCCATGGCCGCCCGTGGCGACAGCACCGGGCGCCAATCGGCCAAGCCGGGCAATTCACCATCGGCCTCGAGCCCGTCCGACACCAAGATTTCGCCGGGCCGAATGCGCGCCAATTCGCCATCAAGATCACTGGGCTGCAACATCGCCACATGGAACGCACCGGTCGAGATATCGGCCCAGGCCAAGGCGTAATCGCCCCGCGACCGCCCGATCGCCGCCAGATAATTATTGGCCCGCGCATCCAACAGCACATCTTCGGTCAGGGTGCCGGGCGTCACGATCCGCACCACAGCGCGCCGCACCACCGATTTCGAGCCGCGTTTCTTGGCTTCAGCCGGATCTTCGGTCTGCTCACAAACCGCAACCCGGAACCCCTTGCGGATCAAACGCGGCAAATAGCTTTCGGCAGCATGGACCGGCACACCGCACATCGGGATGTCATCGCCCTGGTGCTTGCCGCGTTTGGTCAAGGTGATATCAAGCGCCGCGGCGGCGGCCACCGCATCATCGAAAAACAGCTCGTAAAAGTCGCCCATACGGTAGAAAACCAGACAGTCGGCGTGGGCCGCTTTTATGTCCAGATATTGCTCCATCATGGGAGTAACCTTATCGGTTATGCCCCCATCACCCCGGTCGGCAGTGCTTTCTTGCTGGGTATTGTCGTTTTCTTCTAGCATATCGCCCAATAACTTAACGGCCCTTGTTGATTGGCGGTTCACAAAGCCCCTGTAAGGGCTATAAATGAGCAGGCTACGGACGGCAACGCTTAAGCGCAACAAACAACCGCCATAGTTAAACGGGTTAACATAACAACGGGCACAATGCCCAGAAGACGTCAGGCACAACGATGAAGCAAAAGAAGACAAACACGACGGATCAGGAAGCGCTCCTGTTCCACGCACAAGGTCGTGCGGGTAAGCTAGAGATTATATCCTCCAAACCCATGGCAACCGCCCGCGATCTTTCGCTGGCCTATTCCCCAGGCGTGGCCGCACCGGTCAAGGAAATCGCCCGTGACCCCGATCTCGCCTATGACTATACCAGCAAAGGCAATTTGGTTGCCGTGATATCGAACGGCACCGCCATTCTCGGCCTTGGCAATCTCGGCGCTCTGGCCTCGAAGCCGGTGATGGAAGGCAAGGCCGTTTTGTTCAAACGCTTTGCCGATGTGGACTCGATCGATCTTGAAGTCGGGACCGAAGACGTCGACGCTTTTGTCAATTGCGTTCGCCTGTTGGGCCCATCCTTCGGCGGCATCAACCTTGAAGACATCAAGGCCCCCGAGTGCTTCATTATCGAGCAGCGTTTGCGCGAAGAAATGGACATTCCCGTCTTCCACGATGACCAGCATGGCACCGCCATCATCACTGCGGCCGGTTTCATCAATGCGCTCGATCTGACCGGGCGCGACATCAAGCAGACAAAAGTCGTCGTCAACGGCGCCGGCGCTGCCGCCATTGCCTGTACCGAGCTTTTGAAAGCCATGGGCCTGCCCCACAACAACGTCATTCTGTGCGACAGCAAGGGCGTCGTTTATAAAGGCCGGACCGAGGGCATGAACCAATGGAAATCTGCCCACGCCATTGAAACCGACCGCCGTACCCTGGAAGAAGCCATGGCCGGATCCGACGTGTTCGTTGGTTTGTCCGTCCAAGGCGCCGTTACCCCATCGATGGTCCAAAACATGGGCGACCAGCCGATCATTTTCGCCATGGCCAACCCGGATCCGGAAATTGCGCCGGAAGATGTCTATAGCGTACGCCCTGACGCAATCGTTGCCACCGGCCGCTCGGACTATCCGAACCAAGTCAACAACGTGCTGGGCTTCCCCTATATCTTCCGCGGCGCGTTGGATGTCCGGGCCCGCACCATCAACGACGCCATGAAAATCGCCGCCGCCGAGGCCTTGGCTGAATTGGCCCGGGAAGATGTGCCCGACGAAGTGGCCGCCGCTTATTCCGGCGAACATCCGAAGTATGGCCCCCAATACATCATTCCGGCACCCTTTGATCCACGTCTGATCAGCGCCGTTCCTCCGGCAGTGGCCCAGGCCGCCATGGATTCCGGTGTTGCCCGCCGCCCGATCATCGACATGGCCGGTTACAAGAAAGAATTGGAAGGCCGCCTCAACCCGACCATCGCTACCCTGCAAATGGTGTTCGACGAATTGAAGTCAGCACCGAAGCGGGTAGTGTTTGCCGAGGGCGAGGAAGAAGTGGTCCTGCGGGCCGCCTTCGCGTTCCGCAACAGCGGCTACGGGACGCCGGTATTGCTGGGTGATGAGCAGCGTATCCGCAGCATGATGGCCGAACTTGGGTTCGAAGATGAAGACGACATTGAGATCTATCAAGGTCGCACATCATCGCGTACTCCGGAATACGCCGAGTTTTTATATTCACGTCTGCAACGGCGCGGCAGCCTGCATCGCGATTGTTTGCGCTTGGTCAATACCGACCGCAATATCTTCGGATCCTGCATGGTCGCCTTGGGTCATGCCGACGCCATGGTCACCGGTGTCACCCGCACCTATTCCAATATCCTGGAAACGGTCAACAAAGTCATCGATCCCTCCCCCGACCATCGGGTTTTCGGCATTACCCTGTTGATCGGCGGCAACCGTACCGTGTTCATCGCCGATACCGCCGTTAACGAACGACCAACGGCCGGGCAATTGGTTGATATCGCTGTCCAAAGCGCGGCTGTTGCCCGCCAATTCGGGCACGATCCGAAAGTGGCGTTCTTGTCGTACTCGAACTTCGGTAATCCGAAGCTTCCGACCAGCGACCATGTGCGGGCGGCCGTCGCGTTATTGGATCAACGCACTGTCGACTTTGAATATGATGGTGAAATGAACCCATCGGTGGCCTTGGATATGGACGTACGGGCTCTTTATCCGTTCTGCCGTCTGACCGGCCCGGCCAATGTGCTGATCATGCCGGCCCTCCATTCCGCTCATATTGCCGCCAAGTTGATGCGTGAAATCGGCGGCTGCCGCGCCATCGGTCCGATCCTGACCGGATTGTCGAAATCCATTCAGGTGGTGCCGATGGGATCCAATGCGTCCGACATCGTCAACATGGCAGCCGTTGCGGCCCATAACGCCAGCAAACTGCGGTCGTAAGCAGATATAAAAATAGCCGGAGATTTACACCTCTCCGGCTTCTGCAAAAAACAAAGGCGCTTTCAACCGAGAGCGCCTTTTTTATATCTTTGATCCCGCGCTTAGATAATTCTGAGCGTGTTCGTTGACGAAAATGGATCCAATATCTGATCGCCAGTCATATCCGTCAGTTCGAAATGTTGCGAATAGCGATGGGTGATCCGTTCGACCGGCAACAGAATAAAGATATCCGTCGATCCCCATTGCTCATCGACCACAGCTCCATCACCGATATAGCAGCCAAGCCGCAAATAGCCTTTGACCAATGGCGGCAACGCCCGACGCGCAGCGCGCACATCAATCTTATCTTTGGGGATCATGTTCATATCATGAAAACGATGCGGCTGAGCCCGGACCCGAAACGCTTCCGGGATACTGAATTCATGATAAAGGTAGGATAACGCCATGGCATGGGCAGTTGGATCAGTCCCGGCCAAGCTGGCGCAGCCGAACATATAGCCGATGTTATGGGTCAGCGTGTAAATGGCAATGCCGCGCCACAATAAGTGAATGGTCGAATTGCTGCGATATTCCACATCGACACACGACCGCCCCAACTCCAACAATTGCCGCCCCGGCATCATGGTGTTGCGGAAGTGATCGGTGAACAACGGCGATAGATCGTATTCCTGGTTTGAATAAAATCCGTCAGCGCCGCCGACGATATTTTCACGCATTAGGCGATACGTGCCGACGATAGCGGCGATGCCCGATTTTGCGCGGTCGATCACCAAAAGGTGATCGCAAACGTCATCGAAACGATCGAAATCGCGACCTGCTGCGGCCATTTCAGGTGTCGGCGTGGCGCCCAGTTCCTGATAAAAAATTTTATAGCGCAAGGCTTGAGCCGCATGAATTTCCGCCTCGTTGTTCGCGAGACGGACTTCTAAAGTGCCCATTTCTGCGAAAGACGACGCGGTGCGGATGTTTGCGGCCGTTTTGACCTCTGGGTGCAAGACTGCATAACTCATGTTGATCGGTACCTAATGTGCCATTGGAAAGAAATATGACATTAAAATCAACCGTTGACTTCATACCGCTTTAGGCGGCACGGTCCGAACCGCCAATTTGGCGGGAACCCAGTTGGCGAATACCCTGCTTCGCTTTGGCCATGACAATGGCCGATGACCATGACAAACATATGACGATGTCAAATTTACTCAAAATGACTGATTCGGATCTTGGTTGTTCGCGTCTGTGTCCGGCCTGCGGTACATTAATGCAGACAGATCAATTAGTTAACAAACTGCGCTGCCCACATTGTGGCCTTGGGCGCCGGTTAGAAGCCGACCATGACAGCACGGCGCCTCAATCCTCTCCTGGCGGCCCGCACTATAAGCATTACATCCCGGACGTGAGCGTGATCCATCAATTGGAACAAAGCGAAGACCCGGCCAGATTGCTTCTGGATACGCGGCAATCCATTCCGGCCCAGGGCATTTTATATTTGGCCATTGGTCCCGACGGACGCTGGGAATTACCGCGCAAGGCCTTGATGCTGTTGATGGAACGCTGTGGCTTCCGGCTGGTCCACAAGCGCGACCGGGCCGCTCGCGAAGCTTGGTTCCGACGCTATTAAAGCCACAGTTCAGGTCTTGAATTTAGGATTTAGGGCGCAGCCACATCTTAGGATTTAGGGCGCAGCCCTAGGCCCTTTTGCCGCAACCACACCAGCAATAACAGCCCGGGAACCGCCGCAACCGTCGTCAGCAGGAAGAAATCGACCCAGCCGACCGCTTCGGCCACGGCCCCACCGCCGGTCGACAAAAAGGTCCGGCCGACCACGGCGAGCGAACTGAGCAGCGCATATTGGGTTGCCGTAAAGGCCAGATTACACAGCCCCGACAAATACGCGACAAACACCGCCGAGCCCATACCGCCCGCAAGGTTTTCAAGCGTGATGGTCAAGGCCAAGACCTGGATATCAGCGCCGACGCTGGCCTGGACCACGAACATCAAATTCGACAGCAACTGCAACACACCGCACAGCAATAACGCACGAAACAAGCCAATCAACCGGATTAATGACCCGCCAATGGCCAGGCCGACCAGGGTCGCGACAAAACCGTATAACTTGACCACCTGGGCGATTTCCGATTTGGTGAAGCCGATCTTGATCAGGAACGGGTTGGTCATGGTCCCGGCCAGGGCATCGCCGAATTTATAAAACACGATGAACGCCAAGATCAGGAGGGCGGTGCCGACGCCATTGCGGGTCAGGAACTCGCGGAACGGGGCCACCACGGCCACATAAAGCCAAGCCACAAGGCCTTGCGAGCGCCCGGTCAAGCGTTCAGCCATCGCGGCTTCCTCAGCCAGGGTATCGCCACCCCGCGCCGGTGGCTCGGGATTGACCAGCACGGTCAAAATCCCAACCGCTTGAAGCCCGGCCATGATCGTGAACACCAGGCCCCAGGACATTTGATCGGCCAGAAACAACGCCCCGGCGCCCGAGGTCAGCATCCCGATGCGGTAGCCGAATTGGACCATGGCGGCCCCAGCCGCATATTGATCGGATTTGAGAATCTCGACCCGATAGGCATCGATGACGATATCCTGGGTCGCCGATAAAAACGCCACCAACACCGCCAAAGCCGCTGTCATCATCGGCGCCTCCTGCGGGCGGCTATTGCCGAGCGCCATAATGGCAAAGATCAACGCGATCTGTGTGACGATCATCCATGACCGACGATGGCCCAGAAGATTAGCCAAAACCGGCAAGCGCAGCCGGTCGACCACAGGCGCCCATAAAAATTTCAAGGCATAAGGCGTGGCGACCGCCGCAAACAGACCGATGGTCGTCAACGACACACCGATATCCGCAAGCCACGTCGACAACGTGCTGGCTGTCAGCGCCAAAGGCAAACCGCTTGAGAAGCCAAAGAACAGGATCGACAACACCCGACGGTCACCATAGACCGCAATCGCTTCCCGCCACTTTGCCACGCTTGTCCCCTTCGTTCACGCCGCTCCGTTATGATCATGATCCGACCACCGGAATGGATTGCCGGGTCACGCCCGGCAATGACAGACTAAAATGGCGGGCCGAACCAAAGTCGTCAACATCAAGGAATGGCAAAACCGAAATCCCCACCCGATTGCCGGGCATGACCCGGCAATCGGGCAAATCAAGAGACAAATATCCTGGATCAGTTCAGGACTGGAGCCCGCCGCTGGAAGTAGACCGCGTCAAACAGTCAGATCTTCCGTCGTTGCATCCGGTGCATGCTTTTTGACGGAGTCAATCCCGTTGTCCCGAGCGGCTTCTGTTTCATACATTTCGCTTTGACCGATCACTTGATGATTGGCCGCTTTCAGCACGAAATAGGCTTTGCCGTTGGTCGATGTTTTGCGCTCATAGCGGCCGTCATCGGCCGCATTCTTTTTGACGGACTCGATCCCGTTCAAAGCTGACTCTTTTGCTTTATACATTTCACTGGCCAAGATGGTTTGACCATTGCCGGCTTTTAACGAGAAATATGTTTGACCATCCTTGGCTGTCTTCAGTTCAAATTTACCTGCCATTGTGACCCCTTGATCGTTCGTCTGCGAAAAACTTCACAACGTCGTGAAGCTGATAAAGTACACTCGATTTTTAACGGTGAAGCAACCGCCTATAGCTCAACGCCTCGGCCACGTGCTGGCGCCGTACGACATCACTGGCGGTAAGATCGGCAAGCGTTCGCGCCACACGCAAAATACGATGATAGCCGCGTGCCGTCAGTTTGAGTTTATCGACCGCATCCCGCATTAAACTTTGCCCGGAATCATCGGGATTGGCGACACGCATCAACAAATCACCGTCTGCTTCCGCATTACACCGCACCCCGCTGCTTTGATAACGGTCTCGTTGAATAGCGCGCGCAGCATCGACACGCAGAGCAACCGCCGCCGATCCTTCCGATGGTGGCGGCAAGTTTAAATCAGCAGCACTGACCGGCGGCACATCGATATGAATATCGATGCGATCCAACAATGGACCCGACAACCGCGCTTGATAGTCTCCGGCACATTTCGGCGCCCGCGCACAGGCCAAAGCGGCATCGCTCAAATGTCCGCAACGGCACGGGTTCATCGCCGCAATCAACTGAACCCGCGCCGGATACGACACATGGGCTTCCGCCCGCGCCACAACGGCTTCCCCGGTTTCCAACGGTTGCCGTAAACTGTCCAAGGCTTGGCGCGAAAATTCCGGCAGCTCATCCAAAAACAAAACGCCGCGATGGGCCAATGATACTTCCCCCGGCTTTGCCCGCGCCCCACCACCGACAAGCGCCGCCATCGACGCGGAATGGTGCGGGTTGCGATAAGGCCGACGGAGCGAGATCCGCCCATCCGGTAACGCCCCCGCAAGGCTTGCGACCATACTGACTTCCAACGCTTCCGACGGATCAAGATTTGGCAAGATACCCGGCAAGCGCGCCGCCAACATCGATTTCCCAGCCCCGGGCGGGCCGATCATCAGCAAGTTGTGGCCACCCGCCGCCGCCACTTCGAGCGCACGCTTGGCCGCTTCCTGTCCTTTGATATCGCGGAGATCGGGCACCATCAAACCATGATCCTCAACCGGCCGCGCTTCCGGCCGACGCAGCACCTGGGTGCCTTTGACATGATTGGCAAAGGCAATCAGCGACGGCGTGGCAATGATATCAAGATCCCCGGCCCAGGCCGCTTCGCCACCGGACACCATCGGGCAGACCAGCCCTTTGGTCATGGCCATCGCCGCCATGGCCGCGGGCAACACCCCCGGCACCGTTTGCACGGCCCCATCCAGTCCCAATTCCCCAAGCACGACATGATCGGCGACCGCGTCTTGCGGCACCACCCCCATCGCCACCAGCAAACCGACGGCGATCGGCAAGTCGTAATGGCTGCCTTCTTTGGGGAGGTCGGCGGGAGCCAGATTGATGGTGATGCGTTTGGGCGGTAAGGCCAGCCCCACCGCATTCAACGCCGCCCGCACCCGTTCCTTGGATTCCGCCACAGCCTTGTCCGGCAAGCCGACGATCATAAAGGCCGGCAAGCCCGCAGCGATTTGCACCTGAACATCAACCGGTCGCGCCTCGATGCCGATAAAGGCCACCGTCGTCACATGAGCAACCATCGGACAATCCCCCCACAGAGAGATTACCGCAACCGCCTATTCGCGCAAGTCCAGGATTGGACAGCCAGGATTAGACAGCCGTGAACCCCGCCAGCTAATAACTGGGCTGGCCGTCCCAGGGGTTGATGGTTTGGCCGTTGCGTTCACAGTAACCGCCATTCCAACGACCTTGCCAAAAGCCGCAGCTGCCGCGGTTCATCCAATCACTATCACCGCCGTCACTTGTCCGCACAGGCGGCGGATCGTAATCAGGGGATCTTAGATTGGCCGCAGTTTGACGGGCGAGGACGTCACCCTTGGCGGCGGCCCGATCATAAAGCTCAAGGGCTTTGTTTTTATTCTTGGCTACGCCCAAACCGAATTCATACATGTAACCAAGATGAAAAAAGCCGCTGGCGGAACCTTGTTTCACCGCGCGTTCATAAAACCCGACCGCTTTTGCATAATCACGTTTGACGCCACGACCGAAATGATACAGCCGCCCCGCCACCACTTGTGCGTCGGCATGACCTTTATCGGCAGCATCAAGAAGATAGGGAATGGCCTGCTTATCTTTGCCAATACTGATAAAAGACGTTCCGGTCTGAAAGCTCGCTTCGCCCGGATGACTTTTTTGGCGTTGCACTTGCTGAACGGCGACTTTTTCCCCCGCTTTGGCCGCGTCCTGACGCAACTGATGGGCCTTGGCCGGATCGCGCGGCACGCCTTGTCCCATATCATAAAGATTGGCAAGATTTGTCATCGCTTGCGGACTGCCGCGCTTGACAGCATCTTGAAACAACCGCGCCGCCTCAGAGGTGTTTTGTTGAACGCCATAGCCCATGACATACATCATACCCAATTGGCTCATGGCATCGGCATTGCCCTGGGCCACGGCCCGGCGATACCACGACACAGCGCCTTCCATATCGCGCTGACCGGTGGGCCCAACCCCCATGGCCGTCATCATCCCGACATAGGTTTGTGCGTCACTGTTGCCGGTTTTTGCGGGTCCGATCAATTCGCTCCAGGCCTGTTGATGATTGCCACGTTTGAAAGCGGCGATGCCTTCGGGCACACCGGCACGCAGATCATTGCTGGTCGTCCATAAAGCCGCGACACAGATCACAAAAATCGCAAGAGATCGCATCAAACCGTACCTCCTGACCAATGACATGGGACAGGAGACCAGTATAGCCCATATAAACGGCTAGAAAAAGCGCTGCAATTTGATCTGCACGAAGTCGTCGTCGCGATAGAAGAACAACGGGTCATTGGTCGGCACCGACACAAACAGGCGCGTATCAACCGATAGTTTCCAATGGTCGCCGAGACGACGGCTGGCTTCGATCAAGATAAATTTTTGTTTAGTATCGAGATCCAAAATCGCGCCACCCAACAGGGTCGTATCCGACACATCATTGGCCGTCCAGCGCAAGGCCACAAACAGATCATCTTCGAACGGATTGTCGATCGGCTTGGTGCGGTTGTCCCATAAATATTCCGCCAAGATACCAAGATCCGATGAACCGCCACCCAAACCATAAATGGTGTATTCAAATCCGGCGATACCGGCATATTGATTTTCACCCGGTTGGGCTTTGCGGATGCCTTCGGCTTTCAACAACACCGGACCGAATGTACCTTGCAATTCAATGCCGGTTTGATCGATCAAATTATAGCGTGGGATCAACACCGGATCGCCCACGGCGTTCAGGCCTTGGATCAACACCGGATCACGGCTGGTGCCGCGAAAATGGGAAACAGCAATATCGATCGGGCCAAAGATATGCGACCACCGCGCTGCCAAATCTACATGCCATTTGTCGCTACCGGCTTCGTATTGTGTTTGCCGGTAATCAATCGGCAACGGTCCGCGCGGCCGTCCTTTGGGACCGGCAAACCGCCGCTCGCGGAAATAGGTCATGGCATAAACCGAAAATGTGCCGACGCCGGTTTCGTAAGATAAGCCGACCAGCGGTTGGCCAAGCTTGTCCTCGCCGTCCACATCCTCAAGACCATCATCTTGGTTGATGATATCGACGATATGCTGCGATTCCGTGACGCCCCAAAATAATTTATCGACACCGACCCGCACTTCAAGCGCATCGAACGCCCCGACCCATTTCAGTTCGCGCACATCAAAATGCGTACGATCATCATCGTTGGAATCAAATCGCATGAACGGTGTGAACGCCAACAACGATCGCCCGTCATCCCAGGTGTAACTGAAGCTTGGCTCGATGGCGAAAGAGAGCGTTTGCCGTTTTGGGCGGCTCGGCGGTACCGGTTCTTGTGACCCTTGCGAAAAAATGCGGCCTTCGATTTCCGCGTAGCCATCGATGTTGAAGCCATCGAACACACTGCCACTGCTGTCGCCCCAATCACCACCGCCCGCAGTGTCATCGCTATACTGCACTGTTGTGTCGGACATCGTGTTAAGCATCGTCGCATCATTGGCCTGCGCCACGGCCGCGAACTGTAACGGCTGCGGGGCAGCGGCCAAATCAACCACCAAGCGGTGCGGCGCGTGGCCGGCTTGGCTCGCGGGTAAAATATAACTGCGCATCACAGTCGCCGGCGCCATCAGATCAAGTGCCAAGGTCGAACCATCTTCCGCCCGCACATTGGTGACGATTCCGGCGCTGATTGTGGTTTTTAATTTTTGCGGCACCACCACATCATCGGCCAAGGCAACTTTCACCTGACCGTCTTCGCTGCGAATGGTGTAAGTGGTGCGCTGGCTCAGATCGATCACCAACCGTGTATGACCATCATGACGGGCCGCCCGCGCCCCCAAGACCTCAGCCGCAGATAGATCGGCGGTCACACTCAGCGCTGTCGAAACAGTCAATGCCATGGCCGACGCCACGGTTGTTTGACGTAAACTGCGGGCCTTGGCGGACTTCATCACGGTCTTCATACGATCAACTTACCTAACATTTATTAAGATCCGGCGCCGCACGAGTGTGGCGTCGATTCCTCTATTTCCGTTTAACGACTAAGAAGGCTTTTCTTAAAAATTGATGCTTTAAGCAGCCCGGTCGCCGTCCCCTTGGCGCTTTCCCATCCCAAAGCCTCCTATGGGCCTGATAGAGCGCGCGAATCTCGGCGAGTCTAACTTTTCATTAACCATAAATCCATAGCCGAGACCCTAACCGGATCCTAGGCCGACCCGGAAGGGTAATGATTAAAAAAGAACCGCGGCAAAAGGTTAACGGATACGTTTGAGCGTGCCGGTGGAGAAATCGGCATCTTTGAAGCCCGAATCGAAGCGATAGGTGGAAATCAACAGCGCGGTCGACTTACCGGTCCGTTTGTTGGTCATAACCATGCTGTGGGCGCGCCAAAACGTCCCATATAGCTTGTAATCGGTATAGACCAAGGTCTTCATCAGCTCGTCGCGGCGGTCATAGAAATCGACCTTGGCCGGACGGAAATGTTCGGTATCGAGCCACACGATCTGCCGTTTATAACCGGAATCCTTATACTGCGGGCGACGTTCGATCATATAGCAGGTCAGATCGCCACACGCTTCCTGGCCGACATAGGTATAGCTGTATTTGATCAATTCAGGCGCCGCCAAGTCTTCATAGGCAAATTCGCTGCCCATGAACGGACCCGAACGATTGGACCCCGAAATGCGCTTCACCCGCCCCAAATCCGGCAAATACAGCCACTGATCGTCGGGCTCGATGCCTTTGGCGAACGACAACAAGGCCGTTCCAGCGATGTCGCGCGGTGCATCGAACACCACCAAAGATTTGTCCCCGCCGTCGCTTTCCGGCACTTCGAGGATCCGAATGCGTAAGCCCCGGCGGCTTTCCTGACCCTGGGCGTTCCGTAAAACCATGGAAATTTGTGATTCGCTATCCTTGAAGCCCTGATCCCGCCGGTCGGCTTCTGTGGCGATGGCCAGGCCCTTGGCGTCCGGCGCATCGGGAAACTTAACGGTCTTGGGGGCTGCTGGGGTCGTCTTCTGCGTGGCCGGAATTGTCACTGGTGCCTGAACCGGTGCCTGAACCGGAGCCTGAACTGGCGGTGTTGTCGCCTCCGGTTGAGGGGCTGCCTGCTGCGCCAGCGTCGGGAGAGGCAGCAGGAGTGCGACGCAACAAGATATTTGCGCGAGCGGCCGTGATAGGTTCTGAAGCAACAGCATGATGACGCGGTTTCCGTTCTCGATCAAATAGCGTAAGCAACGCCGGTAAAAATACAAAGTCGGTGACGAAAGCCAAAGCGATGACCAGCCCCGTCATAATACCCAAATAGGCATTGATGGTGAAGTCTGCCGCGACGAGGGTTAAGAAACCGGCAACAAGCACCACGGTCGTGACCAAAAGCGGCGGGCCCACAAATAAAAACGATTCCGTTAACGCATGGGGCAGATCGGCGCCATAGCTCCGCAATCGTTTATATTTGCTGAGAATATGGATCGCAAAATCGACGATGAAACCAAGCGATACCGTCGCCACCACCGCCGCATAAAGACCGATCTCGCCGACCATCAACCACCACACAGCAAACACAAACGCCACCGGTGAAATATTGACGATCACACTCAAAAAACTCAGCGATAAACTTCGAAGCGCAATTTGAATACACACCGCCATGAACGCAAAGCCGATCAAAGTGCCCCCGATCATGCTGGTGAGCGTGCGTTCCGTCAGATGCGCGAAAATAATGGCCACACCGGTGCCGTCGGCGTGCATCATGGTGGGCGTATTGTTTTTGAGCCACGCTTCCGAGGCGCGCTCCAAATCATGCATGGCTCCGGTGGAAATATCGCCCATCACCACAGTCACTCGGCTGGCTGATTTTGCCACATCGATTTGGTTGTTCAAATCACGCCCGAACGGCAGCGACATTTCATACAACAACAAATATTGCGCCGCTTCGTTCCGGGTCGACGGCAATTTGTAATGGTCCGGATCATCATCATGCATGTTGCGGTTCAATCGCTTCATGATATCGGTGATGGCCGACACATGGGTGACGCCGGGTTGCGCTTTGAGCCATGAGGCGAAAGCATCCAATCGCTTCAGATAAGCCGGCTCGTTGATCCCGCCTTCTTCACCCGAGGCAATCGAAAATTCGAGGAAGTAAAGACCGGGCAAATGCTCCGACACAAACGTCGCGTCTTGCTTGAACGGCACGTTATCAGAAAAATAATCCACAAATTTGTCATTGATCTTGAGCTGAGTGACCGCCAAACAGGCGGCCACGGTCAACACCACATAAAGACCGATAAAGAACTTGGGCTTGGCCGCAACCGCCAGCGCCGTGCGCGCCAAATATTCACCACCCCAGGTTTTCTCGGTCGCGGCTTTCAATGGCACTACCGCCAACAACGACGGCAACACCACCAAGGTATAGAACACGGCGAGCACCGTGCCGAGGGCCGATAAAATACCGACATCGCGATAAGGCGGCGTTTCCGAAAACACCAGACCGATAAAGCCGAACACCGTCGTCGCCGAGGTAATGATGACCGGCTCGAAATTAAGCCGCATCGTTTCCATGATGGCGATACGACGGCTAAGGCCATCCACAAGCCCAGCCTGCACCGCCGTCACAATGTGAATGGCACTGGTCACGGCAATGGTCAAAACGATCACCGGCAGCGCCGCCGTCGCCGTCATCATGGGAATATCCATATAACCCATGATGCCGAGCGTGCTGCTGACCGACGCCACAACCAAAATAGTGACGGCACCCGCCGCCCACGGCGACTTGTAGAATGCCCACAACCCGAAGAACAAAACCCCAAGCATTAGCGGAAACAAAACAGCCGCATCACGTTCCGAGACTTCGCGCAACGTGCTGTCCAAAACCGCGCCGCCGACCAAGGCGATGACAAAATCCGGATGCTTGGCGCGCAAATCGTCGACAATCTCGCGCGCGGTTTTGACCGGCAGCTGTAAGCCGTTTTCGTCACCTTCTGGGGGATTGAGCGTGACGATCAAACTGGCGGTGCGCCCATCCGGCGACATCAGATAGTTTTCAATGGTCGGTTCACTGAGCGCAATCGTCCGAATGCGTTTGATATCGGCCGCATCCAGCGGCGAGTCTTCCGGCACCAAATCTTCAACAAAAAGATCGTCGTCTTCAGCCCAACTGTGTTGATGGTTGGTGAGGGAATCGACACGCGACACATACGCCACATCCCACAATCTGACGGTGGTGTCACGCAACAACTCCAACCGATCACGCGTGAACAGATCGCCCGACTTCGGCCGGACGACAATGGCGAAACTATCAAGCCGCGCATAGGTATCTTCGATGGCGTCGAAGGCCAAAAGTTCGGGATTGCCTTTATCGAAAAAAGCCCGGTAATCCCCCGACACTTCGATCCGCGCCGTGCCTGCCGTCAACACAGCCGTCAAGATCAGCGACAACACCAGCACCAACACTTTATGCCGGAGCAGAATGTCGGCCAGCTTTACGCCCGACCAACCCCACCAATCCTTTTGCTGACGCTCCATCTTATCTTTCTTAATCGAGGATCTTTAGCAAACGCCTATAACCGCGCCTCAATCGCGTCCCACACCAAAGCGGCGATATTACCGCCTCCAAACCTTTCTATTTCCTGAATTCCGGTCGGAGACGTGACATTAATTTCCGTCAACCAATCGCCGATCACATCGATGCCGACAAAGATCAACCCTTGTTGCTTCAAGGTCGGGCCGATCGCTTCACAAATTTCCTGCTCCCGCAGTGTCAGCTCGGTCGGCTCAGGGCGGCCGCCAACATGCATGTTGGATCGGGCTTCGCCCGCGGCCGGCACGCGATTGATGGCCCCAACCGCCTTGCCGTCGACAAGGATGATCCGTTTGTCGCCTTGCCGCACTTCCGGCAAATAACGCTGCGCCATGACCGGCACGCGATAGAACGCCGTGAACACTTCCAGGAGCGAGGCAAAATTTTCATCATCCGGCTTGACCCGGAAGACCCCCGCGCCGCCGTTGCCATAAAGCGGCTTGACGATGATATCCTTGAATTCTTCGCGAAAGGCTTTCAGCGCATCATGGCGGCTGGTGATCAGGGTCGGCGGCATAAGACCGGGAAACAATGTGGTGAACAGTTTTTCCGGTGCGTTCCGAACACTGATCGGGTCATTGACCACCAGAGTCGTGTCGCGCACATGCTCCAATAGATGGGTCGCCGTGATATACCCCATGTCGAACGGCGGGTCCTGACGCATCAGGATGACGTCCGCCTGCCCCAGATCCAACTCGGCCCGGGTTCCAAGCGTATAATGGTTGTCGCGTTGTCGCTGGACCCGCAGCGGTTCGGCCAAGGTGGTCAGTCGGTTATCCCGGAGCGCCAGATCCTGGACCCCGTAATGATAAAGCTTATGGCCGCGCGCTTGGGCCTCGAGCGCCAATCGGAATGTGCTGTCACCATCGATATTAACGGTCCGGATATGATCCATCTGGATCGCAACAGTTAAACTCATACGCGACAAATTCCTTTTATTATCAAAGCAGGACTATCTGTCTTACCCGATCGGTCACGGGACTTCACGCAGAGTTTTCACCACTCGCTGCCGAATATCAAGCTCATGAGCCGTCAGGTGCGGCAAATGCTTGAGGTGATCGAGGCAGGTTTCGAGCGCTTGCCGCCCCGCGCGCCCATGGCCGCGATGGATTTCCAGCATCCCAAGCCCATACCAGGCATCGATATCCTGGGGCGCGAGCATCAGCACCCGTTCCAAAACCCGGATCGCGCCCACGAAGTCGCCGCTTTTGATGCGCCGCAAGCGAATATTGTTCTGCAACCGGATCAAAATGGCCCGATTGGGCAACGGTTCGTAAAAACTGGGCTGCAATTCCGCACCGGGCCCCGACATCGATTTCAACAACGCCCGCATCCCGGCCGTGGTGACGATCGCCCCGTCATTAAACGGATCAACCACCACCCGATCGCCGTCTCCATCGATCCGGATCAGGAAATGGCCTGGAAAATTAAGACCATAGGCTGGCCAGTCCAAACGCCGCGCAAGATCCAGATACAAAATACTCAGCGTCACCGGCAGCCCCTTGCGGCGATCAATGACCGCCATCAGATCGGCATTTTCCAGCGCATCATAGGTGTCGCGGTCGCCCGTGAAGCCGTGGTTCGTATGCAAGCATGCGGATAACGCCATAGCCCGGTCGGCGGCTTGTTGTGGCGACATGCCATTGAACAGGCCCAACCACGAGGATTTTAGGTCAGCAGCCGCGGTTTGGGCGAACACCCGATAGGACGTTCGGGAATCTGTTTGATCCTCACCCTCTGCCGTATCGGCCCGATCTAAACTCGCAAAAGCCAAAGCCGCTTCGAACACATCGATATCGTTATCGGCAATCGTTGCGCAATGGTTCAAAACAGTGACCGGATCACCTGTAATGAGATCAATCACGGCACCATCCACGCATTTTCAATATGCCGGGGCATCGACCACGGGGCCATGGCAATGACATCGAAACGCTGCACACCACCACAGACACCGGTCGCCTTGCTATGCCAACCGGCCGCCCGCGTGATACGGGCTTGGGTGTGTACGGGCACCGCCGCCAGGGCATCTTCCATATGCGCGCGCCATTTCACCTCCACATAGACCACCACCGATCCGCGTTTGGCGATGATATCGATTTCGCCCACCGGCGTGCCGTAGCGCCGCGCGAGAATGTGATACCCCTTCATTCTGAGCAAAATCGCCGCGATGGTTTCAGCCAGACCGCCGCGTTTGCGCGATTGGGCACCTTCGGTAATTTTGTCACGCGCCATGGCTGCCTTCCGCTTTGATGTCGAGCGCCCGGGCATAAAGATCACGCTTGGGCAGGCCGGTCTGCGCCGCCACCAGGCCCGCCGCTTCCTTCACCGAAACAGTAGCCAGAGCTTTCCGCAACAGCGTATCCACGTCGTCGCTACTGGGCGCCGCGGACGGCAGCGGCGGGCCGATCACCACGACGATTTCCCCGCGCACCGTTTCAACGGCGGCATAATGCGCCGCCAAATCTGCTAGACTGCCGCGTCGCACCTCTTCGAACCGTTTCGTCAATTCGCGGCACACAGCAGCCGGGCGGTCGCCCAAAACCGCTGCCATGTCGGCCAGCGCTTCGGCCAAGCGATGCGGGGCTTCAAAAAACAACAAGCTGGCCGGGACGTCCTTGAATTCATCATAAAATTTTTGCCGCGCCCCGGATTTCTGAGGGGCGAACCCCGCAAACAAGAACCGATCCGACGGCAAACCCGCCAAGCTCAAAGCGACCACCGGCGCGCTCGGCCCCGGCACACTGGTGACCATCACCCCAGCCGCGACGGCGGCTTCGACCAACCGAAACCCGGGATCGGACACCAGCGGCGTTCCGGCATCGGTGACCTGCACCACCACCTCGCCCGCGCTCAAGCGCTCCAATATTTTCGGCATAACACGACCGCCATTGTGATCGTGATAGGCATAGGTCGGCCGTGAAATGCCATAATGGCTTAGAAGTTTAGCGGTCACCCGGGTGTCTTCGCATAAAATCACATCCGCCGACCGCAACACATCCAGGGCCCGGAGCGTGATATCGCGAAGGTTGCCGATCGGCGTCGCCACCAGATAAAGACCCGGCTCCAACGGCACAGATTCCGCAGACAGCGTTTCAACGGTTGAGGAGGTCGGGGGGTTCAGTATACTTCTCCTGAGAGATTCACGCTAAGGATCACAATTGAGCCGCGATTTAGATATAGCACTCGGGTTAAATGCAATGCTTGGGTTAGGTGTAGCACTTCGTATGGCTGTCCTCCAAGGGGGCGTGGTTCAAAACAGGGGAGTTCGGCCATGATCGCGCGGCCAGTGTATGTTTTATTGGCAATGTCTTGTGCGGCGCTGTTAGCCGCCTGTACGCCGACCGCAAAAACACCCGGCACGCCGATCTCAAACGAAGACCCGACAACGGCACCCCAAACACCGATCGATCAAAAACCGAGCGCCGCCTTGCGCACCGATATTCGCATCGGCTTGTTGCTGCCGCTCAGCGGATCATACAGCGACGTCGGGCAAGCCTTGCTGAACGCCGCGTCGCTCGCGATCTTTGACGCCGGTGACAGCCGCTTGATCCTGATCCCGCGCGACACCGGCGGCACCCCCGAAGGCGCCGCCGCAGCCGCAACCGCGCTTTTGGCCGAAGGGGTCGATATCATCGCCGGGCCGTTGCTGGCCGGTGAAGTGCGGACCGTCGGCCCCTTGGCCAAAGACCAAGACATTAAGATTATCGGCTTTTCAACCGACCGCAGTGTGGCCGGTGACGGCATCTATTTATTAAGTTTCACCCCCGAAGACGAGGTCCGCCGCATCACCCGCTTTGCGATCCGCAAAGGCCATACCCGGTTTGCCGCGCTGGTGCCGCAAACGGCCTATGGCGAGACCGTAAGCCGCGCCTTCACCACCACCTTGACCGAAGCGGACGCGACGCTGGCTGACCGGGTGACCTATACCCCGGATACCGCCAAGCTGATGGAGCCGGCCAAGCGGATCGCCCATTACGACGAGCGTAAACGCGATCTCGACCAGGAACGTGCGTTCCTGCGGTCGCTGGGCGAAGATGATCTGGCCGCTGAATTATTGGCCCGATTGGCCAATCGCGACACCATCGGCCCGGCCCCGTATGACGCCATTTTGCTGCCCGAAGGCGCGGCGTTGTTGCGCGTGATTGCGCCGCTTTTGCCCTATTACGATGTCGATCCGAAACATGTGCAGTTTTTGGGTACCGGCTTGTGGAACGATCCGTCGTTATCGCGCGAACCCCAGTTGCTGGGCGGCTGGTTTGCAACCCCAGCACAGGATCGCGCCCAAGCGTTCATGGATCGCTACCGCACCACCTTCCGCGCCGCGCCACCGCGTATCGCGACCTTGGCCTATGACGCCGTGACCTTGGTCGCAACTATGGCGAAAATGAATACGAATGCCGATGCAAGCCCCTTCACCAGCGACGTGTTCGCCGACAGCAAAGGCTATTCCGGCATCGACGGCATTTTCCGGTTCCGGGAAGACGGTACGGCGGAACGCGGTCTCGCCATTCTCCGCATCACGCGCCAAGGGTTCGAGACCGTGAGCGCCGCGCCCCAAAGCTTTGACAGCGACGAGCTTCAGACCACGCCGACCATTCATCATGATGGGGCTGTTATAGAGCCGTAATTTCAAATCAAGATATCGGCCAACAACCGGTTCAGAACGGCGGCGCCATGCGCGGTGACGGCGATGCCGTCGCTGGTTGTTCTGAGGTATCCATCGGTGATCAGGGTATCGACCCGATCCATGGCTATGACCTGATCCAGCGGCTTGCCGATGCGCTGCTGGAACCGCGCCCGGGATAGCCCTTCGCGGGTCCGAAGACCCATCATGATCATCTCGGCGGCGCGATCATCGGCGCTCAGATCGTCGCGGCTGACGGTGCCATGCCCTGCTGATTCTACGGCTTTCAACCAGTCTTCGGGTTTTTTGGCTTGGACCGTTGCGATTGCCCGACCGTCACCCAAACTCAAGCGCCCATGGGCCCCGGCACCGACACCGACATAATCGCCATAGCGCCAATAGACCAAGTTGTGGCGGCATTCGGCCCCGGGCTTGGCATGGTTGGAAATTTCATAGGCGGGCAACCCAGCCGCCGCGCAAATATCCTGCGTCACCTCGTAAAGAGCCGCTGACGTCTCATCGTCCGG
The DNA here is from genome assembly GCA_037189785.1 of Alphaproteobacteria bacterium. GTDB lineage: Bacteria > Pseudomonadota > Alphaproteobacteria > Sphingomonadales > Govanellaceae > Govanella. The sequence continues at coordinate 38,334 of JBBCIP010000263.1, forward strand.
CAGCGTGAAGCCGCCGCGCCGATAGATGTTATGAAACGCCGTGCCTTCTTCAATCGTCAGCTGATAGAGCGACAAATGATCGGCGGCGAGCGCGATGGCTTGCTGCAATTCCTGCACCCACGCCGCGACGGTATGATGGGGCCGTGCATAAATCAGATCAAAGTTCATGCGCGTAAACGACGCCCGCGCCAAATCAATCGCTTTGATGGCTTCCGCCGCAGAATGACCGCGGCCCAAAAACTTTAATTCCGCATCGTTCAAGGATTGCACGCCGAGCGAGACACGATTGACTCCGGCGGCGCGAAACCCGGCAAAGCGCTCGGCTTCGACGCTGGTCGGATTGGCTTCGAGCGTTACTTCAAGATCCGACGTCAACGACCAACGCGCGGCAATGCGATCAAGTATCGCCGCCGTAATGCGGGGCGGCATCAAGGATGGCGTGCCGCCGCCGAAAAACACGCTCCCGACCACACGGCCCTGCGTCAGATCCGCATAGTGGTCGAGATCCTGCAACAACGCTCGCTCAAACGCCCCTTCATCGATGCTGGCGCGGACATGGCTGTTGAAATCGCAATAGGGGCATTTCGACAGACAAAACGGCCAATGGACGTAAACACCCATCGGCTCGGTCTGAGCATGTTGCAAATCGTGATCCACGCGGGTCATTGCCCTACCTATCGCCACACCCTATGGGACGCTTAGAAACACGCCGCCATCAATTGCCGGAACGCGTCGGCTCGATGGCTGATCCGGTGCTTTTCTGCGGGGTCGATCTCTCCGAACGTGCGATCATAACCATCGGCCATAAAGATCGGATCATAACCGAAGCCTTGGTCCCCGCGTGGTGGAAACACCAACCGGCCTGTGACCGTGCCTTCGAAGGTTTCCAAATGGCCATCGGGCCAAGCCAAGGTCAAGGCACAGACAAATTGGGCGCGGCGGTCAGTCGATCCTCGCACCTCGAGTTCGTGCCGGACTTTTTCCATGGCATAGCCAAAATCACGGCCAGCACCGGTTTCGGCCCAGCGCGCCGAATAAATACCCGGCTCACCCCCCAGACCGTCCACCGCCAGCCCCGAATCATCCGCCAAAGCCGGTAAATTGGCCGCCGTAGCCGCCGCGAGCGCCTTGAGTTCGGCGTTGGCGCGAAACGTCAGCCCGGTTTCCTCAGGCTCCGGCAGGCCCAGATCACCAGCCGAGACCGCATCAAAGCCAAGCGGCCGGATCAGGTCGCCGATTTCCCGCACCTTGCCGGCATTGTGGCTGGCAACGACCAAACGCGGACCTGAGAACTTACGGCTCATCACGGGCTATCCGATTGCTTGCCGTTGCAGGCGGAAAATTTCGTCAGCGCCGAACCGCGCCAACCGCAACAACCGCAGGAATTCTTCGTCATTGAAGGTTTTACCTTCGGCGGTGCCTTGGATTTCGCAAATCTGGTTGTTGCCGGCGAGCACGAAATTGGCATCGACCTCGGCCCCACTGTCTTCGGCGTAATCCAGATCAAGCACCGGGATGCCGCCGACAATGCCGCAGGAAACCGCCGCAACCTGGGATGTGAACGGAATGGTTTCGATCAAACCGCGCTCTTTCATCAACTTGAAACAGAGGTGCAGCGCCACATACGAACCGCTGATGGCCGCGGTCCGGGTCCCGCCATCGGCCTGCAACACATCGCAATCAAGCCTGATTTGGCGCTCGCCGATCAAGGTCATATCCGTCACCACCCTGAGCGACCGACCGATCAAGCGCTGAATTTCCTGAGTCCGTCCCGATTGTTTGCCACGGGCCGCTTCACGATCAGTGCGGGTGTGGGTCGAGCGCGGCAACATACCGTATTCCGCCGTGACCCAGCCCTTGCCTTGACCTTTGAGCCAGCTCGGCATTTTTTCATCCAGCGACGCCGTGCACAGCACATGGGTGTCACCGAATTTCACCAGACACGAGCCTTCGGCATGCTTGGCATAGCCGGTTTCAAAACTAACAGCCCGCATTTGATCGGGGGCGCGGCCGGATGGTCTCATGCTGTCTTCCTTATCACGTTGGATGGCTTATCACGTTGGATGGCTTTGACCGGGATTACGGTAGTCTGAATGGCGTCCCGATCTATTTTGCCCTAATCGGCCTTAATCGGCCCTAAGCGCCATTGTCTAACCCCTGGGTGCGGGCGAGTCTAGTGCCGTTGGCATCTATGAATACAACAGAAACCCCGCCCCACATTGACGCTGCCGGGGGGCGTCACTACATTGCCAATACATTAGAACCTTAGGAAAGTTATGCGACTAGACGATCTAAATACGCGTTCGCGGGATATTTTCCGCCAGGTGGTCGAGACTTATCTCGAAACCGGCGAACCCGTCGGCTCGCGCACATTGTCCCGCATTGTCGGCCTGGGCTTGAGCCCGGCGTCGATCCGCAATGTGATGGCCGATCTTGAGGATGCCGGGCTTTTGGCCGCCCCCCATACCTCGGCCGGGCGCATACCGACCCATTTCGGCCTGCGCCTGTTCGTCGACGGCCTGTTGGAAATCGGCGATTTGTCGACCGAAGAACGCCGCAATTTGGATGCCCAATGCCGGGCTGCCGGACGACGGACGGAAGACATGCTGTCTGAGGCCACCGCCGCTCTATCCGGTCTGTCGCATTGCGCCGGGATGGTGCTGGTGCCGAAATCCAACGCGCCGTTGCAGCATATCGAATTTGTGTCGATCGGCATCGGGCGCGGTCTCGTGGTGTTGGTGGCCGAAGACGGCACAGTCGAAAACCGGGTCATCGATCTGCCGATCGGTCTACCGCCGTCGGCCCTGACCCAAGCCACCAATTACTTGAGCGCCCGCATCATCGGCCGCACGTTCGAGGATGCCCGCGCCTTGATCGAACGCGAGCTGGCTGAGCGCCAGACCGAACTGGATCAACTGGCGAGCGGTGTGGTCGCCGCCGGATTGGCGACCTGGAGCGGGGACGACGGCAATAGCGGTCTGATTATTCGTGGGCTTGGCAATTTGCTGGACGATGTCGCCGCCCGCGATGATCTGGAGCGTATTCGCCGCCTGTTTGATGATCTGGAGACCAAAAAGGACCTGGTTAAGCTTCTGGACCTGGCCCGCGCCGCCGAAGGGGTCCGTATATTCATCGGGGCTGAGAATAATTTATTCAGTTTGTCGGGATCTTCGGTGATCGTATCGCCTTATACCGACGAGCAGCAAAAAATCATTGGCGTCATCGGCGTGATCGGACCAACCCGGCTCAATTACGCCCGTATCATCCCGATGGTGGATTACACCGCCAAGATGATCGGCCGCCTGTTATAGCTTTCATTCAACAATGACGAGATCGTTACATGACCGAGACGACCCAAGACAATTCGCCCGAAACCAATCAGCCGCAGGGTGACGAAAACACCGTATCAAGCCCGGCCGCATCCGCCGAGGACACGATCAAAGCCGCCTCTGACGCCGCCGCAGAAGAAATTGCTGCGTTGAAAGATCGGTTGCTGCGGACCATGGCCGAGATGGAAAACCTGCGCAAACGGGCTGATCGGGACCGCCAAGATGCCTCCAAATACGCCGTGTCGTCCTTTGCCCGCGATCTTTTAAACGTGTCCGACAATCTGCGGCGGGCGCTCGACAGCACCAATGCCGAGGAACTGACCGACGCCGCCAAGTCGCTCTATGACGGCATCGACATGACCGAGCGCGAACTGATCCGCACATTCGAAAAGGCCGGCATCCGCAAAATCGAGCCCCTGGGCGAGAAATACGACCACAACCTGCACGAAGCGATGTTCGAAGTGCCGTCCGCCGATCAACCGGCCGGGACCATCATTCAGGTCGTCCAAGCCGGGTATGTGCTGCACGACCGCCTGCTGCGCGCGGCCCGGGTCGGCATCACCAAGGCGGCTGAAGGATCAAGTGCGGACCAAAAAATCGATACCCGCGTCTGATCGCAGACGACGGCCTTGAAGTCCCTATAACTGTGCTTTGTTCGTCATTGCCGGGCTTGACCCGGCAATCCATCTTTGTCGCCGATGTGCATGTGGCGCCATGGACCACCGGGTCGAGCCCGGTGGTGACGGATTAACACTATGCCGGTCCCACATCGTCATTGCCGGGCTTGACCCGGCAATCCATCTTTGTCGCCGGTGTGCATGTGGCGCCCATGGACCACCGGGTCGAGCCCGGTGGTGACGAATTACTCCTATGCCGGTCCCACGTCGTCATTGCCGGGCTTGACCCGGCAACCCATCGTTGTCGCCGATGTGCATGTGGTGCCATGGACCACCGGGTCGAACCCGGTGGTGACGGATGAATACTATGCCGTTCCCACGTCGTCAGTGCCGGGCCCGACCCGGCAATCCATCGTTGTCGCCGGTGTGCATGTGGCGCCCATGGACCACCGGGTCGAGCCCGGTGGTGACGGATTAACACTATGCCGTTCCCACGTCGTCATTGCCGGGCTTGACCCGGCAATCCATCGTTGTCACCGATGTGCATGCGGTGCCATGGACCACCGGGTCGAGCCCGGTGGTGACGGATTAATCCTGTGACGGTCCCGCATCGTCAGTGCCGGGCTTGACCCGGCAATCCATCGTTGTCGCCGGTGTGCATGTGGCGCCCATGGACCACCGGGTCGAGCCCGGTGGTGACGGGTTGGACTCGGTCGCGATTTTAGTGATGGCCTTGGTGGCCCGAATGATCAGAATGGCCCGAATGATCGGAATGATCCGCCGCTTTCGGGGCGGCTTGGCCGGTGGCGATGGCCACGGCGTGGACGGTCACGGGGCCCGCTCCTTCGAAATGCAAGGTGGCTTGAATGTGATCGCCGGGCTTTATGGTTTTGTCCAGATTAAAGACCATGATGTGAAGCCCGCCCGGTGCCAAAGAAACAGACCCTTTTTCTGGAATATCAATGACTTCGACCTGGCGCATGCGCATCACGCCATTGTCGTTTTGATGGGTATGGAGTTCGAGCCGCGCGGCTGAGGCTGATTCTGCGGATTTCAAACGATCAGCTATACCGGCATTTTCCACGGTCAGGAACAAGGCTGCCGGACGACCGGCAACACCGGGCAGGCGCACGAAGGCATCCTTGACCGCCACATCACCCGCCAAAACCGGGCCGCCCAACAGCAAACTGCCCAATAACACCAGAATTCTACGCATCGTCTTCTATCTCCACACTGTAACGGTCACGGTTTTTCGTTGTCCTCAGACAATTTCGACATTTTGCCTGCATTTTGACCGTTGGCCGCTTGCGGGCCAGAAACGGCCCCCCTATATAACGTCCAACACCCTAAACTGGCTAATCTGAAATTTAGTGTGTACAACCACAAATTCCAGACTAGCGGAGACGGGTTGCGTTAAAAATTCAAAATCCTGGGAACCAGGCTTGTGCAGTTTCTGGCTCGTTTGGTTTGCCGAAGAGAAAGAGGATAGATATGGCTAAAGTCATCGGTATCGACTTAGGAACCACCAATTCATGCGTCGCCATTATGGATGGCTCGACGCCAAAAGTGATCGAGAATTCTGAAGGCGGACGGACCACCCCGTCCATTGTCGCCTTCACCAAGGACGACGAGCGTCTGGTCGGCCAGCCTGCCAAGCGCCAGGCCGTCACCAACCCAAAAAATACGCTGTTTGCCATCAAGCGCCTGATCGGTCGGACCTTTAACGACCCGATGACGCAAAAAGACATCAAAATGGTGCCCTACGAGATTTCCAAGGCTGGCAACGGCGACGCCTGGGTCAAAGTAGACGGCAAAGATTACAGCCCGAGCCAAGTATCGGCCTTCATCCTGCAAAAGATGAAAGAAACCGCCGAAAGCTACCTCGGGGAAGAAGTGACACAAGCGGTCATCACCGTTCCAGCCTATTTCAACGACGCCCAACGCCAAGCCACCAAAGACGCCGGTAAGATCGCCGGTCTTGAAGTGCTGCG
>JBBCIP010000264.1:0-3455 GCA_037189785.1 Alphaproteobacteria bacterium
TCGTATGATACACCGTCGCGGTCGACCGCATTGGGATGAACGTTGCGTTCGCAAAAACCCAAGCGCTCAAAAAGTTTCCGGGATCGCGCATTAAACGCAATCACTTCGCCATGAAGCTTTTCAACACCGAGTGTCTCGAAAGCGTAGTGCAACGACGCCTCCCCCAAAGCCGTGCCAGCCCCCTGCGGCGCGTCGACAACACCAATATAAAATCCCCAATGGGCTGTTTTTTTTATGAGATTGATTTGCGTGAAAAACACGGCCCCCAGATCTTGTCCGTGCCAGGAAAAAATCAGCGCCTTTTGATCATCCCGGGCTTTCAATTTTGAAAACCACGCCAAATGTTCTTCCAAAGATATCAGGTGGGATGTCAACATGAACGAGCGCACATGATCGCTGTTACGCCAAGCCAAAACCTGCCGGACATCATCATCGGTCATGGTTCTGAGCAATCCAGTTTGTATCTGATCGTTCATCACCGCAGCACCATCGCCGCCACGCGTTCAGCGCCGCGCCCATCACAATGCTTGGCCGCATTCGTCGACAGTTGCGATAAACGCTCCAAATCGTCGAACAACGGCCGGAAAACATCAGGCGTAATGCTATCGATCAAGACTGCCGCGCCGGCTTTTCGCAAATTCTCCGCCACAAGCTTTTGATTGTCGGCCAACACCAGCATGGCTGTCGGCAAACCGACCACACAACGCTCCCAAGCGGCACTGCCTGCGGCACCGATGGCCAAATCGCTGGCCGCCATCACGTCGGCCATATTGTCAATATCGACCCGCACCTCTGCCGAAAACGGTGCTGTCGCCGCATGAACACGCACATCTTGCAAATGCGGGGCGTGGGATCCCAGTACAATGACAGCATGACGATGCTTGCCGAACGGCACGCGCGACAATGCCGTCAAAACCTTTGATGTATGATTATCGGTATCAAACCCACCCAAGGAAATTAAAACCTGATGGACATCCGATAGGGTTTTACGCCGCGCCAAACTTTCCGCACGCCGTGCCGCAAATTCGGGCCGCACCAGCGCATAGGTCGTTCCACACAACCGGATTGCTTGATCCGGCACAAGACCATCATAATCAGCAGCATCGCGACCGACTGTTTGATCCAATAAAATATCGGCATCGTGTTTACGGTTCGCGAGATCATCGATGACCACAATACGCTGCGCTTTGTCGCGCAACACCAGTTCCCATTCCTGATCGATAGCATAATGATCAGCGATCAATACATCGCACTTGTCGATCAACGCCGCCGTTTCCGCCGCATCTTCTAGAACTTTTGCGCCCAACCAATCTTCATAACGGTTTTTCTTGTGATAGCGCGGCACAGGCAGTCGATGACAATGATAACCGCGCACGTCCACGTCATGAATCATATGTCCGTCATGAGGGCGGCATATGAACTCCACATCGGCACCATGACCGCGCAACACATCCGCCAAGGTCAGACAGCGCATGACATGGCCCGCGCCGATTCCAATCCCCGCATCTGCCCGCACAACGACCTTCATGAGATCCCGGCCCGACGTTGCATGATTTCAAAAAGAACTTCCGCCCGTTCCCAATCTTCAAGCGTGTCGATATCTTGCACCCGCCAGCGCGGAATGACAAGCGGCACAGCATCGGCTCCGAACAACGGCTTGTTGGCAAGAAATGCCGCAGCCTTGCCCCAATAGAATTGCCCGACATCGTGATAGGCATCTTCAAGGTCCTGAGAGCGCGTCAACAAATGTCGAGGTTCAAACATGCTAAGCCGCCCATCCAGGCCGATCTTGACCGCCCGTTGAATCGGAAATGGGAACGACGTGACCGGAAACACATACTCCGCGCCCGACGACTGCAATAAAGTCCAAGCCGCCAGCAAATCCGCAGATTGAATAAAGGGTGATGCTGCATAAAGGCAGCACACATGGTCGACCCACGTGTCATGATCGCGAAACCAGTTCAACGCATGATTAATCACAGCCACTGTCGGTGCCGTATCGTTGGCAAGATCGGCTGGCCGCTCAAACGGTGCTTCGGCGCCGTGGGCTATGGCAATCTCAGCGACTTCCGGATCATCGGTCGACACCACAATACGATCAAACACACCTGTATCTTGTGCGGCCTTGATGGCATAGGAAATCATCGGCTTCCCGGCAAAAGACTTAATATTCTTGCGCGGAATGCGTTTCGATCCACCGCGAGCCGGGATCAGTGCAAGCTTCATAAAAGCCGCCCCAATGTCTCAATCACACGATCAACTTGTGCATCGGTTAGTCGCGTGAACATCGGTAAGCTCAATGCCTTTTTATAATACGCTTCAGCCGCCGGAAAATCACCCCGCCTGAAACCGCGAGCGCGATAATATGGCTGCCAATGCACCGGGATATAGTGAACATTCACGGCAATTCCCGCTGCATGCAATGCGTCGTATATGGTGCGGCGATCCGCATCTTCCAACTGGATCACATAAAGATGAAAACCGGATATCTGGGCCGGATCACGATATGGCGTGATCACAGGCATAGCTGCAAATCCGGCATCATAGCGAGCGGCAATCTCATGGCGGCGGTGAATAAACCCAGACAAACGATCCATCTGCGACAGGCCAAGGGCGGCATGGATATCCGTCATCCGGTAATTGAAACCAAGACCCTGCTGCTCATAATACCATCCACCGGCATCAGCTTGTGACATAACCGTGGCATCACGTGTGATGCCATGACTGCGCAGCAGATGCATCTTTTCGGCCAGATCATCGCGATTGGTCATCGCCATACCGCCTTCGCCAGTGGTGATGATCTTGACCGGATGAAAGCTCAAAGTGGTGATATCGGCATAACGGCCCGAACCAATCGGCGCGCCGTCATACTGCCCGCCCAAAGCATGGGCTGCATCTTCGATAATGGCCGCGCCATAGCGCCGGCATAAGGCGGCAATAGCTTTCATGTCCGCGGGCTCGCCGGTGAAATCCACCGGGATCACAACTTTCGGGAGGCGTCCGTTTTTTTCTGCCGTTGCAAATTTCTCGGCCAAGGCGGCCGGACTCATATTCAAAGTCCGCGGGTCGATATCGACAAAATCCACATCGGCGCCGCAATAGATTGCGCAATTGGCCGAGGCAACAAAGGTGGTCGGCGTTGTCCACACCACATCACCCGGGCCGACACCAAGCGCCAAACAGGCGATATGCATGGCCGATGTTGCGCTGTTGACCGCGACCCCATGACGCGCGCCGACAGCTGTTGCCACACAGCGCTCAAACGCAGGCACCATAGGCCCTTGTGACAACATGGCTGACCGCAGCACAGCGCTCACAGCGGCAACATCATCATCGCTTATGTCTTGTCGCGCATAAGGGATTTGTTCCGCAGTCATAGCAGAGCCTGCGTCATGACAATTCTCCGTGCGCTCTTTATCAAGACCCGCTACGCCTGGGCCATCGTGTTGAACGCT
>JBBCIP010000265.1:0-5838 GCA_037189785.1 Alphaproteobacteria bacterium
TAAGGGATGCTGTAAAATCAGATCTACTTGACGGGCAACCTTATCGGCTCCGTCGCCGGTGTCTTGAAAAATGGTTCCGATCAAGCCAGACGAGTGGCTGAGCAATTGGCGGACCGTAATCGACTCCGGATAAGGGCGACAGGCTGGTGCAAATTCTGGAACATAAAGTCCGACATCGGCATCCAGCGCAACTTTCCCAGTGCCGACAAGATGCACCACGATATTGGCGGTCAAGATTTTACTGACAGAGCCATAGGGAAATAGGGTGTCCGGCGTAACCTGTTCACCGGTTTCGATATTTGTAACCCCGGCAGCCGCTTCGTAAAGTTTGCCATCATATAAAACGGCAATGGCGGCCCCAGGAATACCATGCCGGGCCAGGCTATGCTCAAGACGGGTTTGCAGCGTCGACAGGCTTTTTTCTGACATGGTTGTTCGGATCGTTTCGTTTCTATGTCGATATTATGCGCTGATATATTTGTTTCTGTACAGCTCCGGCGGGACTCCCATCCATTGCTTGAAGGCGCGGCTGAATGCCCCGGGCGTGGAAAAGCCCAGGCGATCGCCGATCGCTGCCACTTTTTGATTGCCGCGGGATAGATGATATATGGCGATATCGCGCCGCAGGTTATCTTTTATTTCTTGGAACGACGTCCCTTCTGCCTTCAATTTTCGCCGCAAGGTCTGTTCGGACATATTGAATTTTTTTGCCACGTCCTGGCAATCCGGCATATCGAAATAATCTTCGCTCGACAGTTCATTATAGACGCGGTTTGATACGCTCCAATTGTTGATGGCGGCACCCAGGAAATTCAACGAGGTATTCTTAAGGTATTGTTTAATTTCAATGGGGGTGCGGATGACCGGCAGCTGCAAGCTGCGACGGTCAATCACAAGATGCGTATTGCCGTCGAAGTTGAACAAGCGATCACAGGGAAATAGGAATTGATATTCGTCAGCATGGGGTGGCTTGGCGTAAGAGAACCCGGCACGCTTCAAAATGACCCGCTGTTTGGATAGCCAGATCGGAACATTATAGGCGGTATAAAGAATGGTATCTAAAATATAATGCCATTTGTCGCGTTCCGGATCTTTAAGTGAGATCGAAAAGATCGCTTCATCTTTATGCAACGACAAATCGACGATAATATCGTTGGTTGCGACATGGAGAAAACGACAAAATTTTTGCAACGCTTCTTCGATGGTTTCTGCGTTCATCATGAACTCGCAGGCCATATCGAACGTGCCTGGCTTCAACGGTGTCGGCAGATAGCCAAAGCTTTCATCTTGCATCAATTCCCGGGCTTTTCGCACCAACGCAACATATTGCGATGGATTGATCCGTGTGTTTGTGGCGTGCAGTGTGCGGGCAGTCAACCCGGCAGACTGTAACGCTTCATCGAGATTGATATGATTACTCTCGAGCGCTGAAAGTATTGCTTTGGGATAATAATTACCAATGGTGACGGCTCTCATTTTATCCTCCTGCCTGGCTTGTCTGCGTGCGAATGTCTGTGATGGTTGCGTCAATCGTGTTCCCCATAACGGAAATGATCTCTTCGATCTCAAGGTCGGTGACGGTGAATGGAGGAGCAATCATCAAATGATCACCGGATTTTCCATCCACGGTGCCGCCGCTTGGGTAACAAATAAGCCCAAGCCGCATAGCTTGGTCTTTGAGACGTTGGTGAAGTTGGTAAACCGGATCAAAAGGTTTTTTCGTATCGCGATCGATCACGAATTCGAGCGCCCACATCAATCCGCGTCCGCGAATATCACCGATGTTCGGATGGTCTCCGAAACGATCGATCAGGGCTTGCGATAGTTTCTGTCCTTGACGGTTTACATTATCCAGCAAGGCGTCGCGTTCTATAATATTTTGCACGGCAAGTGCTGCGGCGCAGCCGACCGCATGTCCCATATAGGTATGGCCGTGGTTGAAAGCGCCGGACCCAGTGGCGATGGCATCGTATATGTGATCTGCGATCAGCAAGGCTCCAATGGGCTGATACCCGGCCCCCAATCCTTTGGCCATGACCAGAATATCGGGTGTTATTCCTTCTTGCTCGCAGGCATGGGTGGTGCCGGTGCGGCCCATGCCGCACATCACTTCGTCCAATATCAACAGAATGCCGTAGCGATCACAGATCTCGCGGATGCGTTTGAAATATCCGGCCACGGCGGGCGCGGCACCGATTGTTGCGCCGACCACGGGTTCGGCGATAAAAGCTGCGATTGCATCGACACCGAGCGTTTGCACCATCAATTCGAGTTCATTGGCAGCCCTCAAGCCATAGGCTTCATCACTTTCACCAGGCAGTTGATGGCGATAGGCGAAACACGGGGCAATGTGATGCATTTCGATTAATAACGGCAAATAGGGTTCCCGGCGCCCCCGATGCCCGCTTGCGGATAAGGCACCCAGTGTATTGCCGTGATAACTAAACTGGCGGGCGACAATATGACGCCGTTGTGGTTGACCCCGTTCAACATGGTATTGACGGGCCAACTTTAAAGCCGATTCGACAGCTTCTGATCCGCCGGTGACGAAAAACGCATGGTTCAATCCAGGTGGAGCATGGGCAACGAGTTTATCGGCCAATGCTTCTTGTGGTTCGTTGGTGAAAGATCCTGTATGCGTATAAGCCAGTTTGTCGATTTGTTCCTTGATGGCGCGAACGACATCCACATGGCCATGGCCCAAGCAACAAACGCAGGCGCCTCCCGATGCATCGATATAGCGTTTACCCGTATTGTCATAAACATAGATCCCTTCGCCCCGGACAGCGACGGGATAGGTCACTTTGGTGCTACGGCCAAAGACATGGCTATGGGACGGCGCGATATGATCGGCCAAGGATAGGTGCGAGGTCATGATGTTCTTTTTATGTTCAATAAACAATAATTTGTTGTACAGTGAACAATGATACATAAAATTGCGAACAAGACAAGTGGGGCTGTGCATTGGTTCCCGAAAGTTGGGGTCTAGAGATATGGTGACAAAAACGCGCAACTCGGCGGGGCGGGGCGGCACGGGTCAAGGACTGACCGAGGAGCGGATCCTGGAGGCTGCATTAAAGATTATTGATAACAACGGCTTAGCAAAATTTAGCGTGCGTGATGTGGCGCGTGCTTTGGGTGTTTATCCAACCGCTTTGTATTGGTATGTGAAAAACCGCGACGAAATTTTGGCGCGGGTGATTTCTTATGCGACCCGCGATATTGCGTCGCCGGATGTCGATCAGGACTGGCGTGACTGGCTGCGGGCATTTCTGGGCAGTTATCGCAAATCTGTGCAGCAGCACCCGAATATTGCGCCTTTGATCGGGGCGCAATTGATCGCCAACGGCGGCATCCGGGCCGATATGATCGACCGTATTCTGACGGTTTTGACCAAGGCGGGCTTTGCCGACGAGCTCCTGATCGACGCCTATAATGTGGTGATTTCCGCCCAGGTCGGTTTTGTCACGCAGGAGCTGGCACAGCTACCGGCCGATGATCTGGAGGCTTGGGCCGAAGCCCATCGCAAGCGCATTTCAACAATTGATGTCATGGCTTACCCGACCTTGGCCCGTCACCTGCCGGCCATGGCCAATCGGGCGTTTATCTTGCGCTGGTCCAATGGCAGTACGGTTCCGCTCGATTCGAGCTTTGACCTATTTGTTGATGTGGTGATCTTGGGCCTCGAACAAAAGCTCAGTATGAGTAAGGCTAAAACCAAAGCATAAAGGTTGTTTTCATTCTTTAGAAATTTATATATAATATAATTTCTGAGGAAGGAGCCTGAATGGAACCCTCTCTACAAACCCAGCGTCAAACGGCGGAGGCTGCGGTCCTTACCAAAGCGGCGGTTCGGGCCGCCGATCATTTGGCCATCACCAACAAAACACTAGCGGCGGTGTTGGGGATCTCTGAAGCCAGCATCTCGCGTATGCGTAGTGGTGGGTTTTTGTTGCAGCCCGGCCAGAAAGCCTTTGAACTGGCCATTTTATTTGTGCGTCTGTTTCGATCCTTGGACGCTATCGTCGGCGGCGAAGTGGCCACGGCGCGCGCCTGGATGAGCGGTGATAACAGCGCACTGGCCGCCCGACCGATCGAAAAAATACAAACAATTTCGGGGCTTATGGATGTCATCGCCTATTTGGACGCCCGCCGCGCTATCGTCTGAAGTGCGACCCTACAAGCAGTTTATTTGGCGTTTGGTGGAAGCCCAGCACCATATTTCGACCCTGAAGCTTGTGGATACATTGGCTGAACAAGCGATTTTGGAAAGCTTGATCGACGACAGCAAGCCGCCGATCCCGGAAGACTGTCGACGTCTGGATTACTTATTGGCGACACCGTTCCGCTATGGCGCCTTATATCCTAAGGGATCGCGGTTTCGCCGCGCTGGTCGCACGGCAGGTGTCTATTACGGCTCAGAACATATCGACTCCGCGGTGTCTGAAATGGCGTTCTACCGGATGCTGTTTTATGCTGAATCGCCAACCCTGCCATGGCCCGATAATGCGGCGGAATACCGGGCTTTTTCCGTTCCCGTGCAAAGCGACCGCGGGCTTGATCTGACTGTGCCGCCGTTGGATCGCGATCATGCCGCCTGGACGGACCCAGTGGATTACGAGCCGTGCCAAAATCTGGCCGATCAGGCGCGTGTTGCCGACATCGATGTCATCCGCTACGCCGCGGTGAGAGACCCGTTGCGGGCCAATGTCGTGGTTCTAAGCTGCCGGTCTTTTGCCGCGCCCGGACCGGTGGAGCTGCAAACCTGGCGAATTGGCATCAATGTGGCCGGTGTTCACGCCTTTTGCGCCTTCCCGCGGCTGAGTTTTGAATTTGGTCGCGCGTGCTTTGCCGAAGATCCGCGCCTGGCCGATATGGTCTGGGACCGCCCGAGCCGCCGTCAGTCGCTACGCTTGTCAAAATCCACAAGCAAGCCGGATTCCGACGGGTAACTTGTTACTTGCATAAAAATACTTACTGTAATACGCTGATCATAGTTTAGATCCTAAATCGCGTTGTTGGGATGTCGTCATGAAACTTGATCGCCTGCCGCCGGTGCGGACTTCTTTGAAGCCGAGCAACCATCCGTATTTGAACGGCCCGTGGACACCGCTTCATGAAGAAGTGAATGCGGAAGATCTCGTCGTGCTTGAAGGTGTGATCCCGACCGATGTCGATGGCGTTTATATCCGCAACACCGAAAATCCGGTTCATGAAGCCTTGGGTCGGTATCATCCGTTTGACGGCGACGGCATGTTGCACATGATCGATCTCCAAAATGGTCGCGCCAATTATCGCAATCGGTTCGTGCGCACTAAAGCGTTTCAGTATGAACAAGAAAAAGGTTCAGCACAGTGGGGCACGTTGATGGATCCGCCGGGCACGTCGAAGCGCCCGGGTCAATGTGCCCATGACGGTTTGAAAGACGCCTCAAGCACCGATGTCGTTGTTCATGCCGGAAAAGCGTTGTCGACGTTTTATCAATGCGGTGATGGCTACAAACTTGATCCTGTGTCTTTGGAGCAAGACGGTATCGCCGGTTGGGTGCCGATCGACGGTATCTCGGCTCATCCCAAAGTCGATGAACGCACGGGCGAATTGCTGTTCTTCAATTATTCCGTTCATCCACCCTATATGCATTACGGTGTTGTCGATAAGCACGACAAACTTATCCATTATGTTCCGGTTCCATTACCGGGGCCACGCTTGCCTCATGATATGGCGTTCACCGAGCATTATTCGATCTTGAACGACTGCCCGGCGTTTTGGGACCCGGTGCTGCTTGAAAAAGGCGTTCATGCTGTTCGCTTTTATCCCGATATGAAAACACGCTTTGCC
>JBBCIP010000266.1:0-39011 GCA_037189785.1 Alphaproteobacteria bacterium
CGGATCAGCCCCCGCACTGATCGGCGCAAACAACAAACCCACACCAAACGACCAGAAAAGCGCCCTCCCGAGGCCGATAGACAAGCCCATCATCGTCTTCCATTGTTATTGGTCCCAAAAATGTAATCGTTTACATAACAGAAACTAGTGGGTTTGTCTATTCACACAAACCCTCACGTCTTCGGAACAGCCAAGGGAGACCTGCGCTTGAGAGATTTTTCCAGCCCTGCGGTTTGCTTCAATTTGATCCTTATAGCGGCACGGTCATCGTTCAGTTTTTTAAAAAAATCGCGCCGACTTAGGAAATAAAAAAACGGCCCTAAAAAATAGGGCCGTTTTTCATCAGAACAAAATTTAGATTAAGCGCTTTTACGGCGGCGGGCGATCGTTGCCGCAGCAAGTCCAAGCCCTAATAACGACAACGCTGCTGGTGCAGGCGTATCGGTTGGATCGGTTGGATCGGTCGGATCTGGAATGTCACTACCAAATGTGATGTCATCAAATGCGATCTGATTAGCAACACCAGCGAACGATACTGACTTCGCTATGCCATCGAATAAAACCCCAGCACTCGTGAACGGACAAAATTGCGCGCCATATTCTGTGCAAACACCCGCATTCGGGCTCAGTTCAATGGTAGCAAGCAAATTCCCTAGGCCATTCAAATCATCATAAACACTTACGCTACCAGAAAAGCTGAGCGATGAATAAAAGAAAGAAAATCCGGTTTCAAAACCAGCGGCGACATTCATATAGGTTTCACTGCCTTCCAAGAAGAACAGAGCGGTATACTGCGAATCAGGATTGCCCTGCCCACCGCGCGAACTATTTGAACACGAATCACTAAGTGTATTTAAGCAAAGCGCCAGGGCGTTTTGACCAAAACTTATGCCGTAGTTCGCGCCGCTTGTCCCAACACTACTTGTACCACCATTATAAAAGTCTAATACCAATCCATCATTGTCTACGTATGGATATGATGGATAAATACCTTCGAAGTCCAAAACGACAACAGATGCACGCGCATCGGATGCATTAAAGGCAGCAAAACCGAGAACAGCTGCTGCCAATGCCCCACATATTTTCTTCATGATAATCCCCTTAAACACTTCACTAATTTACACAATTAACAAAACCACTTAAGGCAATTAGCAAAACCCATGCCATGCTTATATTTCAACAACTTAGAAGAAGATTCCGTAGGGTATTGTAAAAATTTTCGACGCTTGGAGAAATTTTACTGTGTGGTTAACACACTGCAATTGAGGGGATTTTTAGAGATGACACTTTGCGATCACTGATCGTTTTTTCGAAATCAAAGACATATGTATTTTGCAAATAGACTATAGAACACCGACGATCAACTTTTCGGAGGAACCATAGCGTTTCTATACATAATCCATTTTTCACCTGAATGAGTATCAAGGGTTGATTTCCAGTCTGCCCACAATTCCCGCGCGCCCGGCACATTGGCGGCGGCACTGAGGGCTAATGCAGCCAACACATGGCGGCCACGAAAGTCGTCGGTGCCGGATTTAAGATAGATATCTTTCGGACCGTATCCGCTCAACCCAAATTTCTGATCATTATAGGCGATGATCGCATCAAATGTTTCGAGCGGCTGTCCTTTAACCCACACCACCATGGGCCCATAGTGAGTGACATAGCGACGGGCGTTATCAAACAGGTCTTGGATAAACGAAAACTCACGTTCCAACAATCGCCGCCATTGATCGTGTCCCAACAAAACACCATGGGCTAAAACTTGCAGCCAAAAGCCGTCCTGCATCCACACTGAAATTTGCCAGGCGTCGGGGTTGGAAAATTTTTGGCTCGGTTCGATTTCCGGCGCTGTATGCTTTAATAAAGTGCGCCTTGGCGTCGTGTTTTTGAATGCCAGATCTTCATAAATACGCCGGTAGTCATCAAGGGCCGGTTTATAGAAATCATCGACCGCAGCCAGACGAAACAAATCACGCATCGCCCACGCCCGGGCGCGCACCGTACCATAATTGGAGCCTTTCGTTTCATCATAGGGCGGCCAGATTTTGGTACGAAAATGACGATGCTTGGCCCGCATTTTGGCGATATATTTTTCTTGACGCGTCAAACAATAGGCCAACCAATAAAGTCCTGGATGATGTTCAACCGGATAGGTCTTGGTCCAATCATGGTCATAATCCGCTTGTGCGATGACCGATTTATAGGCGTCGGTTTGACCACCAAGAAGGGCCGCCTCCCACTCCGTCAACAAGCCTATTTCATAGCGATCACCACCGGCGCCGGATATTGTCGGCACGGCTTTGGCAGGAATAATTTTCCCCAGCCGTTCAATCGGTAATAAACCAGAGTTTATGCCGTTTATCATCAACACGGCGCCGTTCCTCACAAAAGCAAAACAGGCACCGAAACTGCTGATATCAGTTTCGATGCCATAATCACGATAACTTAAGATCTTAGATTGGTATCGTTCAGGGAAGAAGTCAACGTCTCAACCGACCGGCCCCTTATCTCAAGGCTTTATGCGGCACAGTCCATAAAAAGATCAAACGACCATCGACTTCTTGTTCGGCTTCCGGTGTCCAATCGCCCATTCGAAACGTATTGCTGACAATCCGTGTTCCCGGCTTCAATTCCGCCAATAATTTCGGGCGAAGCTTTTCATTCAAGCTGTCCAGCAAATAGAGCGTGACCACCGAAGCCTCGCTGAAGTCCGACGTGAATAAATCGGCCTGCTTGAATGTCACAAGATCGGTGACGCCAGCATCTTTTGCATTCTGATTGGCTTCGGTAATACGTTCAGGGTCAATATCAATACCAACACCGCGCACGCCGTATTCCTTAGCTGCAGTGATCGGAATTCGTCCGTCGCCGGACCCTAAATCATAAAGGACATCGCCTTTCTTGACACCGGCCATCTTCAGCATGGCATCAACAACGGTTTGCGGCGTCGGCACATAAATCACATCAGGCTGTCGTGCCTTGGATGAACTTTCTGCCGCAACAGCAGACCCTACCCCGGATAATGCAAGTGGCGATACGGAAACGCTTATAATCAAGGCTGTCAGTAATGCTTTCATTGATCAAACTCCTCGTCAGGGGGAATATTCAAGAATGGTATGAGTAAAGCGCCGATAATCAAAATAGCCACACCGACCAACGCACTGATGCCAGTATAGACAATGCTGGAATACAATAAATAGCCACTGGTCAAACAAAAGATTATAGGCAAAACAGGATATAACGGAACACGAAATGGTCGTTCTCGGTGCGGGTCTTTGACCCGTAAGACAAACAGGGAAACCCCAACCAACAAGAAGAACAACCAAAACACCGGCGCGGTGAACTCGACCGCCATCTCGAACCCGTCTCGGGCAAAGGTCCCCGCAATAATTAACAGCAAAACAAAAGCACATTGCGCCAAAAGAGCATTCCCAGGCGTGCCACGCGCGTCATTCCACTGCCCCAGCCAGCGTAGCCGTGGAATACTGCGCCCGACCGCATAGGTTGTACGCGCGCCTGTAATCGACGTTGCATTGGCGGACGTTAAGGCTGCAACCGCAACCAACGCACTGATGACGAAGACACCGGCGGGACCAAACGCCATGCGCATGACCTCGGCGGCAACGGCTTCCGATGACGCCACACCTTCCAGTCCAAGCACCCGCAAATAGGCCATGTTAACCAACACATACAACACGGTCACAAACACCAGACTGGCCACCAAAATGGTCACAATCCGTTTTCTACCATCGCGCAATTCCGGTGTGACATAGACAACTTCGCTCCACCCGCCATAGGTCAAGAGCACAAACACCATAATCAAACCAAGCGAACTTTCGCTGACCGGGCTTGGCGCCTGGACCGTGTCTGCGGGCAGATAAAACAGCCCCAATGCGACGATTAAAAGAAGCCCCGAAATTTCCGCCAAGGTCAACCATAATTGACCGCCCATGCCTTTATTGACGTGGACCCAATTCAAGACCGTAAGACAGATCACAGCACCGGCCGCATAGATCGCCGATCCATAGGGCCCGAGCGGAACAACCTGAACAGCATAGTCGCCGAACAAAAACGCCAACAATGCTAACGAGCCGGTTTGAATCACAGATAGCCGCGACCAGGCATATAAAAAGCTGACCTTCGATCCAAAGGCACGGCGAATGTAATGATAGTCGCCGCCGCTGCTGGGATAAGTCGATGCCAGCTCCGCGTAACAGAGCGCGCCGATAATCGACAACACGCCCCCCGCAACCCATGTCAATAAAAAGGTTAATTCGTCAGCCGAAGCACCCGCGACCAGTGCAGGTGTTCTAAAAATACCCGCACCGACAACAATACCAATAGCAAGCGCTATGCCATGACGGATACTGAGAGTGGGCCGGGGGCCCGGTTTTGCTTCTACGTTTGCCCCCATAGTGGCAGAGGGTGGAATGGCGCTGTCCATCATGCCGGAAACATCGCTATTTTCACGCAAGCCCCTTTTTGTAAGGTTTCAACACACACAAAAGTTACGCACAGAGATTCCCCTGAAACGTATTTTCATAGAACGCCGCTCGACCGGATTAGTTTCTTTGAAAAAGGATTTTTTTGAAGCAACAATAATTCACAAAGCCGTGATGACAACATGGGGCATTGTTAAAATAAAAAAAGCGGCACAAACGGCCGCTTTTCTAATTCTCGTGTACTGGAAATCACGAACGCCGGCGAACCAAACGCGATCCCGCCATTAATGCGAGCCCAAGCAAGCCTAGCCCGGCCGGTGAAGGAACATCTGTCGGGTTTGGATCGGGATCGGGATCTGGATCTGGATCGGGATCTGGGTCAGGATTACCCCCGCCCGTAATATCTGTAACAGTCAGATTCTGCACTTCCACTTGAAAGCGCTGAGCCAACGACTCCGTAAATTCGACCAATAGGATTGCGACAAGATCTGGGGCTGTGAACCAATCGGCCTCGGGCAATGCAAAACCTTGTGCAATACCATCTGAAGGTCGCCCAATCATCATCCACATCCGCCAGACATCATACCCCGCCACCTGGTCGCCCGTTGGATTCCAATCGCCCATGTCAAAGCGATCGCCCACAATGTTTTCGTCAT
The DNA here is from genome assembly GCA_037189785.1 of Alphaproteobacteria bacterium. Taxonomy (GTDB): domain Bacteria; phylum Pseudomonadota; class Alphaproteobacteria; order Sphingomonadales; family Govanellaceae; genus Govanella. The sequence goes on from JBBCIP010000266.1 coordinate 5,102, forward strand.
GCACACGGGCATTCGTATAAGAACCCGTGCTGTAATTGTAGCCACCGACCGAAAACGCATACTCCAATACAGCATGGTCGTAGACTCTGTAGTCTGACATACCGTGGGTTACCGGGGTCGTTGTGTCATAAATGAAATAACCAGATCCCGCAGTCCCAAGCGGCAGGACCGCACCAATATCGTCTGTATGAGCAGTGACGACCCCCGCAAAATCAATTCGGACAATAGCCGCATATGAGGCCGTGGATATCATCGGTAAAATTGTAAGCGCCGTCGCCATAACAGCAGACCGCACCATAGATCGTGCTTTCATTCCATTCGCTCCTTAAGATGTATATTGCTCGCACCATAACCAAAAAATACGGTTAAGTATGTTTTAAGCAATAATTATACCAATGGCGGTTTTCTGCGATTTATGCAGAATTAATGGACTCATATTGTAAAAAAATCCGTCATAACAATATTTTAGTTTTTAAAAAATAATCTTAAAATAACCAAATCAGACACTATTCTTGCCCAATACATACGAATGCGAATAATAATATCGTCATTCTTTAACAAATTAGAGGGTTTCCCTGGTCCCGGTAGGAACAGGCAAACTGTAAAAGAAACCGATATCCTGACAATCACCGGTAACATTGGAACCGCAGGAATGCTGGGCCTTGCTCGTTTCGTCAGCATCACCATGCATAGGGACTAAAATGAAGCGCAGAATGGACAGGAGAAATCAGACAAGCGTTGTTATTGCGGGGCTTTGTTGCTTAGTCAGGGCTCGGCACATCGGGCCGGGTCATAATGAAAATACCGACGCAGACTAAAACCACAGATTGAACCGCAATCAGCCAGGCGGGGACACTCATGGCGAAACTGATCGCCAAAGCCCCCGCCATTAATCCAAGCGCCATCCATTTTGCCCGCCTTGGGATAGCACCATGGTCACGCCAATTGCGGATCAACGGACCACAATGAGGATGCGCCAATAACCAATCATGGAGTGCTGGCGATGAACGCGAAAAAGCATAGGCTGCCACAAGCAAAAACGGCGTCGTTGGCAGCAACGGCAATACAATCCCTGCCAGTCCGCATCCTAATGCCAGCAACCCTAAAACTTGCCAAAACAGTCGTGTTCCCACCGTGCTTCTCGATACTCAGTTACTCAACCGCAAATATATATTTGCGATATATATTATAAGACGCTAGCATTATAGCTGCTCCAGTTAAGAATGTATCGCAAGAACGAGTGTGATGATTTAAAAATGTCAAAAGAGGCTAACCCTTTTTCCGACAACACTGCGAATCCATCAAATTTATCATTTCATGACAATGACTTAAATACCCTCCCCCGCACCGCCACGCCACTCATCGATATAGAAATACAATCCGTCCTGATCAGTCCTCTTAAACCCCTGGGCCGCCATAAAGTCCCCAGCGGTATTTTTAAGACCCCATCCTCAGGCCAGATCAGCATCACAAAAACCGGGCTTGTGGGAGACCAACAAGGTGACACGGCCCATCATGGCGGCCCGGAAAAAGCCATTCATCATTATCCATTCGACCATTATGCCGATTGGCGCCAAGACTTTATTGACAACAACTGGCCTGCCAACCGCTGGTTTTCGGACCAGCCCATTCAGACATTGCACGGTGGGTTTGGGGAAAACATTTCCACGGTCGGGATTACCGAAGCGGATATCTGCATCGGCGATATTTTTCGCCTCGGCACCGCCGTCGTTCAAGTTTCCCAAGCACGCCAACCATGCTGGCGGTTGAATGAAAGATTTGGAAACTCTGGAATGGCCAAACATGTTCAAAACAATGGACGGACCGGCTGGTATTACCGCGTGATCGAAGAAGGCCACGTGCAAGTCGGAGATCACCTTTGCCTGATCGAGCGGCCAGTCCCAGGGTGGTCTTTGAAACGTATACTCGATATTTTTTATCGTGATGCGTTGAATACGGCAGCGCTTCAGTTCCTGGCTACGCTCCCCGTTTTGACGCCGTCGTGGCGGCAATTGGCAGAGCGACGTCTCAGCACACAGTCCGTTGAAAGCTGGTCGCGGCGCTTGATCACTCCAGAAGATATATAAGTGAAAAAAATCAGCCGATAGCATTAAACACGGAATAGTGTAATCATTTGGCAGCAGCCCTTTTCTTAAGATAAAGGAAAATATCATGGCCCATGCAAAAGCATCGATCGGGCAAACGGCTTACGCCGTGTCGATCACCACAAAAAAACATCAGATGGCCGCCGACGAACCGGCATCCTTGGGCGGTGGTGATACGGCACCTGCCCCTTATGATTTATTATTGGCAAGCCTTGGTGCCTGTACCGCAATCACATTGAAGATGTATGCAGAGCGGAAACAATGGCCATTAACCGGCGTTGACGTCGACCTCCATTTCGGCCGCGATGGCGACACCGCCAAGATCGACCGCGTTCTATCCATTAACGGCGATTTATCGGACGACCAACGCGCGCGGCTTGCTGATATCGCCGAACGGACGCCTGTCACGTTAACGCTTAAAGGCGGCGTTCCCATTCACACCCGTTTGGGATAAATCCACCCACAGCATTTTCGTGTCACACTGTGCCGCAACGCCCCATGGCAATACGCGCCGGAAGTTCTTTAAAGCCCCGGAAGCGAGCCCGTAAGTCGCGAACAGGGACACCATCCAATTCAAGCGTTGGAATGCGATTGATCAATGTCTGAATTGCAATCCGGCCTTCGAGCCGCGCCAAGTTCATCCCGGCACAGGCATGAATGGAATGACCAAAGGCAATTTGAAAATTCGGCTTGCGGCTGATATCAAGATCATCGGCATGATCGAATTCCGACGGATCGCGATTGGCGGCACCGATGCACAGCGTTACTTGTGTCCCTTTCGGCATGTGTACACCGGCAACCTCGACGTCTTCGCTAGCAATCCGATTGTTCAATTGCACCGGGCTTTCATAGCGCAGGAATTCTTCAACCGCGTTTGTGATAAGATCCGGCGACTGTTGTAATTTACGTTTCTGTTCCGGATGCGTCAGCAAAAGCCACAACCCATTGCCGATTAAATTGGTGGTGGTTTCATGACCGGCATTCAGCAAGAAAATACAATTCTGCAATAGCTCAACTTCAGTCAGCTTCTCCCCATCATGTTCACCGATGATCAGGCGGCTTAAAACATCGGTATTGGGGTCCCCCAAATTTTTTCTGCGATCAGCCACAAGTATTTTCAGATAATCGATAAAGTCGGTGACCGCTTTGTTGCCTTCTTGAAAACGCTGCTCGGACAACACCGGTTCAAGCGCGCTCAAGATCGCCGTCGACCAGCCCCGCAACGGCGCCCGATCCGCGCGCGGCACTTCCAAAAGATTACCGATGATTTCAACAGGAATCTCGACCGCGAAATCTTGAACAAGATCGAACGAAGCTTTTTGACGCAGACGATCCACAAGCTCATCGACCAATTTATAAAGATCGACTTCGAGACGTTTCAAATGCCGTGGCGTCAACGCCCCCATGATAATTTTCCGGACGCGCGTATGTAAGGGCGGATCATTAAAGACTAGGCTTGTGGTGTGATGTTCAAACAACGGGCTATCGCCGAATTTTGGTGTAAATTCTTCTTTCTTATCGGATGAAAAGCGGCGATCGCGATAGACGGCCAAGCAATCAGCATAGCGCGTCAAGAAATATCCGTTCTCGATGGGATGGATCGGATCGTGGGCCTGCAAAGCCCGGTAAACAGGATACGGGTTATCGTAAAAGTCATCGGCCAAGCGTTTGGGGTCGAATGCCCGCGCCAATACGTCACTATCCGTCGAATGCGCTGTTCCCGATGCCTGCTCAACCATAGCTGTCCCTATTGTGAATTATTCGGTTTACTTCTGGCCTTTCTTCAACAATATCGGGCGGGCTCAAGAAGCTCAAGTCGCTTCGCGCTGCAACACCATGGCAGATCCGATGCCGGACGCCGCCGACGCCACCACCAGCCCAAGACCGGCGTTTTTATGATCCATCGCATCCAACACCGTCGACAGTAGAATAGCTCCGCTGGCCCCCAACGGGTGCCCTTTGGCGACATGACCGCCAAAAATGTTGACTTTAGAGCGATCGATGCCGGTATCCCGATAAAACAAGGCCGGGACCACCGCAAAAGCCTCCATATACTCAATGACATCCATATCTTGGAGCGATAACCCGGCTTTTGCCAAAGCTTTTTCCATCGCCAGCCGCCCAGCGGTTAACGATAAAACTGGATTTCCCCCGGCTTCGGCATAGCCCAGGACTTTGGCGCGGGGGGCAAGATTGCGCCTCAGCCCTGCGGCCCGCGTGCCCAAAGCCGCAAGCCCGGCCCCATCGGCAATCCCCGGGCAATGGGCGATGGTGTGAACATGGTGGATCGACGTCATCCCCAAGGCCTTTTGAACAATCGGTGCATAGTGCTTGCCCAATTCCAGAAACGCCGGCTCCAATGCCGCCAGTGCATCCATCGTTTGTCCTGTTCGCACATACTCATCGCGATCCGACACAACGATGCCGTCTTCGTTCTTGATCGGGATCAATGATTTTTCATACCCACCGACGTGTGCCGCAACCGCCCGGTCATGCGATTCCAGCGTCACCGCATCGAGATCTTTGCGATCAACTGTTTCTTTGGTCGCCAACACATCGGCAGCCAAAGCAACCGGAATAAACTGGAGATCCGCAGAAAACTTTCGGTCGGTATAATAACTGGCTTTATCCGCCATGAACGGCACTTGCGACATCACCTCGACCCCACCGGCAAACGCAAATTCGGCACTTCCTGCCTGTATTTTATCGGCCACCGTTTGCACCGCCGAAAGCCCCGAGGTGCAGTAGTTGTTCAAGGTCCAAGCTGTTGCCTGTTCCGGCAATGCGGCGCGCAATTTGGTGACCAAAGCCAGATGTCCGCCCTGCGTCCCCAATTGGCCGACACACCCCAAGGTTAGATGATCGATGTCTTTCATCGCCACACCATGGCGATCGACCAAGGCGTTGACCAATTGCCGAACCAGATCGGCGGGTTGGATTGCGTGAAAACCCGCGCCCGCTTTGCCTTTTGCACGCGGGGTCCGAACAGCATCGTAGATATAGAGATCCGGCATATGTTCTCCTGGGGTCTTCCCGCCTTCTTCCCTGCGTCTTCCCTGTATCTAACGGGGTGTAGCCTTAGGGATAGTCTTGGTTGAGATCCGATTCTATAAAGATTAGGCCAAATAAGTTTATTTATGCAAGACGCATGATTTGGCACTGCCAGACGGACGACTAAAATAATTTCTATAATAATTACAATAGTTTGAAATTTCTTCAGCAGGTCTGCGCGCCGCCGCCGCCAAGATTTATCGGACGCGTCATATAATTTATTTGACACATCCGATAATGATGCGTCATATAAACTTCACGAAACTTATAATGATCAGGGAGAATATCTATGCGCTTGCCGTCAATCTGCGCTTTATTCGTAACGACGCTTTTGACTTCCCCCGCATTGTCCGCTTCCTCCGACCAGACGCCGCCTTCCGCTAAGACCACGGTTTACAAAAACGTCTCCATTATCGACGGCACCGGAGCCCCACTACGGTCCGGCATGACCATCGTTATTAAAGACGACCGCATTGATGCCGTCGTCCCGACCGCAAAAGTCAAAGCCCCGGCCGATGCCGAAGTCGTCGATGGCAGTGGGTGGTATGCAGTCCCTGGATTGATCGACAGCCATGTGCATATGGCAACCGACCCCGATCGGAAAAGCGCCGAAGCAATCATGCGCCGCTATCTTTATGGCGGCATCACCACGGTGCGGGACATGGCCGGTGACGTGCGCGCTTTGGCCGATTTATCGCGCGCTGCTTTGATGAAAGAAATTCCCGCGCCGGATCTGCATTATGTTGCCTTGATGGCTGCACCGAACTTCTTCCACGATCGCCGCACCATTGCCTCGGCCCGTGGCGCCACCCCGGGCCAAGTACCGTGGATGCAATCGGTCACACCTGAAACGGATATGCCGCTTGCCGTTGCCATGTCGCGCGGCACTTGGGCTACAGCCATCAAAATCTACGCCAATCTCGAAGCGCCGATGGTCGACAAAATCACCGCCGAAGCCCACCGCCAAGGATTTCTTGTCTGGGCCCATGGTATGGTGTTCCCAGCCACACCACGGAATGTTGTGGATGCCGGTGTCGATAGCATTTCCCATGTTTGCTATATCGCTTATGAAGGCTCGGGCGTGACGCCACAAGGCTACCATGACCGCCAACAACCCGATTATGCGAAGCTTGACCCGACTGCACCGGTCTATCGCGATTTGTTCCGCGACATGGCCAAGAAAAATATCGTGCTTGATCCGACGTTGCGGATTTACGCCGAGCGGGAAAAACAAATCGAGGAAAATAAAAATTCAGATTTCCCCTATCATTGCCCGACTGACTTCGCCGCGCGGTTGACCAAACTCGCTATCGATCAAGGCGTTGTTGTATCCGCCGGAACCGATGGGCGGACTCCCATTGAAGATGCTTATCCGGCGCTCCATGAGGAAATAGAACTGATCCAAAATCGCGTCGGGTTATCGCCGATTGAAGCCATCAAAGTGGCAACCTATGGCGGTGCTAAATCACTTGGCAAAGAAAAAGATCTCGGCACGATTGAAGCCGGTAAGTTGGCCAATATCGTTTTCGTGACAAAAAATCCTGCGGAAAACGTGAGCAATCTGCGTTCGGTGGTAACAACCGTCAAACGCGGCACGGCTTACCCGCGCACCGATTATGTCCCTATTACCAAAGACGAAGCTCCTAAAAACTTCTGATAACCAACAACTCTAACCGTCCGGGAGGACACACTATGAAGCATAATACATCATCACTCGCCATTCTTGTCGGCTTGGGCGCTGTCCTGTCGACCTCCGCATTCGCGCAATCACCGTCGACAACGTTTGAAGAAATCTTGGTGACGGCGTCGAAGCGCGGTGCCGTCAGCGTCCAAGATATTCCGTATAACATTTCAGCCGTAACCGGCGCCTCGCTCGAACGCGCCGGGATCGATGACTTGAACGATTTTGCCCGCATGGTGCCGGGTTTGTCGACCATCGACAGCGGTCCGAACAACAAACAAATCGTCATTCGTGGTTTGGCGGCCTCGGCCGGAACCGAACAAGTCAGCGTTTATTATGACGAAATTCCAGCAGCCGGTGTCGGCGGCACCAACGTTCAACAAACCGACATGCGGTTGTATGACGTCGAACGCGTTGAAGTTCTGCGCGGGCCTCAAGGCACCTTGTATGGCGCCGGATCCCAAGCCGGTACGATCCGCTACATCATGAACAAGCCGAATGTAAACGAAGTCGAAGCCTCCATCGACGGCAGCCTGGGCTTCCGGTCACGGAACGGCGGCGAGCGCTGGTCATTCAACGGCATGATCAATGCCCCTGTCGTCCAAGATATCTTCGCGATACGCGTTGTGGGTTACTATCGGAACACCGACGGCTTCTTGAAGCGTCCGGATCGCAATGAAAAAGGTACGGATAAAGAAGAAACATACGGCGGCCGCATCATCGCCGACTTGCATTTGGGCGAAAACACCAAGCTTTCCGCATCGGCCTATTATCAAGACACAAGCGTCGACGATAATCCGCGCGGCCTGCCAAATGCCGACATCAAACCAGGCTTTGTCTATGAGCCGTTCGATGACGAAGTGCAAATGTACAATTTGACACTCGAACATGACCTCGGTTGGGGGACGTTGACGGCGACAGGGTCGCTGTTCAAACGCTATACATTCTTCTCGTTTGACCAATCACAATTCACCCCGGGTCGGTCAAATCGGATCAATCAACCGGCCGATACCGATACCTATAGCGGTGAAATTCGTTTTGCCTCTAATTTCGACGGCCCGTTCCAAATGATTGCCGGTGCGTTCTATCAGGATCGTAAGCGGGTATCGGATAGCTTCCTCGGTTTCGTTGATAACACCACCGGTGGGTTGACCAACGAAGATCCGGCATTCTTCAACAACCAAGTCGCAAATTTCAGCAACAAAGCAATCTTTGGCGAAATCACCTATGACGTCACCGATCGCTTCAAACTGATGGCCGGCGCACGGGTGTTTGAACTGAAGCGGGATTCGCTCGCAACTCTGGTCGCCGATATTTTTGGCCGCCCGTTAGGCCCAGGCCCGCTTCTGAAATCAACGTTTAGCGACGTTGTGTGGAAGTTCCAGGCGTCCTACGACCTGACCGATGACACCTTGGTTTATATCACCTATTCGGAAGGGTTCCGAGAAGGCGGCGAAAACTCAACGGTGCTGGTCGGCACTATCCCGCCGACCTATGATCCTGACGTCGTGCAAAACTATGAAGTCGGGATAAAGTCTGAGTTTTTCAACAGACAAATGACTTTGAACAGCGCTCTTTATTACATGAAATGGAACGGTATTCAGGTCTCGACCTTTGATGATACCGGCGCTTTCACGTATATCAGCAATGCTGGCAAAGCAGAGTTATACGGCATCGAATTTGAGGGTGCTGTTCGCCCTGAAGCCATTGAAGGCTTCTCCGCCAACTTCAGCTTCCGCTATTCGCAGCAAAAATTGTCGCAAGACAATCCAGCGGCCTTTCCTCCTGGCTTACCACCAGCACCGCAAGCCGGTCTGAAAGGTGATCGGATTCCGCAAAGCTTCCCGATCCAGGCCAGCCTTGGTTTGGAACAACGCTTCCCGGTCGGTAACCTGGATGGCTATGTGCGTGGTGACATGACCTATACCGGCAAAGCCCGCACCCAGTTCAACACATTCGCACCACAGTATCGCGAATGGGGTGACTTCTTCCTCACCAACCTGCGTATGGGTGTCGAGGCAGAAAAATGGAGTGCATCGATTTTTGCCCGTAATATCTTCAATGTACGGGAGCCTGTCAGCTGGAGTGTCCAAGAGCGGGTCGGTATTCCCGATCTGGTTCAAACGACACCACCCCGTGAAATCGGCGTCCACGCCAGCTATCGCTTCTAATCAGAATAAGGGAGAGAAATATGACACGTTCAAAGCTTAGTCCCCAGTATCTAACCGGCCTTGACCGGCGTTCGTTTCTCTCCCTTTCTGCGGCCTCGGCAGCTCTGCTGCCGATGGTGGCCGCAACCACGACGCCAACCACCGCACTTGCCGCAAAAGCAAAAGGCTGGCGCGATCTGAACAAAACCATCGTCATCAATGGCCTTGGCGGTATCGGCAATCCGAATATCAAGCTTGAAGCCATGAAAGCCGGAACCGCAAGCAACAAAGGCAAAGCCATTGCCGAGGACCGCGCCAACAGCGTCGATGCTCGCGCCATTAAAGAAGCCCGCGAATCCGGGATGACTGCAGTCAATGTGACACTCGGCCATGTGGCCGGTGACAAAGAACCGTTTGAACAAAGCGTCAAAGATATTGCCGAATGGGATGCGCTCATTCGCAACAACCCAAAAGATTTGGTAAAGATTCTAACTGCCGCCGATATTCGCAAAGCCAAGAAAGATGGCAAAGTCGGTATCATTTATGGCTTCCAGAATACCCTAATGATGGGGGACGATGCATCGCGCGCCGATATATTTGCAAACCTCGGTGTTCGTATCATTCAGTTGACTTATAACCCGCGCAACAAAGTCGGTGATGGATCCATGGCGCCGGAAAATCAAGGTCTGACGGATCTTGGTCGTGAGCTGATTGCACGGTTGCAAACCAATAAGGTGCTCGTCGATCTCAGCCACAGCGGTCAACAGACCTGTCTCGATGCGATCAAAGCGGCAACCGCACCCATCACCATTTCTCATACCGGCTGTCGCGCCTTGGCTGATTTACCACGCAATAAGACCGATGAAGAAATGCGACTGGTTGCCCAAGGCGGCGGCGTGGTCGGTATTTACTTCATGCCGTTCCTCAAGGTTGAATCCCGGCCGACCGCCGAAGATGTGGTGGCCCATATCGAGCATGCCATCAACGTCTGTGGCGAAGACCATGTCGGTATCGGCACCGATGGCGGCACGACGCAAATCGACGATATGGAAACCTATCAAACCGCATTGCGCAATGAAGTCGAAGCCCGCGCCAAATCCGGCATCGGCGCCAAGGGTGAGCGCGCGGATACCTATCCCTTTATTCTTGATCTGCGCGGTCCGGGCCAATTCCAAAAGCTCGGCGATATGTTGGCGGCGCGTGGTCACAAATCTGCTCGTATTGAGAAAATCCTCGGAGCCAACTTCTTACGTCTTTTCGAGGATGTTTGGACGGCCTAACCGTCCATCGTCAATGTTGTATTTTTAAGGATCACCGCGCGTGTCGGAAGACCTCATCTCCTACGTCAACACCGTCCTTGTTCCGGCCGGGTTGATGGCCATTATGTTCAGCCTTGGCTTGACATTGGCGCTCAAGGATTTCCAAAACTTGATTGCTCACCCACGCGCGGTCGCGGCCGGTTTAACGGGACATTTTTTGTGTTTACCGTTGCTTGGTCTGGCCATTGCTTATCTTTTCCGCCTGCCCCCAGAAATGGCCGTTGGACTATTTATTCTGTCAGTTTGCCCGGCCGGCGTGACATCCAATGCCGTAACCTTTGCCGCCCGTGGTAATGTGGCGCTCGCGGTTATTCTCACCACCTTGACCAGCGTTATCACCGTGGTGACGACGCCTGTTTTGATCAGTTGGGCGTTGTCTCATTTCTTTGACGGCACTGGGAATGTGCCGACCATCTCAATCCCCAATACCGTCCGCCAACTGGTGATGATGACGGTGGTGCCGATTGCCAGCGGCATGGTGGTGCGTCACTTCTTTCCCGCTTGGGCGGATCGTATGGTGATCTGGTTACGTCCTACATCGGTCATCATTTTGATTGCGGTGATTGTGTTCTCGTTGATCGTCAGTGTCGATCTGGTCATGGCCAACCTGCTTCACGCCGGACCGGCCGCATGGACCTTGAATGTGGCCGCTATGGGGGCCGGGCTCCTGATCGCCCGCATGTTCGGGCTCGGCCGCTCGGACTCCATGACGGTCGGGATCGAGGTCGGGATCCAAAACGCCACCATGGCGACGTTCTTGTCCCTATCCGTTCTGAACAGCTGGGCTTTGGCCATAACACCGACCATTTACGGGTGTATCATGGTGATCAATGCCGGGCTGATGGTGCGGTTGATTAAACGGTACTGGAAAAGTGACGACGCTCAGGCAGCATAACGCTGACGCGTGAAACGGATCAACGCCAACCCGTTCAACACCATAATCGTGCCATAGATGGTTGGTGCCGCCGCGTAATCGATGCGATCCAGAACCGTGACAGCGATAAAGGTCGCCATGGTCGCATTCTGGACACCGAGACCGATCGCCAAGGTCACTTTCTGCTGTGGGTTCAAATAGAACTTGCGGCCCAACCAAATGCCTAGTCCGGTAGCGATCAAGTTAAGCAGCAAAGCAATCGGGCCCATGGTCAATATGTTGTCGAGCACCAAGGTCCAATTCATCAACACCGTATAGGCGATGGTCGTCAGCAAAATGCTGAAGGCCGCCGGACGTAGCCACAACAGCAATTGCTTGGTCAAGGACGGGAAGAACAGACGAACACCCAAGCCGCCAACAATGGGCAAAGCCGTTAATAGAAACAGCTTTTCAATGGCGCTCCCCAGGTAAAGGGACGGCATCCCCATATCGCCATAAAACACCCGCAGCGCCAGCATCACAAACAACGGTGTCGTGAAAATGCTGATCATGCTTGATACCGCCGTCATGGTGATCGACAGCGCGACATCGGCACGCCCAATAAACGTGAGAATATTGGATGTAATACCACAGGGACAGGCGGCAATAATGACCAAGCTTACGGCCAAAGGCGGCGGCAACTTGATCGCCATGGCGATCAGGAAGGCAATGATCGGTAAACACACGATATGCCCAAGTACCCCAACCAAGAGTGGGCGTGGAAACTGGATCAGGCGTTGAAAGTCGATAATGCTGAGCGACAACCCCAGCCCAAACATGAGCAAGGCCAGAGCCAATGGTAACAGTAATAAGGTTACGAATTCATCCATGACCGTCGACGACTGCCGTCCCCGCTAAAATCCCATCGGCCAAAACCGACAGGATTTATCCTGAGATTATGTCTTTTCCTTAGCCTGAGCCTTTTTCAAACGCCCAAGCAAATCATAAAGCAACTCTCGCTCTTCCGAAGACACGTCTTCGAGCGCACTCGCTACCCAGCCGGAATAATGGAATGAAATATCTTTATATAACTCTCGGCCCTTGTCTGTCAGACCGATTTGAAAACTGCGCCGATCCGAAGGATTGAGGCGGCGGGCGATCAGTTCTTCCTTTTCCATGCGCGTCAACAGCGCAGAAATACTGCCCGCGGTATCCAACAACCGCTTGGTTAGATCGCCAACGGAAATCCACTCCTCCTTGGCTTGGTGAAGCTGACTCAGAACGTCATACCGCGACAGGCTTTGCTGGTAATTATCCTGCATACGACCGCTGATATTGCGTTCGATGGACTTGTAGCATTGCAACATCTGATGCCACAGGCCAATCGCCGACTCGTTGGATATCTCTTTTTCCCGCATGGGACCCTCATGAACCCAGAACCTGGGCTATAATATATGACACGTTAGATAAATTCACGTAAAAACCGCCGTTTCTACCCAACTATTTTATAAAAATCGGGGCTTGCGTGAGCAGCCACGCAAACCCCGATCAAGATCACAACCACCTGATAAGATTAGATAATTCTAAGCGCCCTTAAAACGCAACATTCAACCCCAGCGCCACGAGGTTGGCATGCCCCTTATTTTCGCCAATCAAGCGATCACCACTGGAGCCAATGCGATCAACACTGGAGTCCTTGATAAACAGGCGATTATAGGCTGCGTCAACGGTAAAACCGTTCATCATCTCCCAGCTCATACCTACAGCGGCCACGATCCGGTCGTTATCGGGAATGCGCGGACTGCGGTGGATGTCCCGGGTCGGACTTTTGTCGTAAGCGACCCCGCCCCGCACCGTAAAGCTATCGGATAGTTTGTAGCTCGCCCCGCCCGCGACCCGCCACACATCCTTGTAATCTTGTTCCTCGAGCAGATCAGGTTGCGCCGGGTTCGCAAATTCCACATGCAAATCATGAAATGACGACCACCCGGTCCAGGTCACGTCAGCCATGATGCTGAAACGGTCGGATACATCGTGATACAAACTGACAGACGCCCGTTGCGGCAACGATAATCCGGCCCGACCATCGCTATCCAAAAATGCGCCGCCGAGGGACGGCATCAACGGCGCTAATGCCGCCGGTGTCGTGAATACGGCGTGACCATCGATTTTATGATTTACTTCCGACCGGTAATGCAAGCCAACGCGCGTATTGGTTGACACTTGCAACAACAACCCGACATTCCAGCCGAACGACCAATCCTTGCCTTTTAAGCGGATAGCTCCATCTGCTGCTTGCGGTAAAACACCCAAAGCGCCACAGGTGCCGGGTGCCACCGGTTCGACTTGCCCCAAACAAACCGCACCGAAATCGATGGCGTTGCTGATATCAACATCCACATATTGAATACTCATCCCCACACCAATCGATGCAAAATCAGTTAGCCGATAGGCTACAGAAGGATTGATATCGATTGTCTTCATGCTGGATTTGATACCCTGATAACGACCGACCCAATCGTCATCGTATTCTGTCGACAAACCATAAGGCGCCGATACACCAACACCAAAACGCAAACGATCCGACAGTGGAATAACCGCATAGAAATTCGGCACCAAGGCGTCACTTAAAAAATCGCCGCCAGTGCCGCCCGATAAAGGCTGGCCGATGGCGTCAACAGAGCCTTGATTTGTGAACCGCCCTTTGCCCAAAATAGCATGCACACCGGCATTGATATGAACGCGGTCCAAACGGGTCATTCCCGCCGGATTGCTAAATACGGTCGTCGCATCTTGTGCCAAAGCCGCACCACCGGCATTGGCCGCGCCCAAATCGCGGACACTATATTCCTGCACCGCAAAACCAGCCGCCTTTGCGCTGACGGCCGACATCAAAACGAACAGCGATGCAGATGTCGCCACCCAAACTGGGTTATTTCGCACGCCTTTGAACCAGCGTGGAAACCTAGACGCAGAGTGACTTGTACAAACCTTATACGTAAACACGGGCGGATCCTTTTCACACGAATGAAGGGAGACAATTGAACCATTTTTTGGTATCGTTTTGTGGGCTAAACGTTTGATCGACCAAAGAGTTCCGACAGAATGGGAACCGCTGTCGTGAGATGAGCGTTACACTACTGGCGCGGTATCAAATTTGATGCTGTCTCTCGCAACATATGCTGAGGGTCTTCTCTATGACACTGACGTGGCGACAGAAGAATATAACCAAACCTTTGTTTAAATGGGTAAAATCCGTTTTACCGGAGTTATCCGAAACAGAACGCGCGGCCCTCACTGCGGGCGGGGTATGGTGGGACGCGGAATTATTTTCCGGTAACCCCAATTGGGACCGTTTGCGCGCAGCCGGAACACCAAAATTATCCGCTGAAGAGCAGGCATTTTTGGATGGCCCGGTTGAAACGCTGTGCGGCATGATTGATGACTGGCGTATAACCTTTGAAGATCGCGATCTGCCGGACGAGATCTGGGATTTCATCCGCGCCCATAAATTTTTTGGCATGATTATTCCGAAAAAATATGGCGGTCTGGAATTTTCGGCCTATGCCCATTCAGAAATTGTGATGCGACTTTCGACGCGCAGTATCAGCGTTGCCGTGACTGTCATGGTGCCGAATTCATTGGGCCCGGGTGAGCTTCTCTTGCACTTCGGCACCGACGCACAAAAAGATCACTATCTGCCACGACTGGCCGATGGCCGCGAGATCCCATGCTTTGCCTTGACCAGTCCTGAAGCCGGGTCTGACGCAGCCTCGATGATTGATCGCGGCACTGTCTGCTATGAAAATTTCGATGGTGCCCGCACGCTCGGCATCCGATTAACTTGGCATAAACGCTATATCACGCTGGGACCGGTCGCCAGCTTATTGGGTTTGGCATTTAAACTTTATGATCCGGATCACATTCTAAGCGCGGAATCAGACCGCGGCATCACCTTAGCCTTGGTGCCGACCGATACAGCCGGTGTGTCCATAGGCCGTCGCCATTTCGCAGCCATGCAAGCGTTCCAAAACGGCCCCAATTCCGGGCAAGATGTTTTCATCCCCATGGATTGGATTATTGGCGGTCAAGATCGCATCGGCCAAGGCTGGGAAATGTTGATGACCGCCCTTGCCGCCGGGCGCGGTATTTCGTTGCCGGCCTTGAGCGTCGGCGGCGCAAAACTTGCGGCCCATACAGCGGGAGCCTACGCCCGCGTGCGTCGCCAATTCGGCATCTCCATCGGCAAATTCGAAGGTATCCAAGAAGCATTGGCGCGTATCGCCGGTACGTGCTATTTACTCGATTCCGCCCGATTGATGACGGTGTTAGCCCTGGATCTCGGCGAGAAACCGGCGGTTATATCTGCTATCTTAAAATCACAAGCGACAAACTATTTGCGTGATGTCATCAATGACGCCATGGACATTCATGCTGGCAAGGCTGTTATTGACGGGCCGCTCAATTACATCGGCAATGTTTATCGCGCTGTCCCGGTCGCGATCACGGTCGAAGGTGCAAACATTCTGACCCGCAGTTTGATGATTTTCGGCCAAGGTGCGATCCGCTGTCATCCATATCTCCTTGAGGAAATTACAGCCGCCGAAGATAAAAACGAAGAACACGGCTTACGCAAATTTGACAGCACAATCTGGAAACATGCGGCACATCAACTGGCAACCGTCGGTCGTACCTTGGGCCGTAATTTGTTCTATAGCGCGTTCCGCCCTGGTGGAAACATCCCTGGCGGAAACATCAATGTCTATTATAGCGAAATCAATCGCGTGTCCGCGTCCTTGGCGTTCATCAGTGAAATATCGTTGCTGTCACTGGGCGGTGCTTTAAAACGCAAAGAATTTATATCCGCGCGTCTCGGCGATGTTCTAAGCGACGTGTATCTTCTAAGTGCGGCGCTCAAACGGTTTGAAGACGGTGGCCGAAAAGAGGGTGAACAACCGCTTTTGGATTGGTGTTTCTCAACCGGCCTTAAACGCATTGAAGATAATTTGGATAATACGCTCAAAAATTATCCTAATCGCGTGCTGGCCTTTATCATGCGTCTGTTTATGTTTCCCCTTGGCCGCCGTCAGACTTTGCCGGACGACCGCCTGACCACCAGGGTCGCAGAAATTTTGTTGAAACCATCCGATATCCGCGACCGCTTAACCAAGGGACTTTATCATGGCCATAGCAACGATGGCTTGGGCGACGATGGCTTGGGCGACGATGGCTTGGCCCGGCTTGATGCCGCGTTCGCCGCCGTTGTCGCCACAGACCATTTGTATGAAAAACGCAAGAAAGGCAATCTGAGCGACGATGAACAAGCGGCCTTGGCAAAAACAGAAGCCGCCGTAGCCAAGGTGATCGAGGTTGATGACTTTTCACCCCACGACTTAACCGGAACATCGGCCGAACACAGCCCATCCCAGAACGGCGACAAAACAGCCTCAACCCAGCACCGCTCCGGGTCCTCGCAACGGGAAGCAAGCTGATGTCATCCCGCTGATCTCAGCAATAGCGTTATGGGCGTTCGTAACGGAACCCCAGTTTAACGCTGACCTGGAAATGGGCGATTTTTCCGTCCTCGATGTGACCGCGAATATCTCCGACCTCAAACCAACCAAGATTCTTTAAGGTTTGGCTGGCCGTGTTCACTGCGTTGTTAACCGCGTCTGCGATGCTTTTGTCTGATGTCCCAACCACTTCGGTCACTGCATAAACATTGTTCATTTGTCACATCCTCGTTTATATAAAGATGTATTTTAACGTGAACCATCGCAACCGAGTTCCATGGCACGCGCCATTTACAATGATTAGGGCAGATATCGATGTTCGATTGGATTACCGGTTTTCTAGAAGACTCTGGCTATGCGGGTATTGTATTTCTGATGGCTTTGGAAAACATCTTCCCGCCAATTCCCTCGGAATTAATCATGCCAATGGCCGGATTTAAGGCGGCCCAGGGCGATATGAATATCGTTCTGGTCATCCTCGCCGGAAGTTTGGGGTCGGTGCTTGGCGGGTTACCGTGGTACTATCTCGGCTATTTCTTTGGCTTAAAGCGCATGAAAGCGTTGTCCGCGCGATTTGGTCGTTTGATGACCGTATCCCCCAAAGATATCCAATATGCCAGCGATTGGTTTGATCGTTATGGTGTGTACGCCGTATTTTTCGGCCGTTTGGTGCCGACAGTGCGCACCCTGATCTCTGTCCCGGCCGGGTTGGCATCCATGAAATTACCGGTTTTCCTGGCCTATACCACGGCAGGAACAATTATCTGGACAACGTTCCTGGCCATGCTCGGCTATATTTTGGAAAATCGTTATGAACAGGTGGAAGATTACGTCAATCCAGTATCCACTGCCGTTGTGATCGGGGTTGTGGCGATCTATCTTTATCGCGTGATTACGTGGAAAACCCCAACCGAACACCAGAACTAACGGAACCGACGCGCCCGTTTCAACCAACGGCGCATGTTCTGACGCAAGCGTGGCGGTCTTTCCGCATCCAAAAGATCGGAATCCGCCAATGCCGCTGCGATCCCATCAAGCTCCGGTACTTTTAAAAGCCGCAAGCCACGCCCCGTTTTCCGATCGGGCGGAGACAATGTATCAAGGGCGGCAATTAGCCCGCCCTGCCCCCTGGTCGCGACAAACTCATTCACTGTGACGCCGGTGTGTTCAGCCAATAAATCATGGCAAAGCTCGATAATTTTGCGGCGCACATCGTGTTCGCCCGCCATGCCGGCGGTCACTTCCAGTGTCAAATCACATTCCGTATCAAACGCCATCGACCGGTTGTTCAGATTTGACGACCCGACCCGTAACATCCAGTCGTCGATAATGACGATCTTGGCGTGCACATAGATCGATGTCCCTTTGTCCGTGACCGGATAATAAAGCCGAAAACGATCATGCACGTCGGCTTTTTCAACCAACTGCAACAATCGCGCCCGGGCCGTATCCATCGCCAATTCTTCAAGCCACCCATCCGCGCTTTCGGGATTGACGACGACCACTTCAGGGCCATTCGGCTCAGCCAATCGCAAAGCGATGGCTTCGGCAATACGACGGCACGAGAAATACTGACTTTCCATGTAAATAGTTTTTTGTGCCCGAGCGATGGCTTCGATATAAAGCGCCTCGATCTCCCGCACTTCGGTTTGTTCGCCATAGGCCGGAATAGTGCGACTGATACCGACAACCACATTGCGCGCCAACGGCTTCAGATAGTGGGGCCAGCGATCCGCGGCGCCATCAGACAGCGGTTTGTTGATCGGCGCCGTCAAGCTCTGGCCGGTTGAATAGCACCAGCGTTGGCGTGCCAAATCACCCAAGGTCCGCGCCGCTTCGCCATCCACCGCCACCGTTGCATCATGCCACGGGTCACACAGATCGCCCCCCGGCGTTACCCGACGCGGATCGTCATCCAGATGCCGTCGCGTATCCCATCGCCCAGCCGTAATATCGATGCCACCGCAAAAGGCGATGCGATCATCAATCACGACAATTTTTTGGTGATGCGTAGACAGCGGCGGATGCTTGCGATCAAGCCGGTAATGAATGCGGGGATGCAACAGCCAGCGTAATATGGTCAACGGCGTGGTGCCACGTCCCAATGTATAAAATACCCCCAAATCCCACTTCAACAGATAGATATTGAGGCCGGGGTTGTGGTTCGCCGCCATGCTCAACAACTTGCCGATCTTATCCGGCTCCTGCGACCGCGCATCACAGGTCAGGCTGATCCGGGCATCAAAATCCCAGCCCAACATCATGATACTATGTTCGGCTTGTAGGATGGCTTGTTTTAAAACTTTGAAATAATCGGCGGCATCAACGATTACCGCCAATCGATCTGCCTTGGCTGTGCGCCAACAGGTCTCACCCGGCCTTAACAAAGGACCTGGCGCGAGATGGTCTGCCGCAGTGGTCATTCTAACCAGATACCCGCATCTTGATATTTAAGGCCTAACATTTGAGGCCGGTTGACGGGACATTACACCCTATCCCGCCTAGCAGTATTTTAGAATTAAGGCAAAAGGTCGACAGGTCGTCAAGTTAATACGATTATAGGGATCGCTCTCTTAGCCTCTCGGCGAAGCTCAAGGTTTCCTGCGCCACGCGTTTCTTATCCCCTAACGTTTTCATCAAGGTATTGGTGACATGGACCGGAACCGGGAAAGACTCGGCCAAGGCGGCATCCTCGGTATCTAAAACAAATCCGTCGATCAGGCCTTGATAATGCCGGGCCACCGCCGCTGCCGACACCTCAAGCTTCAACTCGCTCATGATCTTAACCGTCGGCCCCTTAACCGCTTTCCCGCCGATGACCGGCGTCACCGCGATCACAGGGGCTTTTGCTGCAATCAACGCCGCGCGCATCTCGGGCATGGACAGGATCGGATCGACGCTGAGATAGGGATTGGATGGGCAAATGACGATGGCTCTCAGCTCAGGGTCCGCCAAAGCGTCAAGGACATCCGGTAAAACACGAGCGGTTTGGCCACCGCGAAAGCGGATCGCCCGCACCACGGGTTCACAACGCCGCCGCACAAAATAGTCTTGGAACGGCAGCGTCCCCTCATCCGTATCGACCAGCGTCCGCACCGGATCATTGCTCATCGGGAGAAGCCGAGCCTTTATACCGAGCCGGCCAGCAATATCCTGCATAATTACGCCCAATGCCTCACCGGCGCGAAGACGGCGGGTCCGTTCCACATGCAGGGCCAAATCGGCATCGCCCAACTGGAACCAAGTGTCGCCACCGATGCCCTTCAAGGCGGTCAGAAACGCCCAGGTTTCATCCCGTCGCCCCCAGCCTTTCTGGGGGTCCGACAACCCGGATAAGGTATAAAGAGCCGTATCCACATCCGGAGAAATCATCAGCCCCAAATGCTCAAAATCGTCGCCGGTATTGACGATGACATCAACACTATGGGGGGGCAGAGCGGCATAAAGACCAAGCGCCAACTTGGCGCCACCGACACCACCTGATATGGCGACAACGCGGCTCATCGGAACAAATCCTCAGCCCGCGGGCGCACCAATTCCTTGGCCCCGGACGGTCGTGGCTGCCACGGATAGCCGCGCAGAAGCACGGCAGGCGTTCCTTCGCCCCCTTCCCCCATAGCAAGCCCGGATGCCGCCGCCACAGCGTCTGCGACCGCCACCTGCGTCACTTCCAAAACCCGACCATGACGGTCCGTTTCACCACGCCGATCCTGAAGCGCGGGCAATCCGGCCACGCCAATGGCGACGTTGACCACGCCATTGCGCCACGGCCTGCCGAAACTGTCGGTAATCACGACCCCGATCTCGCCCCCCAGGGCTTGGCGTAAATGCTCCGCCGAGCGGTCCGGATTTTCAGGCAGCAGCAATACCATTTCCTGGCCTGGGTGTTCGGGCACATTGGATCGATCGATCCCGGCATTGGCCATGATAAAGCCCAAGCGATGCGCCACGATCAAAACACCTAGCCGTTTGCGGACGACGTCGGCGGACTCGGATAACACCACCTCGACAAACCGCGGGTCCTTACCCGTTTCCGCCGCTAAGGCCACGGCGTCAGCTGATGGCACAACCTGTTGCAAATCAACAAATCTTCCCTCGGCTTTGGAGACGATTTTTTGCGCCACAATCAGGATATCGCCCGGCATAAAGCAAAGATCGGCACGGTCCATCGCCGCTGTTATGACAGCCGCCAAATCCATACCGGGAAGAATTTCCCCAATACCGGGGAGGGCTTGGAAAGATAAACCGGAGTTCACGCGATAAGGCCTTATAATTATTTATGTTTCAGCACCAATAGCGCAGTTTTGCGGTAGGTCGCAAAGACTTCTTCGAGATCGAGCGCGTCGGGGTTCACAAGCCATTGATAAACCATACCAAAAACGAAGGCACAGTATTGCACCGCGAATTGTTTGGCCGCGATGTCGGGATTGACGTCTCCCGCCTTGATCCCTTCATTGATCCAGCGCTCCGCATCGCGCCGATAGGCTTCGTGTTGTTCCGCCAGCTTCTCGCGCACTTCGTTTTGCGCCCCGATGGATTCATACCATAGGATATACATGCCGCGCATATAGGCCGATTGGGCTTTCAAAAAGTGCTCAATCGCATCAATTGCCGCCAAAAACGCCGGAAGACCGCGCTTTTTGGCCACGAAATCGACTAACTCCTTTTCCCATATCCCATTGAAATGGTGAATTAATTCACGGAAAAGCTTGTCTTTAGAACCGAACCGATAGGTCGCTAAGCCTCGGCTGTAGCCCGCCACCGAGCCAATATCCTTGAGCGTGGTTTTTTGTGTGCCCCGCTCAGCGATCAAGGTAATGGCCGCATCAAACATCCGTTGGTCGGATAAAGCCGTGCGTTCTGCCTGCGTTAAGCGTTCACGCTTCGCAGCCGTTTTCGGCGCAGGGACTACTTTTTTAGCTTGCCGGGATGGCGGCATGCGGGCTTCCCCCAAAGGTCACAATCATCAAACGTTCCGTTTTATGCATCATTTATGACCAATGATTAAACCTCAATTTCTGGAAATCTCAGTCTTTTCCTCAAAAAATTGAAATATCAGGGCGTTTTAGGTCACTCCTTGATCGTTACCACATCAAGCTTGCCATCCACAACCAAAGCTCGAAGTGCCTTTTTATCGATTTTCCCGACACTGGTTTTGGGAAGCTCAGCCACAAATGCCCAGTATTCGGGAACCCAAAAGCGGGCGACCCTGCCGTTGAGATAAGCGCGTAACGCCGCAACCTCTAATTCCGCCGCGTTGACCGGCACAACGATAGCCAAAGGACGTTCTTCCCATTTCGGGTCGGCAACGCTGATGACCGCGATTTCGCGCACCCCCTCATGCTCACACAGTCTGTTTTCCAGATCGACCGATGAAATCCATTCGCCGCCGGACTTGATGACATCTTTTGCGCGATCGGTGACTTGTACATAGCCCTTGGGGTCAATCGTCCCGACATCCCCGGTCTTCAACCAGCCGTCAGCGGTAAAAGACGATTGGGACACCCCTTTGTAATAGCCCCCGGTCACCCAGGGACCATGCAATTCCAGCTCACCAACTGTGACACCGTCATTGGCCACCGACTGGCCGTCTTCATCGACCAAACGCACTTCCATGCCCGGAACAGGCCGACCGCTTTTGGATCGCCATTTTGCTTCTTCTTCCGGAGCTGTGCCGAGTGGCGGAACCGATAAACAACACATCGGGCTTGTTTCGGTCATGCCCCATCCCTGCAATATGGGAACACCCCAGGTTTTCCGCACGCTATCGATCAAAGCCGGTGCAACCGCCGAACCCCCACATAGCAACACCCGAAACGATGACATATCAATCGGATCTGTGGCGTGGGATTGCAACAAGTCATTGATCAATGTCGGAACCATGGCGGTAAACGTCGGGCACTCGCTTTGAACCAATTTGCGAATGGGTGCCGCCTGCAAATGCGGCCCCGGCATGATCAGTGCGGCACCGGCCAACCACGCCGAATACGGCAAGCCCCAGGCGTTGGCATGAAACATCGGCGGCAACAACAGAATGCGATCGCTTTGACAGACCGCAAACGTATCTACTCCCAAAGACGCCAAGGAATGCACAAAAATGGTTTTATGGCTGTAGACGACACCTTTTGGATCGCCGGTGGTACCGCTGGTATAACAGGCGACCGCCGCCGCTGTTTCATCAATCTCCGGCCAATCGAAGGGCCCTTTTTCGGCGGCTAAAAGTGTTTCGTAATCATAGACCCGATCATGGTCGACCGTGCCCTCTCCGACCACGATGATGGCTTTAATCGTTTTGGCCAGGGGCAATACATCAGCCAACAACGGTAACAAAATGGCGTCGACGATCAGAACTTTGTCTTCCGCATGATTGACGATAAAGCTGAGTTGTTCAGGAAATAGCCGAATGTTCAGTGTATGCAGCACAGCCCCCATACTGGGCACCGTTAAATACGCCTCCATATGATAGTGATGGTTCCAGCAAAAGGTCGCAACGCGATCGCCCGGTTCAACACCAATCCTTTTCAAAGCACAGGCCAAGCGCTCCGCACGCTCTGCTACCTCGGCAAAAGTTGCACGTTTGATGGTCGTGCCATCGTAGCTCGCAATCGTACTATGGCCATGAATCCGGCGACCATGCCGCATCAGCAACGCAACGGTCATAGGGCTATGCATCATCGTTGCCAACACAGTTTAATTCTCCTGCTCGAGGACGTCGGCGGACTCGCGCAGCAAAGTCGGCACGTCGTATTCTAAACCACGGGCATAGGCGCTATCCACGCTACCGCGCCGATAAAGACAATAAGCCCCTTCGACTATGGCGGCCAAACGCCAGAATGCAAAGACCTTATAATAAGTCAAATCATCGATTCCGTAACCGCTGCGTTCGGCCCAACGCGTGGCCAAAGCGTGACGAGAAACCACCCCTGGCAATCGTGTCGCCTGTTGGATTTTCGCAAAGCCGGGCACGGCAACGCTGCGTGGCCCCCAAAACATCAACAGCAATCCAAGGTCGCTCAACGGATCGCCCAAGGTCGACAATTCCCAATCAATCACCGCAGCCAAGCGCGGCTGATGTTTATCAAACAAAGTATTGTCCAGATGGTAATCGCCATGAATGATGGTGGCCGGACTATCGGTCGGAATATTCGCGAGCAACCACTGGCCGAGCTCCTCAATCAACGGTAAATCCCGCACTCTGTCATTGGCCCGAATTTTCAGCCATCGTTCTATTTGGCGACGGATAAAATTATCGGGGTTACCAAACTCCTGAAGACCGGCGGCTTGCCAATCGACGCGATGAATAGCCGCCAAAGCGTCCACCAATTCAAGCCCGATCTGCGTCACCGTATCGGCATCTTTGCCATAAACATCCGGAAGCCGATCGGTGATCGACACGCCATCGACAAATTCTGTCACGATGAACGGCGCGCCAAGAATGCTGGCGTCTTCGCAAAACCCATAAACATGCGGCACCGGCGCGTGATTTCCGATCGCCGTAAGCACACTATATTCGCGCCGAATACCATTGGCTGCTTTATCGGAAATGACCGCATCCGGCGGCCTGCGCAAAACCATCGGTCCGGCCGCCGTGATTATTTTTTGGGTGATATTGGCATTGCCCCCCGACAGCAAATCACCCAGGACCGCATCATTGATGCCAAGTGAATCCGCCATCCATTGCGCAAATCGTTTCGTTGTCGACACGCCCAAACTCCTGCGAAACCTATAATGCGCAGGACAATCCACCATCGGTCGGAATGATTGCCCCGGTCATATAGCTGGCTGCCGAAACCCACGCGATAACATCGGCAATTTCATGATCTTCCCCGACACGACCGAGGGGAATTTTCGCAACCACCGCATCAATCGCTTTCTCGGATAACCCCGATGTCATTTCCGTCATGACAAAGCCGGGAATAACCAGATTGACGCGAATTCTTCGTTTCGCCAATTCCACCGCCAGGACTTTTGTCAAACCCGCAAGCCCTGCCTTCGATGCCCCATAAGGGCTATCGCCCGGGAACCCCAAAAATCCGACCACCGCCCCGATATTAATGATGGCACCGCCGTCGTCCATATGTGGCAACGCCGCGCGAATGACACGAAACGGGCCGCTCAGGTTGGTATCCAAAACCGCTTGCCAATCTTCGAACGGCACACGATCAACCCGCCCACCGCGATGCAACCCGGCGTTATTCACAAGCACATCAATGCCGCCCCATGTGTCGGCAATAGTCCGTGTGATTTGATCCAGACTATCGCTATTGGTCACATCAGCTTGAAAGGCAAGTGCATTATTGCCCAACGCCACAGCAGCAGCGTGAACGGTTTCACTCCGCGCAACCAAGGCAACTTGATCGCCTTGTTCAATGGCTTTCCGGGCCGTTGCCAATCCAACGCCCCGGGACGCCCCTGTGATCAGCCATCGTTTTTTCATGTCTATCCTCAAGTTTGACACCGGTGGCTCAACACCGGTGCCATCCTTTCCTCATGCTTTAATCCAGAAACATCATGGATTAGAAATCTTGGACAATACGAACACCATAGGTCCGCGGTGGGCGCGGTGCGCAATAGATCCGAGGCGGCATTGGCAAAATCCCGCAAGTCGACATCAAATCGCCTTTGCAATTTCGCTGGCCCCAGAACGCTCATCGTCCCACTGACTTCTTGCAAACTTTCTTCCCTCATCCGAGCCATCACCACAATTTCTTCAGGCCCAAAGACGACGCACCCGACTCGGCCGGTTGCGCTAAAACAGGGGCTCCAAGGCTTCCCATGGCCATGAGGACGATAGATCTTAGGCTTGTGAAAGTGGTATTGAACCCCATTGTTCTCTCCCCAATGGCGCCTCTTTGTCAGCGTGAAAGAGGCGTTAAATCCCTATTTCGAATTGCGTGGGGCAAATTGCGCCTATATAGACAACCCCTTGTATTACTTTGATATTATTCTGAACTTGATAGCGTTTAGCGGTTTATTGGTAAGCCAACAGACTGGTCATCAAAGAAATTAAAGTTAAGTGAACGGCATGCCAACTTGTCGTTTTAGTGTTCTGATTGCGAGAGCATTATAATATCCTTGTTGTCGTCTAGCAAGTATGATTTTATGATAGCATCAATATGGATGATCGGTCCCTGGGCGCTCCTGCTCAGATGGGAAATAAAGCACGGCTCTTGTATTTGATGTTTGGGACTTCTTGTTATGGGTGATCGACGACCGCGGCCTTGATCTTGTCTTGATGGAGGACGGGAGCTGATTAAAAACTTAGTACGCTTGATTAAAGCGACCGCTCTTAACCGCGTGATTCTGTACAGAGGAAAAAAAATATGGCAGGACCTTTAGAAAGCAAAGTCGCCATCATCACCGGCGGCACCAGCAGAATCGGGGTCGCGTATGTTCAAGTTTTTGCGGCCCAAGGAGCGAAAGTCGTCATCGGTGATTTGCAACAAGATAAAGCCCTAGGCGTCATCGATGACACAAAGAAAAAGGGCGGCGACACAATCTTTGTCCGCCTTAATGTATCCACCGAAGATGATTGGCGGACGATCGCGAACACCGCCGTCAAAACATACGGCTCTCTGATCACACTCGTGAACAACGGCGTGATCTATAATCCCGGCGATGTGGAAGAAGAAACTACCTTATGTCACCGGCACTGATCTTATTATCGACGGCGGCTGGAGCGTGCCGTAACTTTTTAAATCCATAGCCGTAACTTATTAAATCCATAGATGGAGGAAAGCGCCGATGGCGTGGGATTTTGAAACAGATCCGGACTTTCAAGAAAAGCTCGATTGGATCAGCAAATTTGTGCGCGACGAAGTGGAACCTCTGGACCTCGTGTTTCGCGGCCCGGCTGATCCGTTCGACCCCAATTCGAAAGCCGCCGCCGCCATGGCCCCTTTGAAAAAGATCGTCAAAGAAAAGGGTCTTTGGGCGTGCCACCTTGGTCCCGAACTCGGCGGCAAAGGCTATGGTCAATTAAAGCTCGGTCTGATGAATGAAATTCTCGGTCGCAGCCGGTTCGCCAACACCGTGTTCGGCTGCCAAGCGCCCGACACCGGCAATGCCGAAATTCTGGCCCGCTATGGTACTGCGGACCAAAAAGATAAATATCTTCAACCACTGCTCGATGGTGATATCGCGTCCTGTTATTCCATGACCGAACCGCAGGCCGGGGCGGATCCGGCCGAATTTAGCTGTCGCGCCGAGCTTGATGGCGACGACTGGGTCATCAATGGCGAAAAATGGTTTTCATCGCACGCCGTGTTTGCGGAATTTCTGATCGTCATGACGATCACCGATCCGACAAAACCGATCTATCAGGGATCATCCTTGATCATCGTTGAACGTGATACACCCGGCATGGATATTATGCGCAATGTCGCCGTCGGCCCACGCGATGAAATCGGCAGCGGCGTTCATGGTTATATTCGCTTTACCAATTGCCGTGTTCCGAAATCCAATGTTCTCGGCCCCATTGGTGGTGGCTTCGAGGTCGCCCAATCGCGCCTCGGCGGCGGGCGTATTCATCATGCCATGCGCACCGTCGGTTTGCTGAACAAAGCCCTCGATATGATGTGCGAACGCGTACTCAGTCGCCGTACCAAGGGCGAACTCCTGGCCAACAAGCAAATGGTGCAGGAAAAAATCGCCGACAGTTACATTCAGATTAAACAATTCCGCCTGCATGTGCTCTATGCCGCTTGGCTGATCGATAAATATCAGTCTTATAGCCCCGAAGTACGCCGCGAAATCGCCGCCATCAAGGCTTATATGCCTAGCGTTCTCAAAGATGTGGTCTATCGCGCGGTTCATCTTCACGGCTCGCTTGGCATGTCCAATGAAACAGCCCTGATGACAATGTGGATCAGTGTCCCGGAAATGGGCATCGTCGACGGCCCAACCGAAGTTCATAAAATAGCCGTCGCGAAATCGGTTTTAAAAAGCTACAAGCCGGCACCCGGTCTGTTCCCCACCTATCACGTGCCGGAACAATTGGCCGCCGCGCAGAAAAAACTGGCCAAATATCTATAACAAGGAACACGAGATGAGCACCGATATCCTCGACCGCCTTGATCAATTGGAAAGCCGCAATGCCATGCTGGATCTGACCAGCGACTATTGCCACGGCTTCGACAAACGGGATTGGGATCGCTTTCTGGCGATCTGGTGGGAAGATTGCAGTTGGGTGATCGGTCCACCGTTCGGGACTTTCGAAGGCCATGCCGGTGTAACCACAGCCGTCAAAGAAATTTTATGGGGCGTGTGGCGCGAGACACATCATTGGTCGACCAATTTCCGTGTCTGGTTCGATGACAAAGACCACGCCCGCGGCGAATGCGATGTTGATTGTTTCGGGGCCACCATGGACAATCAACCGCAGATGATCAGCGCAACCTATCGCGATGATTTCGAACGCCGCAACGGCATTTGGAAGATCAAGCGCAGAACGGTGGAAATGCATTATTTCAATCCCATTCCGGGGGCCGAGATGACACCCCCGCCGTCTTCCGTCTGAGTGCCAGAAAAGGATAAACGACTATGGGATATCTCGCTGTTGAGCAAGGCAAGAGCATCTATTTCGAACATTACAAAGGTGCAAAGCGCCCGGTTCTGTTGATTCATGGTTGGGGTGCGAATTGCCGCATCTGGGACACCACCCTGCCCGCTCTGTGGGCCAACGGGAATACAGTGGTCAGCTTTGATCACCGCGCTTGCGGGCGCTCCGACAAAGACTTTGATCAGGTGTCGATCAACAGCATCGCCTCAGACATCGTGGCGTTGATAAACCATCTGGATCTTGAGGGCGTCGTCGTCAACGGCTGGTCACTTGGCGCCGCCGCGGCTGTGGCCGCAACGGAACTTACAGCCGATCGTATCGCCGCGGTCGTCTCCACCGCTGGCGCCACCCCGCGTTATGTCAAAGCCGATGATTTTCCCTATGGCGGCACGCCGGATGATGTGACCCAAACCATTGCCGCCCTGCAACTGGATCGCGCTAATTTTTTCCATGGCTTGGTGCAGGCCGTGTGCGCCGTCGATGTCGGTCAGCCGGTGCGCGATCAACTATGGCAAAGTTTCATGCAAACGGGACCAAAGACCGATCAAGCCATGCTCGACCTTGCCCATGTCGAGCAACGCGCCATCCTCCAATCAATGCCACAACCGTTCCTATCCATGATCGGTGCCAAGGATGTCATCGTTCCCCCCGAAATCGGCAAACACGCAGCTGAATTGGCCCCGAACGGAAAAGCCGTCTATTTCAACGAAAGCGGCCATGCGCCTTTTCTCGAAGAAGGCCCGAAATACCGTCAAGAATTGCTGACCTTCATCAATCAACTGGGATAACGCGCCATGGCTCGGTCTGTGAATTTTGGCCTATGGTATGATTTTCGCAATCCGGAACCTTGGGCTATTCCATTTGAAACGTTATATGAACAGGCTCTCGACCAAATCGTCGATAGCGAACGGCTGGGTTTTGATTCGGTTTGGATCACCGAACATCATTTCTGCGATGATGGTTATACCCCATCGCCGTTGGTGATCGCCGCCGCCATCGGCGCGCGCACCAAACGCTTGCGCATCGGCACCAATCTCATGATTTTGCCGCTGCATAATCCTGTGCGCATTGCCGAAGATTGCGCCACCCTATCGCTGCTGACCAAAGGTCGGTTCGATCTCGGTGTCGGCATCGGATACAAAGAAGCCGAGTTTGCCGAATTCGGACGCCAACTCAATCACCGTCCGAGCTTAATGGAAGAAGCCATCACCATTATTCGCAAATCCTGGGCCGGTGAAGCGTTAAACTTTTCCGGCAAACGCTTTTCTCATGGCGACATTCGCGTCACACCGACACCGGCACCCAACCACGCCCCGCGGATCTTTTTAGGGGGATTAAGCGAACCGGCCATTGATCGCGCCGCCCGCATCGCCGACGGATTTTTGTCAACCGGTGGCATCGGTCAGGATCTGTATGTGGCGGCGTTACAGAAAAATGGAAAAGCCGCAGAAGACGGCGTCATTTGTGCCGGGCATTGGGCCATCATTTCAGACGACCCGGAACGTGAAGCTGCCCATGTCGGGCCCTATGTGCTCAATCAGACCAATCAGTACATTACCTGGGGCGCGTTCGGCCCACCCGACAAAGTCCCGTTATTTCCCGATGCAGACAGTGCCATTGCCAACGGACTTTACGAACTTTGGGATGCCGATATGGCCGTTGAGAAATTGACCGCCATGCTGCGCGCGTATCCACAAATCAAAGACGTTCATTTCTGGGCTCAGTTCCCAGGCGAGCCGGTCGCATCCGGACAAAAGCGTATCGAGTATATTGCCCGCACCGTGCTACCGCGTCTGCGTGCAGAGATTAATCAGTAAGGAGTAGGCATGACCAGCGCCGCACGCGGTCCACTCAAAGGAGTTAAAGTTTTAGAGTTCGCAGGAATAGGTCCCAGTCCTTTCGCGGCCATGATGTTGTCGGATATGGGGGCAACTGTTCTTCGTATTGATCGCAAGGATGGCCCACCTGCCGGGCCGCTGTTGATTGATCGTGGCCGCAGTTCGATTGCCATGGATTTAAAATCACCCGACTCCATAAAAACATGCCTTCAGATGATCACCACCACCGATGTCATAATCGAAGGCTTCCGCCCCGGTGTGATGGAGCGACTTGGGCTTGGCCCTGATGTCGCGTTGGCGCACAACCCGCGACTTGTTTACGGACGCATGACCGGATGGGGCCAAACCGGCCCCCTCGCCCATGCCGCCGGACATGATCTGAATTACATCGCGATTTCCGGGGCGTTAGCCGCCATCGGCGCCAAGGATGGCGCGCCTGTTCCGCCGTTGAACTTGGTGGGTGATTTTGGTGGCGGCTCACTTTATTTAGCGTTCGGCATCGCGGCGGCACTCTTTCACGCTGCCCGCACCGGGACAGGACAAGTTGTTGATGCCTCGGTCACCGATGGCGCGATCAATTTGATGACGATGTTCTACGGCATGTATAACAGCGGCGACTATACCACCGACCGCGGCTCGAATATGCTTGATGGCGGCGCGCATTATTACAACACGTATCAATGTGCTGATGGAAAGTTTATCAGCATCGCACCAATCGAAGCAAAGTTTTATGCGCTACTGTGCCAAAAGCTGAACCTTCAGGACCCAGCGTTCGAGCTCCAAAACGATCAAGCCGCATGGCCACAGTTGAAAGAAAAATTGATCGCGATTTTTAAAACAAAATCCCGGGCCGAATGGACCGATTTGCTCGAAGGCACCGATGTCTGCTTTGCCCCGGTTCTGGATATGGCTGAAGCCGCCGATCACCCCCACAACAAAGCCCGCCAAAACATTGTCGACGTATGGGGGCACCGCCAACCGGCCCCGGCGCCGCGGTTTTCGGCGACCCCTGGCGCGATCCAAGGTCCTCCACCCGAACGCGGCCAACATGATACGCAAATATTGCGTGATTTTGGTTTGTCTAACGACATGATTGATCAGCTAAAAGAAACAGGTATCTTTGCAAAGCAACAATAATCTGCTGATCAACGGAGTTATAGATGTCACTTAACAAATTCACGATCGCTGTCCTTGGTGGGACTGGCGCCCTTGGCACTGGACTGGGTGGGCGCTTGGCGCAGGCAGGACACAAAGTCGTCCTCGGGTCCCGCGACCTTAGTAAAGCGCAACAAGCCGCTTCAGACCTCAATCAGCAATTAACCGATCGTGGTTCAACGCATCACAGTATCACCGCCCAGAATAATGAAACGGCGGCCGCAGTCGGCGACATTGTTATCCTAACGGTTCCCCACGCCCATCAGTTGGCAACGTTAAACGATGTCAAACAACAGTTGGATGGCAAGATCTTGATCGATGTAACGGTACCACTGGTGCCGCCAAAAGTCGGCACCGTTCAATTGCCCGCCGAAGGATCGGCCGTGGTTGCCGCGCAAAAACTGCTAGGGGAAACGGTCCGAGTCGTTTCCGCTTTTCAAAACGTTGCCGCCGCCCATTTGCAAAGCGACCATGCTATCGATTGTGATATTTTGATCTGCAGCAACGACAAGGAGGCCGCGGGCGTTGTCGTCAGCCTTGCGGAAGACGCTGGAATGAAAGGATTTTACGCTGGTCCCTTGGCAAATTCTGCGGCGACGGAAGCCCTGACATCTTTGTTGATCACCATAAATCGCCTCCATAAATGTCACGCTGGGATCAGACTCACCGGTCTTCCCACAGTCTGATACGGGCTTCTTAGAAGGCCCGCAGCGGTCTCATTTTATCCTGGTTTTATGTTCTTTTTCAAAAGGATACCGGGACGGTAAAAAACCAACATTTAAACACTTGCTAGACGACAACAAGTAGAATACAGTTTTTATCAATCGGGAAACAAAACACATCGTATCATTTTTTATCAAGCTCACTTGGGAGGCACCATGCAGGTAGGACTGTTGATGGTTTTCCAGAATTTCATGGATCAAACCACGGATCTGGACGCCTATGAAAGGGATGTTTATTTGGCCGGATTGGCGGAGCCTTTGGGCTTTAATACCGTCAGCGGTGTCGAACATCACTTTTTCAATTACGCGATGTCACCGGATAATGTGCAGCTTCTAAGCTATTTGGCCGCAAAAACAAAAACAATCGGTCTGTTGACCGGTGCGGTAATTTTACCTTGGAATGACCCGCTCCGCGTCGTCGAAAAAATGATCATGCTGGATCATTTAAGTGGTGGGCGTGCCATGCTCGGCATTGGTCGTGGCTTGGCCAAGCGTGAATATGATATTTTCGGCATCGACATGAACGAAGCGCGCGACCGCTTCGACGAAGCTGCGGAAATGATTATTCGCGGGCTCGAGACCGGGATCGTCGAAGGTCACGGTCAGTATTACAAACAAAAACGCACCGAAGTACGCCCACGTCCATTAAAAAGTTTCAAAGATCGTTTTTATTGTGTGGCGATGTCTTCGGACTCTGTTCCAGTCTGCGCCCGCCTGGGCGCAACCATGATGAGCTTCGCTCAAAAGCCATGGGAACAAATGGTTCCTCATGTAACATCGTATCGCGACCTTTTCGCGCAGTATCAAAAACGCCCCGCCCCGCCGCCGGTTTGTGTCGATTTCATGAGCTGCGATGAAAGCGCCGAACGCGCCGAAGCTTTGGCCCGTGAACACATGTCGAATTACTATATTACTGTGATGGAACATTACGACATGGCCGGCGATCACTTCAAAAACATGAAGGGATATAGCGATTACGCAACCAATGCCGCAATCCTGCGCGAAGCCGGTATGGAAACAGCAGCAAATGGGTTTACCGACATCAACACCTGGGGCACACCACAGCAGATTCTCGATAAACTCGAAAATCGTCGCAAAGTGTTGGGTGATTTCAACCTGACCATTCAAGCCAGCTACGGCGGCATGACCCGCGAGAATGCCGAAGCAAGCATGCGTCTTTTTGCCAAGAAAGTACTGCCTGAATTACAATCCTGGAAAGCAGAAGCCGCAGCTTAAACGATCCTCCTCCAGAAGTGCAGACAAACCGGCTAGAGAGAACCCTACGTCCTCCCCCAGTTCTCTCTCGCACAAGTCCTCCCCACAAAAGAAAGGAATGATGTGGACCTTGCGGCAAAAGTTGCGGTGATCACAGGTGGGTCTTCCGGCCTTGGCTTAGCAACGGTCGAAGAATTTATTCGGCACGGTGCCTCTGTCGCTATCTTTGATCTTAATGATATAGCGGCCGAGGCAAAACAACGTTTTGGGGATAGAATTCATTTCTCGTCGGTCAATGTCACAGACGAGGCGATGGTAACGACCGCGTTTGAGCAAACCATGGCCAAGTTCGGACGCGTCGATATTTGCATCAACTGCGCAGGTGTCGGCAGCGGCACCAAAACCTATGGGAAATCCGGCCCCCACCCCTTGGCTGACTTTCGCAGGGTGATCGACATTAATTTGATCGGCACTTTTAATGTCTTGCGCATCGCCGCGCAACACATGGCACAAAATACCGGAAACCCAGAAGATAATGAGCGCGGGGTCATCATCAACACCGCATCCGTCGCCGCGTATGAAGGACAAATGGGACAAGCCGCTTATGCCGCCAGCAAAGCCGGTGTGGTCGGCTTGACCTTGCCGGTGGCGCGCGATCTGGCCAGTTATGGCATACGGGTCAACACCATCGTCCCCGGTTTAATCAACACACCACTGTTTGCGACCTTGCCGCAACCTGTCATCGACC
>JBBCIP010000267.1:0-3114 GCA_037189785.1 Alphaproteobacteria bacterium
GATTGGTATCATCATCACCTATGGCCTGGCTGGGTTGTTCGGATTGGCGATTGCGGTGACGGCGATGTTGGCCTTGGCTGGCATGGTTGTGGCGCTTGATGCCTATGGTCCGGTCACTGATAACGCCGGTGGTATCGCCGAGATGTCGGGGCTTGATAAAGACGTCCGTAAAGTCACGGATGCCTTGGACGCGGTCGGGAATACCACCAAAGCCGTGACCAAGGGTTATGCCATTGGCTCGGCCGGGCTCGGCGCTTTGGTGTTGTTTGCCGCTTATACCGAAGATCTTCGGGTCTATTTCGCGGAAGTACCGGTCGACTTCACGCTGAGCAATCCGTTCGTCGTGGTCGGGTTGTTGCTGGGTGGGTTGCTGCCTTACCTGTTCGGGGCCATGGGCATGACGGCGGTTGGCCGGGCTGCCGGGTCTGTGGTTGTTGAAGTCCGTCGCCAGTTCCGGGAAATCCCCGGGATCATGGAAGGGACTGCCAAGCCTGACTATGGCCGTGCCGTCGATATGTTGACCAAGTCTGCAATCAAGGAAATGGTCATCCCGTCCTTGCTGCCGGTGCTGGCGCCGATCGTGATCTACTTCGTGATCAATGCCATTGCCGGTCAAAGCAATGCTTTTGCGGCTTTGGGGGCGATGCTGATGGGCGTGATCGTCACCGGTTTGTTCGTCGCGATTTCGATGACGGCAGGCGGTGGGGCTTGGGATAACGCCAAGAAATACATCGAAGACGGCCATCATGGCGGCAAAGGGTCCGAAGCCCATAAGGCTGCGGTGACCGGTGACACGGTCGGCGATCCTTACAAGGACACTGCAGGACCGGCTGTTAACCCTATGATTAAAATCACGAATATTGTGGCGCTGTTGCTGCTTGCAGCGTTGGCCCATTAAGATAATCGATGATCAAAATGGAAGCGGCCCCAATCGGGGCCGTTTTCTTTTGGCTTACTGTAAAGTCTGAACAGTGTGGTTTTACTATGGACCACCGGCTGCGGCGCCACCGCCGCCGCTGAAGCGACCGACGTTGCCGAATATCTGTTCCCAGAACCCGAGTTCGCGACCACGGGTCGGCGTCTTGTCCCCGGATGGGTTGATTTTACGGGCTTGATCCAAGCCGATGCGTGATACGTCGCTGACCACGCCTTTGTCATTGAAGGCGACAGAGATGACTTGGCCTTCCAATACCTCGGGTTTGAAAAACGCCAATTGTTCGGTGGTACGAGAAACATAGTACCAACGTTTGTCGTCGAACATGCCTTTGGCCGATGGGGTACCAAGCATTTGCTGAACCGAGGCCCGATCATCAACGCCGGGACGAATACCATCGACGATTTGTTGTTCCGGTACATAGCCGCGAACATTGGTGGTGGGTGAACATGCCACAGTTCCGCCGACCACGGCCAAACCGAGAAGACATTTCACAAGAGTATGATGGGACGCCATATTCACTTCCGCGTTAACCAGAATTGCGCAGGGTTAGCCAGCGTGCTACCTGACGGGTGTAGAAACATAGGCGTGCCTCCTAGGCGCTGTCAACGCGTGGATCGTGGTAGACCCATGACGATGGCAGGGAGAGCGAGGCGAGGCGGAACAACAATGGTTATATCGTGGTTTAAGTCGGTTATATCCCCCGAACGTACGCGGGTTGCTCATGCCCTTTATGTGGCGGCTGTGGAACAGGCTAGACATCCGGAATTTTACATTAAAGGCCAAGTCGCTGACAGTTTGGATGGGCGATTCGACCTGATCGTTCTTCATCTGTGGTTGATCGTGGCGCGCTTGCATCGGCCAAGCGATCAAGAAATCGGTTTGTCGGCCAACGCCCGGGCGCTTGAAGAAAAGCTGTTGGATGTCTATTTCGCCGATATGGATCAATCACTTCGCGAAATGGGGGTGGGCGATCTCGGGGTCAGCAAAAAGGTTAAGGTCATGGCCCAGGCGTTTTGTGGCCGGGCTGAGGCCTATGATGAAGCGTTTGCGCAGCTCGGTGTTGCGGCCTTAAATGCCAGCGGAACGGCGGCTGGAACCGGGCAGGGCGAGGCTTTTGACCAGGCCTTAGTCCGCAATGTGTATCGGGATGTAGAACCCGAGCCTGCGGCGTTACGCTGGTTGGTCGAGTATGTGGTGGCTGCTCGTATCCTCATGGATGAGCAGAGTTTGGCCAAGATCGTCGGTGGAGCCGTGGAGTTCCCGGCCTTGGCTGCTCAGGAAGGATAGAAAGATGTCACAAGCCCCTGTTCCAGAAATAGAATTTAGCCGAAAAATTAATCCAGCCCAGGTTCCGGTGGGCGGATTGAAATTGGATTATATGGCAAGCGTAGATGAATGCGCTGCATTGGTAAAAAGACTTAAGTTATTGTCTTTGAATGACTTTCATGTGGAAATAACGGTGCGCCCGGAGCCAGGGCAGAGTTTGGTGGTCGAAGGACGCTTCAGCGCTATGTTGGAGCAGGCTTGTGTGGTGACGCTAGAACCGGTCAAGAGTTCCATTGCGTCAACCTTTTCAGTACGCTATATCTCCGCCCAATCCGAAGCCGAGCATTTCACGGATGAAGACTTGGATTTGGACTTGCGGAGTGATCTTTTGGGGGATGACTTTCTAGGCGAAGATACTGAGGTAATGCCGGACGGCGATATTGATGTCGGCGAATTGGCAACCCAATATCTTTCATTAGAAATCGATCCCTATCCTCGCAAGCCCGGCGCTGAGTCTGAGCCTGTGGAGTTGACTAAGGATGGTGCCAAACCGGCCCAAACACGTGAGAACCCGTTTGCGGTTCTCAAGAATTTGAAGGATAGGCCCTAAATTTGAAGATAGGGCCTAAATTTGAAGACAGGACTTGAAGGACGGGCAGAAATCAGTATGTTCATCCGCCTGTCACCGGTTCTGAAAAGATCCGGGCCCTTTTAATTTGGACTAGAACGACCATGGCTGTTCCTAAGAGAAAAACCTCTCCGTCGCGTCGCAATATGCGTCGGTCTCATGATGCCCTGAAAGCGACCACTAATCAGGAGTGCACCAACTGTGGCGAGCTCAAATTGCCCCACCATGTTTGCGGCTCCTGCGGCTATTACGATGGCCGCGAAGTGGTCCAATCCCCTGCGGT
>JBBCIP010000268.1:0-8364 GCA_037189785.1 Alphaproteobacteria bacterium
TTGGTCGCGGGATGACGGCGCAGGCGCGGCGGCGGGTGTTGGTACGGCAGTGTCGACGGGGGTTGGGGCTGCGGATTGAGGTTTGCTGTGGCTGTCACCAAGCCGTGCCAGAACATCGCCGGGTTCTACATCCACGCCTTCGGCCATTAGAATTTCTGTGATGACACCGGCTTGGGGTGCGGCCACTTCCATGGCCACTTTGTCGGTTTCAAGTTCGACAATCGGTTCGTGTGCGGCAACAGTGTCGCCAACGGCTTTCAGCCAGCGGGCGATTTTTGATTTGGTGCCTTCTTGTTGTCCGTCGGGCGCTTTGACATCGATCAAGGTTGTTGTGCTCATGGTCTGTCCCCTAGAACTTTGTCAATGCATCAAGACGCTCGGCAATCAGCTCGACACTTGGCACAACGGCGTTCAACAGGATCGGGCTGTGCGGGCTTGGTAAGTCCGGCATGGCCAAGCGTTCGACCGGGGCATCGAGATCGAAGAACGCTTCGGTCATCAAGGTTGCGACGATTTCCGCGCCAAAGCCTGCGGTGATGTTGTCCTCGTGCACGACAAGGCAACGATTGGTATGTTTTACGGATTCGAGAACAGCGTCTTTATCCCACGGCGAAAGCGTGCGCAGATCAAGAATATCGGCGTCGACTTTGGCTTTTGCGGCGGCCGCTTCACAACGCGGCACCATGGCGCCCCAAGTGACGATGGTGATGGCGTCGCCGGCTTGGACGCGTTTAGCTTTACCGAACGGCACCACGTAATGATCGCCCGGATAAGGACGGCGGGCCCAGGCGTCATCCAACATGGCGCGGTGTTCGAAGAAGATGGTGGGGTTGTTGGACCGCAAGGCGCTCCGTAACAAACCGACAGCGTCTTCGGCGTTCGACGGCATCGCCAATTGCCAGCCGATGGCATGGGCCCATTTCACTTCGCCGGTTTGGCTGTGCCATGGATCGCCGCATTTGAAAAACCCGCCCGGTATGCGCACAACCATCGGTGCGGCAAAGCGGTTGTTGGTGCGCCAGCGAATGGTGCCGCAATCATTCAATTGTTCTTCCGCCGGATCGGCATATTTGCGGAATTGGATTTCGGGGACCGGCAGCAATCCGGCTAACGCAAGCCCAATAGAGCGGCCGATGATGCCTTCCTCCGACAGCGAGGTATCGAACACCCGATCGGCACCATGCTTGGCTTGCAAGCCCATGGTAACGGCATGAACACCGCCCTTGGCGCCGACATCTTCTCCGAACACCACCATCTTGGCATTGGTTTGTAATTCGAAATCCAACACCCGGCGAATTGCCGTCACCATGTTGATGCGATTGGGTTCCGGTTCGGCGACCTCGCTGCTTTTCGGGAAAGCATGACCAAGCGGCAATAACCCGCCTTGGCGTTGCACGCTATCCGGCTCGGCAAAGACATGGCGTTTGATGTTGCTGGGATCGGGGGCCGGCAATGTTTCACCGATGGCGATGGCTTTTTCGGCATCGGTGCGGGCGCGGTCGGCAATATCTTGCCACTCGCTTTCGCTCAGATGCGCAGGGACAAGATACTCTTTCAACTTCGGCAGCGGATCGCGGGCGCGTTCGCTGGCGACCACATCTTCCGGTTTGTAGGTTTGGGTATCTTGATAAGAATGGCCGGTCAGCCGCGGTACCGTGAGCCGCAATAACGCCGGGCCATGGCCGCCGCGCACATGGGCGAAACTTTCATCCACAAGGCGGGCGGCTTCATCAGGATCGGTGCCGTCGCCGTCGCGGATAAACAGATTTTGGAACGACGCCAAATTGGCGGCGATATTGCCGCCCGGTGTTTGCATGGTCGAGGCAACCGAAATCCCGAACCCGTTATCTTCGATATAGAACAACATCGGCAGTTTTAAGGTGGTGGCCATGGTCAGTGCGGCCCAGAAGCCGTTGGTGGCGGCGGAGCCGTCACCGCCGAGCACGACGCCGATTGACTCTTTGTAGCGATCATCGTTCAAAACGGTGCGGTAATAGTCAACCGCTTGGGCCCATCCGGCAATCGGTGTGTATTGCGCGCCGACGGCGCCGGACATCGGCAACGCGGCCGGGCCTTCCAAATTCGGATGGTTGAACACCACACCGATATCGCGGCCGTCACTATAACCACCGGCACGGGCCAACGGCCCTCGAATGGCTTCGACCAAATCGACGCCCAAGGTCAACATGGTCGGGCGGGAGCGATAATACCCGGCAACACCGTCGCGGGCGCCGGTGATGCGGCTGGCCATGATGATCTGGGCCATGTCGTGGCCACGGGCCGAAAATTGATACAGCACCTTCTTTTCGGGAACGAGCCGGGTTTCTTCGATGTCGTCGATGGCCCGGGACAGATGCAGGAGATAGGTGATCCGGTCCCAATCATAGCCGGGATAAACGGCGGTGGAGGCTTCAATGATCGCTTTGGCTTTGATGGCGGCTTTCGGGGCCATATCCCACTCTCCCTTGATCTACTATTGATCAAGGCTAACCCCGAAAACTCTGGTATGTCCTTGTTATTTATCCCGAGTTAGCTGCCAAAACAGAAGATTCTGTCCCTATAAATTCCAAAGAAGAATATTCTGCCCCGTCTCGGCCATATCTGATAAAGCTTATCCCGAATCGGGGTAGAGTCTGCTATTCGGCCTCCTCGTCCTTGATCGGTTCCGGGACGGTTTGTTCGGCCGGGATGGCATAGCTTTCTTTCAGCCAACGACCGAGGTCGATTTCGCTGCAACGGTTGGAGCAAAACGGTCGGTATTTGTCGGTGCTGGGTTTCTGGCAAATGGGGCAGGCAGCCATCGGTCATGGTCCTTTAGATAAACGTGAATTGGCCGGGCACAAGGCCGGTGTCTTGTTCCAGGGTCAAATCTGCCCCGGTTTCTAGGCGAAACAAATCTGTGATCATGCGGTTGTCGATTGCGGTCGATGCGATCCATGTGGCG
This sequence comes from Alphaproteobacteria bacterium, assembly GCA_037189785.1. Taxonomy (GTDB): domain Bacteria; phylum Pseudomonadota; class Alphaproteobacteria; order Sphingomonadales; family Govanellaceae; genus Govanella. The sequence goes on from JBBCIP010000268.1 coordinate 2,945, forward strand.
ACCGCAGGCGGCAGGGTTATTGTAAGCGCCCGGGCGGGTCGGTGCGTCAGATGATCGCGGGCGGCACGCAAGGCGTCGCGGGCGGCGGTGGTGACTGTGGGGCGACCGCCGGACCCGATGATCTCGCTCAACGGACGATTGCTGCGCGGGCGTTTGATTTCAAACAACCCGGCCCGAGTGAAGCCAATGACATCCGACGCTGTTGGGTCGTCGGCCAGGGCGGCTTTCATCGTTGCGGTCAAAGCGTCGCGGTCATGTTTGTCGGGCAGACGTAAAAAGTCGATCACAATAAGCCCACCGATTTGGCGCAGGCGCAGCTGCCGGGCAATGATCGAGGTAGCCGTGCCGTTGACGGCGCGGGCGACGGTCCGGGACGCGCGCCCTTCTCCGGCTTGGCCACTATCCACATCAATGGCGGTCAAAGCACGGGTCTGTTCGATGGTGACCGACGCGCCTTGTGGCAGCGGTACGCTGGTGCTGATCAAAGACTGGATGTCGTCTTCAAGACCATGGGCGGAAAACAAGCTGCCATGCTGTATGGTGAGATTGTTATGGCGCCCCCGCAACAACCCCATGACGGTATGGCTGTTGGTGATGATGTGATCGGCGTTTGCGGTCGTGACCGCAGTCAGCCACGGGTTGTCATCATGATGCAGCAATCGTGGTGTGGTGACAGCGCTGATATCACCAATTGAATGTGTGATGGTTGTTGTCGCAATCGGCAATTTTCCGCCTTGGCCGGCGGCCCGAATTTGCACCGGCAATAACTGCCCTTCGGGGTAATCTTTGGCATTGCGGGCTTTGAGAAAAGCCTGCTGCCCTGCGGTTAATTCTAAAAATAATCCATCGGAAGCTTTGCGCGTGACGCGGGCCATATGAACATCGCCGGTCGGGTCCGGATCTTCACTGCGATGATACAAAAGGTCACGCAAACCATCATTGCCGTCACAAAAAGCTGTTCTGATTTCGCCGAACGTTTCGTCGATGTAAATCGTGCCGGTCATGATTTGAATTGTAAAGCTGGATGTCCCGCCGCTTTCAAGATCCCCGACAGTTCATGAAGCGGCAGACCGACAACATTACTATAAGACCCGTTGATCTGCTTGATGAACGCCGCCGCCCGTCCTTGAATGCCATAACCACCAGCTTTGCCGTGCCATTCACCGCTCGCGATATAGCGATCAATGTCGTGTTGATCCAGGCGTTGAAAACTGACGATGGTCTCAACCACACGGGACCATTGCTTGCCATTGGGGGCGATCACGGCGATACCGCTCAACACCCGGTGACGGCGCCCTGAAAGGCGGGTTAGACAATCCCGTGCTGTTACCTCGTCCTCCGCTTTGGGGAGCAAGCGGGCGCCACACACCACGACAGTATCGGCCCCCAAAACATGGGCATCGGGGGACGCAACGGCTTGGGCTTTGCCGATGGCAAGGCGCAAGGCGAGCGCGCGTGGTTTTTCCGCGCGCAACGGAGTTTCGTCGATATCGGCCGGCAGGATGTGGTCGGGCGTGATGCCGATTTGCGCCAGCAAGTCTTTGCGGCGCGGCGACGCCGATGCCAAAATCAAACAAAAGCCAGGGGCTGCAACGGGCTGCATAATAAGCGGTCTCGGTCTGGTGAACGTATGCTGTGTAGATACATAGGCAAAACCGATCGAAAAGCCAAGGGCCGAGCCTTTGGACTTGCAATATCCCCACCGGGGGGATAGGATAGGGTTATGAGTCACGCCAATGATCCAGACATTATCAATCGCTTGCGCCGGGCCGAAGGGCATTTGGCGACGGTTATTCGTATGGTCCAAGATGGCCGCGACGGCATCGTCATCGCGCAGCAAATGCAAGCGGTCCTCAAAGCAATCGAGAAAAGCAAACAGATGCTCATTCTTGACCACATCGATCATCACTTGACCGAACTGGCGGCGCCCTTGTCACCCGATGCGCAACAAAAATTGGCTGACTTTCGGCAGATTGCAAAATACTTGTAACGGCGTGATCGAGATCACGTATGCACAGTGACGATATGACCAGATGGCGGCACCATCATATTTTTCTGGGCGCCGATCATGATCGCAATGCGCGCCGCACCTGGATCGTGATTGTTTTAACGGCGACGATGATGATCGGTGAAATCATTGCCGGTGTTGTGTTTGGATCGATGGCTTTATTGGCCGATGGATTTCATATGGCGACCCATGCCGGTGCTTTGACGATTGCTGCTTTGTCCTATGTCTATATGCGGCGTCATGCCAGTAACCCTGGGTTCACATTCGGAACCGGCAAGTTTGGTGATCTGAGTGCGTATACCAGCGCCATCATCTTAGGTGTTGTGGCCATGCTGATCGGTGTCGAGTCGGCCACGCGGTTCTTCAATCCGATTGCCATTCGTTTTGAAGAAGCAATTGTTGTCGCGGTGCTTGGTTTGCTGGTCAATGTGCTGAGCGCGTGGCTGTTGTTCGATCATCATCATCATGATCACCATCAGGGGCATAATCATGATGATACCGACCATGATCCTCATCACGACGATCACCACCACCATCATCAAGGTCACGATCATAATTTGCGGGCGGCTTATTTCCATGTGCTCGCGGATGCTTTGACATCGGTCTTGGCTATTGTTGGGTTGTTGGCCGGCAAAAGTTTCGGATGGGTGTGGATGGATCCGGCCATGGGCATTGTCGGCGCGTGTGTGATTGCGCATTGGGCCTGGGGGTTGTTGCATCAGACCGGCGCGGTGTTGTTGGATCGTGTGCCGACCACCGCTTTGTCGGAACAAGTCCGCACGACGCTTGAACAAAACGGCGATCGCTTGGCCGATTTACATCTATGGCGGGTCGGGCCTGGTCATTTGGCGGCAATTGTTGCGGTGGTTTCAGATCATCCGCAAGCCCCGGATTTTTACAAATCGCGGCTGATGGCTATTGCTGATTTTTCTCATGTGACGGTCGAGGTCCAACGCTGCCCGCATAGCGCAGCCGCGTCATGATGTCCTGTTCAATATGATTTTGTGCGTGGGGTTAAACGCGGGCGGGCGGGCCGATTTCAAAGCGGGCGCGGATGCGGTCCATCAATTGATCGCGCAGCGCCCGATAAGCCTCAAGCCGCGCTTCGCGATTGCCTTCGACCAAGGTCGGATCGGGGGTCGGCCAATATTCCACGTCACAAGCCATGGTGCGGGTCAGCTCCACAGCTTTGTGTTGTGCTTCGGGCGATAGCGAGATGACCAAATCGAACGAGGCATCTTCCAATTGCTCGAACACTTTCGGTTTGTGTTTGGTAATGTCCAGGCCGATTTCATCAAGTATTTCCTGAACAAATCCATCGGCGTCCTCGTCGCTGCGGCGAACCCCGACACTGTCGATGAAAACACGCTTTCCCAAAAGATGCTTGGCAATGGCTTCGGCCATCGGCGAACGCACACGATTCATCGTACAAGCAAACAGAACACTCGTGGGTGCGTGTTGAGTGGGAGGCGGCTTTAAGGGCGCCGACATTGATGGGTCCTTACATCCGGATCTGCAGAACGCAGAGTAAGGTGAACAAGCGCCGTGCCGTATCTTTGTCGACCACAGCTTTTTCTGCTAACCGTTCCCGTAAGATTTCCGAACCTTCGTTGTGCAGCCCGCGCCGACCCATGTCGATGGCTTCGATCTGACGTGGGCTGGCGGTTTTAATAGCTTTGAAATAACTGTCGCAGATCAGAAAATATTCTTTGATGACGCGCCGAAACGGCGTCAATGGCAAGACGATGGTTTCAAGCAGAATATTCGTATTGTTTTTGACATCGATCGCAAGGCGATTGTCTTCCATGCGCAACACCACATGGAACGGTCCGACATAGCCCTTATCGTAAACGTGAGTCGGTTCGAACGCGTTGTCTTCCAACAAATCGAAAATCGCCACTTGGCGTTCGTGTTCGATATCAGGGTTGCGGCGCAGGATCGACTTTTCGTCGAGCCTTAAATCGGTGATGCGCTTGCGGGGATCCCGCGTACCGTCCTCACCGGTCATGCCGCTATCCTCCTTTTGTCGGATCTAAACGTAATGCAACAGACAAAGCATGGGCCCCCAATCCTTCGGAGTCCGCAAGCGTGACAGCGGCCGGACCGATGGCATTCACCGATGTCGGACTGCACTGAATGAAGGTGCTGCGTTTCATAAAATCAAACACCGACAATCCCGATGAAAACCGTGCGCTTCGTGATGTCGGCAGAACGTGATTGGGGCCGGCCACATAATCGCCGATCGCTTCCGGCGTGTGACGACCAAGGAAGATCGATCCGGCATTGCGCACCCGCGCCATTAAGGCATCAGGATCGGCAACAGCCAATTCCAAATGTTCAGGGGCGATGGCGTCGACCAATGGGATGGCGTCCTCCAAACTGGGAACGATGATGACGACACCATTCGCGACCCAGCTTTTGCGGGCGATGTCGCGGCGTTCCAAAACTTGCAGATGGTCGTCGACGGCGGCGATGACGGCCTCGGCAAAGGCGCGATCGTCGGTGATCAAAACAGATTGCGCCGCTTCGTCATGCTCCGCTTGCGATAACAAATCTGCAGCGATCCAGGATGGATTGTTATCCTTGTCGGCCACCACCAGAATTTCCGATGGACCGGCGATCATATCGATCCCGACCGTGCCGAACACTTGGCGTTTGGCTTCGGCGACATAGGCGTTGCCGGGACCGGTGATTTTATCGACCGGACGAATGGTTGCCGTGCCATAGGCCAAAGCGGCGACTGCTTGGGCGCCGCCGATGCGATAGACTTCATCAACGCCGGAAATGTCCGCCGCAACCAACACCAATGGATTGATAACACCGTCCGGGGTCGGCACCACCATCACCAAACGATCGACGCCCGCAACTTTTGCCGGGATCGCATTCATCAGCACCGATGAAGGGTAATTGGCCTTGCCGCCCGGCACATACAAACCGGCGGCTTGAAGGGCAGTCCAGCGATAGCCAAGCTTGACGCCGGCGTCGTCGGTGTAGCTTAGGCCGCTTGGCAATTGTTGTTGGTGGAACACCTTGATGCGGGCGGCGGCGAGTTCCAACGCGGCGACGGTCTCGGCCGGGCATTGGGATCGTGCGGCGGCAATATCGGCTTTGGAAATGGCCATTGTATCGGCGGTCAGCGGTAAGCGATCGAACCGTGCCGTATAATCCAGCACCGCGTCATCACCACGCTCGCGCACGGCTTTGAGAATGGCCGCGACTTGCACCGTCACCTCAGCCGCGTCGTCACGATTGGCATGCAACATGGCGGCGAAGGCTTGAGCGAAATCGGCCGCGTTGCTGTCGAGCAGCAACGGACCGGTATCTGGTTTTGACGCCGATGCTTTAGGCTGGGACATGAACGCTCTCTTCAAATCGTTTCAGCCACTCGCTCACTTCGCGTGACCGGGTTTTG
>JBBCIP010000269.1:0-5657 GCA_037189785.1 Alphaproteobacteria bacterium
GTGCCATGGACCACCGGGTCGAGCCCGGTGGTGACGGATTAGTCCGATGACGGACCCGCGGTGGTGACGAATATTACATCCGTCATTGCCGGGCTTGACCCGGCGATCCATCGTTGTCGCCGGTGTACGCGTGGTGCCATGGACCACCGGGTCGAGCCCGGTGGTGACGAATTAGTACGGTGACGGTCCCGCGGTGGTGACGAATATTACCTCCGTCATTGCCGGGTTTGACCCGGTAATCCATCGTTGTCGCCGGTGTGCTCGTGGTGCCATGGACCACCGGGTCGAACCCGGTGGTGACGGATTAGTACGGTGACGGTCCCACGGTGGTGACGGATTAATACTATGACGTTCCCACATCGTCATTGCCGGGCTTGACCCGGCAATCCAATGTTCGGTCTTGGACGGCGTCGGCGCCCCGAGAAAGAGTCGTTGACTAAACTTTTGCCCTACCTATTATCGAGCGCACTTGCCAGCAATGCCTCATGCGGGAGAGCGCGGCTGTTACAGTCGTCGCCGAAGGAGCAACCACCCCGGAAACTCTCAGGCGCAAAGGACCGCAATGGGGTTGGCGCTCTGGAAAGCAAGATCGGTCGTCATTCTAGGCCGGATCTTCACCGACGGGGTAAGTCGGGCTTTATGTAAGGATCTTATGTAAAGTCACGGCAAAATCTCTCAGGTCCAATGACAGAGGGGGTACAGCAGACGGTGTAAAGCCGTCTTGATGTGGCCCTATAAGCATTGGACAGGAGTAGTATGTCGGGACAAGACAGCGCTGATGTAGCACGCACAGTTTTATTCGATTTTCATGTCAGTCGTGGCGCCCGCATGGTGCCGTTCGCCGGCTATGAAATGCCGGTGCAATACCCGAGCGGTATTCTCAAAGAACACGCGCAGACCCGCGACGCAGCCGGGTTGTTCGATGTGTCGCACATGGGCCAGGCCTTTTTGGACGGCGCGGCCGGCGTCGATGTCGCCCAAGTCCTTGAAACCCTGTTGCCCGGCGACATCCAGGGGCTGACCCCGGGCCGCATTCGCTACAGCCTGTTGCTGGCCGAAGACGGCGGCATCTTGGATGATCTGATGGTGACCCGGGTGGTCCCGGCTTTGGGCGAGAATCGGTTGTATCTTGTCGTCAATGCCGGCTGCAAAGACGCCGATTTCGCCCATATCGAAGCGAAGCTTCAGGGCAAAGCCACATTAACCCGACTTGATGATCGCGCCCTTCTGGCTTTGCAGGGGCCGAAAGCAGCCACAGTGCTGGCCCGGTTCGCGCCCGACGTCGCCGATCTCGATTTCATGGAATCCGGCGTTTTCACCGTTCTGGACCGTGATTGCTATATCAGCCGCTCAGGCTATACCGGCGAAGATGGATACGAAATTTCAGTCCCAAACCATGCTGCCGTGGCCCTGGCCGAGGCGTTGCTGGCCGAGGCGGAAGTCGAGCCGATCGGGCTCGGGGCCCGCGATTCGCTCAGGCTCGAAGCTGGGCTATGCCTTTATGGTCACGATATCGACACCACCACCACCCCGGCCGAAGCCGTTCTGATGTGGGCAATTCCTAAGCGGCGGCGGGAAGAAGCCAATTTCCCAGGCGCCGAGACCATCCTGGCCACCGCCAAGGCTGGCGCTGCCCGCAAGCGCGTCGGGATCAAACCCGAAGGACGCGCCCCGGTCCGTGAAGGAGCCGAGATCATCGACACCAACGATCACGTCGTCGGGATCATCACCAGCGGCGGCTTTGGGCCGACCGTCGGCGGCCCTGTGGCCATGGGCTATGTGCGAGCCGACCTGGCCGCCGTCGGCACCAAGCTCAGGCTGGTGTTGCGCGGCAAACCGATCGATGCCGAAGTCGTGTCATTGCCGTTCACACCACACCGCTACTATCGCAAAAACACATAACGTCAAAATAACCGTCATCAAAACAACAGAAAGATACACAAGCCATGGCCACCTATTTCACCAAAGATCATGAATGGATCAAAGTCGACGGTAACATCGGCACCGTCGGAATCAGCGATTTCGCACAAAGTCAGTTGGGCGATGTGGTGTTTGTCGAATTGCCCGACGTCGGCAAAACATTCAAAGCCGGTGACGCATCCGCGGTTGTCGAATCCGTGAAAGCCGCCAGCGACATTTACGCGCCGGTATCAGGCACCGTGACAGACCAAAACACCGCCGTCGTCGATGAACCCGCACTCATCAACAGCGACGCCCAAGCATCGGCATGGTTTTACAAACTGACATTGTCGGACCCAAGCCAGCTTGATGATCTGATGACCGAAGACGCTTATAACGCTTTCCTCGAGGAGCATGCGTGATGCGCTATCTTCCTCTTTCGTCGGCCGATCGCAGCGCCATGTTGGGCGTGATTGGTGCGGCATCGGTTGATGATCTGTTTCGCGATGTGCCGGTATCGGCACGGCTCAAGGCGCCGGTCGATCTGCCGGGCCATCAAAGTGAATTGGATGTGGAGCGCACACTTGGCCGCATGGCCGCGCGCAATACACCGGCAGCCAGCGTGCCGTTTTTTGTCGGCGCCGGAGCCTATCGCCATCATGTCCCGGCGAGCGTCGATCATCTTATCCAACGCGGCGAATTTCTGACATCCTACACCCCCTATCAGCCGGAAATCGCCCAAGGCACCTTGCAAGTTTTGTTCGAGTTCCAAACGCAAGTGGCGATGCTGACCGGTATGGATGTGGCCAATGCGTCGATGTATGACGGATCAACCGGTGCCGGTGAAGCGGTGCTGATGGCGCGTCGCATCACCCGCCGCAAGAAAGCGATTTTGTCGGGCGGTCTGCATCCGCACTATGTCGATGTCATCAAAACCGTCACCAAATATACCGATGACGAGATCGTCACCAATGCGGTGGCCATCACCGCGCCCGATGATCTGATCGCGCAAATCGACAGTGAGACATCCTGCGTCGTCGTGCAAAACCCGAGCGCGTTCGGTCATGTGGCCGACCTGCGCCCGCTTGCCAAAGCAGCCCAAGATGCCGGGGCCTTGTTGATTGTGGTCGTCACTGAGGTGGTGTCTTTGGGCGCACTCATGTCGCCCGGTGAAATGGGCGCCGATATCGTCGTCGCCGAAGGTCAATCAATCGGCAACGGTTTGAATTTCGGTGGTCCTTATCTTGGCCTGTTCGCGACACGATCGAAATATGTGCGGCAAATGCCCGGTCGGTTATGTGGTGAAACCATCGACGCCGATGGCCGCCGTGGCTTCGTGCTGACGCTATCGACACGCGAACAACATATCCGCCGTGAAAAAGCGACGAGCAACATCTGCACCAATTCGGGCCTAGGCGCATTGGCGTTCACCATCCACCTGACGTTACTGGGCGAATCTGGATTAAGAAAACTGGCCGCCATCAATCACGCTAAGGCCGTACAACTGGCCGATAAACTGAAAACCGTGCCGGGCTTGACCGTGATCAACGATACGTTCTTCAACGAATTCACGGTAAAGCTGCCGGTCGCGGCTGCGACCGTGGTCGACCGCTTGGCCGCCCGCAATGTGTTGGCCGGTGTGCCGGTATCGCGCTTGCTGCCGGGCGCCGGATTTGAAAACTATCTGTTGATCGCATCGACCGAGATTAACACCGACGCCGACCAAGACGAGTTGGTCGCTGCCTTGAAGGAGGCCGTGATATGATGAACAAACAAGGACGGCCGACCAATATCGACAACATAGATGGGACCGCAAACAACAACGACACCATTTCAGGCCATAAAGGCTTGAGTCATGAGGAAGCGTTGTTGTTCGAGCTTGGCGACGTCACCCGTTCGGGTGTTGATTTTCCTGAAGTCCCCAAAGTCGCATCCCGTCTGGGCGGATTAGAGCGTAAGGCCACGATCGGATTAGCCGGATTATCGGAACCCGAAACAATGCGGCATTACACCCGCCTGAGCCGCCAGAATCATGCGATTGATTTGGCAATCTATCCGCTTGGGTCCTGCACCATGAAGCATAACCCGCGCTTGAACGAAAAGATGGCGCGGCTGGCGGGCTTCGGTGACATTCATCCGCTGCAACCACAATCGACCGTGCAAGGGGCGCTGGCCTTGATGCATGAGTTGGAGCATTGGTTGAAAACATTGACCGGCATGCCCGCCGTGGCCCTGTCACCGAAAGCCGGGGCTCATGGTGAATTATGCGGCTTGATGGCCATTCGCGCCGCCCATGACGCCAAGGGCGATGCCCGCAAGGTTGTGCTGGTGCCGGAATCAGCCCATGGCACCAATCCGGCCACCGCGGCGCTTTGTGGCTATGATGTGGTGTCGATCCCGGCCAACGAGCGTGGCCGCGTTGACCTCGCGGCGTTGAAATCCAAACTCGGCCCTGATGTCGCTGCGCTGATGTTGACTAACCCTAACACCTGCGGTCTGTTTGAAAGTGAGATCATCGAAATCGCCGACGCCGTTCATGCGGCCGGCGCATATTTTTATTGCGATGGCGCCAATTTCAACGCCATCGTCGGTCGGGTGCGCCCGGGCGATCTTGGCGTCGATGCCATGCATATCAATCTTCACAAAACATTTTCGACTCCACATGGCGGCGGCGGACCTGGCTCCGGCCCGGTTGTGTTTTCGGAAGCCTTGGCTCCTTTTGTACCGGTGGCCGCCGTTGAGAAAACCGCTGATGGGTATCGGTTGATTGAGCATGGCAACGAACGCCCAACCAGCTTTGGTCGCCTGACCGCGTTTCATGGTCAGATGGGCATGTATGTGCGGGCCTTGTCTTACATGATGAGCCACGGCTCAGACGGGTTGCGGCAAGTGGCGGAAGACGCAGTGTTGAACGCCAATTATATCTTGGCGTCATTAAAAGACGTCATGACGCCATCGTTCGACGGCCCGTGTATGCATGAAGCCTTGTTCGATGACCGGTTCTTGAAAGACAGCGGCGTGTCGACCTTGGATTTCGCCAAAGCCCTGATCGACGAAGGCTTCCACCCCATGACCATGTATTTCCCCTTGGTCGTGCATGGTGCGTTGTTGATCGAGCCGACCGAAACCGAAAGCAAGCAAACACTGGATGAGTTCATTGCCGTGTTGCGCGGTTTGGCGATTGCCGCCAAAGCCGGCGCCAATGGCGATGTGTCGCAATTCCAGAACGCCCCGGTCAATGCACCACGTCGGCGCTTGGATGAAACCGCCGCCGCCCGTAAACCGATTTTACGCTGGGCGCCGGTTACGGCCGCTGCGGAATAACAATCGTATCATCGTATAATTGCAAAAAAGCCCCGATTAATCGGGGCTTTTTTCATTGATCGACCGTCTGCTATTTGGCTCCGGTCAAGGCGTTATGACTTGTAATCAGATTGCGATAATCAGGGATATGGTTCGAGTACAACGTGCCCATGCCTTCGATGTCGTTGCGCCAATCGCGATGGAGTTCACACGCCGCACCGAACCATGTCATCAACTGCACACCGGCCGCCGACATCCGATCCCAGGCTGAATGACGGGTGATTTCATTGAACGTGCCGGAGGCGTCGGTAATCACAAACACATCATAGCCTTCTTCGATCGCCGACAACGCTGGGAATGCAACGCAAACTTCAGTGACGACGCCGGCGATGATCAATTGCATTTGCCCGGTGGCTTTCACCGCTTTGACAAAATCTTCGTTATCCCAGGCATTG
>JBBCIP010000270.1:0-17591 GCA_037189785.1 Alphaproteobacteria bacterium
ATTTCGGACGCTTTATCGCGGATCAAGCCGTCTCCAACCGTTGCGCTGACCGGAAAGGTCGCCGAACTTAAAGCGGCTGGTAAAGACATTATTGGTCTTGGCGCGGGCGAGCCGGATTTCGACACCCCGGATAACGTCAAAGACGCGGCCATTGCCGCTATCCGCAAGGGCGACACCAAATATACGGCGGTGGACGGCACCGCTGCGGTAAAGGATGCGGTGATCCTGAAGTTCAAGCGCGACAACGGCCTGACCTATGCCCGCGATCAGATCACGGTAAACTGCGGCGGCAAGCACACGATCTATAACGCCTTCATGGCGACTTTGAACCCAGGTGACGAAGTGGTTATCCCAACGCCTTACTGGGTGTCTTATCCGGATATGGCGTTGCTGGCTGGCGGCACGCCGGTGTTCGTTGAGGCGACCATGGAAACGGGCTTCAAAGTCACCGCCGAGGCTTTGGACCGCGCCATCACGCCGAAGACCAAATGGGTCATTTTGAACTCGCCGTCGAACCCATCCGGCGCGGCTTACACCCATGCGGAATTGAAGGCTCTGACCGACGTATTGCTGCGTCATCCCCATGTCTATGTGCTGGCCGACGATATTTACGAACATATCCTGTATGACGGCATGACCTTCCAAACCGTCGCTCAGGTCGAGCCGGGCCTTTATGACCGGACCTTGACCATGAACGGTGTGGCCAAAGCTTATGCCATGACCGGCTGGCGCATCGGTTTCGCGGGTGGTCCTAAGCATTTGATCAAAGCCATCGGCACCATGCAGTCGCAATCGACGTCAAACCCATGCTCGATCAGCCAAGCCGCCACGGTCGAAGCTTTGACCGGCCCGCAAGATTTCTTGAAGACCCGGGCGCAGTCGTTCCAACAGCGTCGCGATCTGGTGGTCAGCATGATCAATCAAGCCCCGGGCTTGCATTGCCCGAAACCGGAAGGGGCGTTTTATGTCTACCCAAGCCTCGCTGGTTTGATCGGCAAAAAGACACCGACCGGCACGGTCATCACCTCGGACCTCGATTTCGTGAGTTATCTGCTGGAGGACGTTGGGGTTGCCGTGGTGCATGGTGAAGCGTTCGGCCTGAGCCCGCATTTCCGCATTTCCTATGCCACATCGGAACAGGAACTGACCGAAGCCTGCGGCCGTATCCAAAAGGCGTGCGCTGCGCTTCGTTAATCGTGCCGCTCGGTATTGTCTGAGTTAAATCAACCGCCCTTGATATCGATCGCTTTTTTAAGATCGACGGGGCGGTTGATGTTTAAGAACTGGTCGGCGTTGTCGAAGCCGACCGCTTGGCCACCACAGGCCCGGATCACATCTTCCAAACGTTGCCCGGAAAATCGCGCAAGCTGTTGGTCTGCGCGGGCGGCCCCTTGGCGCGACCATAGACAGATGGTCGGATGCTGACCATCGGCGGCAGCCCAGGCAGCGGGGCTCCCTGCGGCCTGCAAACGGGCCACTAAATCATCAGGTAAAAACGGGGTGTCGGTCGGCACCGTCAGCAAATGGCTGGCGCTTGCGTCGTCAGCAAAAACACGCAAGGCCGTTGCCAACGCTAAAAACGGGCCATCGAGCGCGCTGCCTGATAGATCACTCACCACATCCAACCCGAATTTTGCAAACCGTCCGGGATCGCCATTGGCGTTGATCACGATCCGCACGGTTTGTGGTTCAAGGCGGGCGATGATATGGCCGATCAAGGGCTGGTCACCCAACGGCTGCAAAGCCTTGTCGACGCCGCCCAGTCTTTGCCCTTTGCCACCGGCAAAAATAACGGCAACGGTCGACATTATTCAGGTGTCCAAACGCGAAGATGATCGTCAAGGCTCGGTCGTGTTTTTGGTTTTCCAGCCTCGCCCAGTGTGCCGATATTGACGAAGCCGACCAGATCTTCGGCAGCATCAAGTCCTAGTCCGGCTTTGAAATCCGGGTCGCGCGTGCGTGCGCCCGAAAGCACCACGGCGCCATAGCCCAAAGCGTTGGCGGCCAGCAGCATATGCGCCATCGCCGCGCCGACCGACGCATATTGTTCAGCAACCGGGATTTTATGATCGGGGGTGATGCGGGCAATGATGGCCACCAAACAGGGTGCGTTTCGTGATTTTTCGCGGGCTTTGTCGCCGCTGCCGGGTGTGTCGCGTTCGGCGGCAGCGGCGAATAAATCGGCCAAGGCGTCGCGGCTGGTGTCGGGGATAATCAGAAAACGCCAGGGTTTAAGATCGCCATGGTCGGGAGCCGTCAAGGCAGCGGCGACAATCATATGAAGTTCCGCGTCGTTCGGGCCTGGGGCAAGCAAGCGCTTGGCCGAGGCGGATTGACGGTGCAACAACAGGTCGAGCAAGTCTTTGGTACGGATCATGGGCCAAAATCGTGAGAATTGTCATCATGCGGATTGTCGATGAAAACGACATGGCCGTCATCGCGGGCAACTGCAATGACCGTCATCTCGGCTTCCCGCGCCATCGATAAGGCGAGCGCCGTTGGCGCCGATATGGCGACCACGACCCCGATATCGGCGGCGGCCGACTTTTTCACCAGTTCAAAACTTAAACGGCTTGTCAGTAAACAGAATCCTCGGGTCGGGTCGATGTTATGGCGGCTCATCCAGCCGATCAGCTTGTCCAAGGCGTTGTGGCGACCGACATCTTCGCGGATGGCAATAATCGCGCCCGCGTTGTCGCACCAAGCGGCGGCGTGCACGGCATGGGTGATTTGATTGAGGGTCTGATGGCTGCGGATGGTTTGAACCGCGGTCTGGACAGCCTGCATGGATGGTGTCGGCCGTGGTGTGACGCTGCGGCTGCATTGCATGGCATCGGTCAGGGTCCGCACACCGCACAGCCCGCAGCCAGAGCGGCCTTCTAAGCCACGCTCGGGGATCGCCCCCATATCGGTGATCGTCATCGACACGATTATGCCGAGGGCCACGGTTTCAACGTTGATGGCCGTCACTGCGGCAGGGTTAGGGGCAATGCCTTCGGTTAAGGCAAAGCCGACCGCAAAATCCTCAAGATCGGCGGGGGTGGCCATCATCACCGCCAGACTTTCGCCATTGGCCCGGAATTCAATGGCGGTTTCATTGGCAACGGCCCATTCGCCCATGGTGGTGGCTCTGGTATTTGACTGGCCTGCCGTTGCTTGACGTCGTGCCGTCACGGTCTTGGCGGTCGCGTGGCCAACTTCGGAAGATCGTGGGGGCGATTTGATTTGTGTCATGTTTTTGCTGCCGAATTCACCTACAATCTGCCATGCTAACAACACCATTCCTAGTCTGTAAATATCAGGGAACAGAGTCTAATATAGTTTTTAATTACTAAAAACTATGATATAAAGATATGAAATTAAACTCAGAATGATGGAGAAAAAGATGGATATTAACATCGGCATCCCAGCCAAATCGCGGAAAGAGATCGCAGAAGGCCTGGCGCGTTTGCTGGCCGATAGTTACACCCTCTATTTGAAAACCCATAACTACCATTGGAATGTGACGGGGCCCCATTTCAACACCCTGCACACGATGTTCCAAACCCAGTATACCGAGCTTTCGTTGGCGGTAGATACGGTCGCTGAACGGATGCGGGCTTTGGGGGAGGCAGCGCCTGGGACCTATAAGGCGTATTCCAAACTGACCTCGATCGAGGAAGTGGACGGTGTGCCGAAAGCCATGGAAATGGTCGCGGACTTGGTCAAGGGGCATGAGGCCGTCTGTCGGACAGCCCGCCAAATTCTACCCGCAGCCGAGGAAGGCAATGACGAGGCTACGGTTGATTTGGTGACCCAGCGGCTTGATACGCATGAAAAGACAGCTTGGATGTTGCGTAGTTTGCTGGAATAGCTGTTTCCTGATTTGAGGATAGAAGAAGGGCCGCGGTGATCGCGGCCTTTTTTATGGTGTCTTGTCGTTTTAAGGACAAATGGGCCAACAGGGCCGTGGGAAACCCCAGGCTGCCGTACCGTAAATAAGATGACGTGTTGTACTATGCATTTTCTTGATAGCTTATTCTTATGCTGCGTTGCACAAAAATTGCGCTTAAATCAACAGCAAATGGCTGCTTAGATCGGTGGCATATGCTTGTCGTTTGGGCAAAAAAAATCCGGGCCAAAGGCCCGGAAGTGTGAAATAGGGAGGCTTCATGTCTGAGAGAGACAATGAAACAACGCGGCCCCACAAATCGGGGAGGAGGGATGGGACCGCATCCGTTCGAAACACTTGGGAGGTCGTTTCGAAGGGTGATGCTGCGACGCAACATCTGGTACTATAAATATGATGTTCGGGGGGGTGGGTCCACCCTTATTTTTGCAGCGCAACCATGCGTTTTATGCATGGCTTGTCAGAGCCGCACTTCGGCGATCTTTTTCAGGAGAAAGTCCCGAAAAGCTACTATTCTCTTAGAGTTACGCTCATTCTCGTGATAGACGAGGTAAACGCGGAAAGCAGGACTAGCCACTTCATCCAGGACCCGAACGACCCCAGTGGTGCCACGAACAAGGTATTCAGGCAGCGCGGCCAGGCCGATTCCTGACTTCACAGCTTGCAAAGCAGCGTAAACGTTGTTGATTCTGACCACGGGGCGGCGTGGTGGGCCATTCCTACCCACTTGGACAATCCAATTGATGTCGCGGATCGGCGCGATGCTGGTCGGGCCATAGATCACGAGCTTGTGGTTATCCAGGTCTTCGACGGATTTCGGTGTGCCGTGGCGTGCCAAATAATCAGGCGAAGCGTAGATATACTGCCGGATCGATAATAATTGTCGCTGGATCAAATCGGCGTGTTCCGGGGGATGGAACAGTATGGCCACATCCGCTTCCCGGGTCGTCAGATCGAGATCCTGGTCCGACAACAACAATTGCACGTCGATTTCCGGATAAAGATCCAAAAAGTCTTTGATGTTATGGGTCAGCCAGGTCGACCCGAAACTGAGCGTCGAGGTGATTTTGAGCTCACCCTGCGGTGTTTCCAGCCCTTCTTGCAGTTGCTTTTCGGTGCGACGGATGCGGCTGACCACATCTTCGGCGGTTTGGAACAGCAGTTCCCCTTCCTGAGTCAAGGTCAGACCGCGGGCATGACGATGAAACAGCGTGACGTTCAGTTCTTCTTCGAGCGCACGAATCTGGCGGCTCACGGCGGATTGACTCAGATTCAGCCTGTCACCGGCATGAGTGAAGCTGCCGGTTTCTGCAACCGTATGAAAAACGCGCAGCTTATCCCAATCCATGGCTATCCCCTGATCGTCTTTTTCGGATTGGTAGATTAAAACCGGATACGAAAAAGTCCACCAAATGCACAAAAAACAAAGCCCCTTTTTGGCAAAGGGGCTTTGCGATATAGAAAATACGCTAAATCTATCTTATTCAGCGGCCACGGCCACGCTTTCCCAGATAGCCAGGGTCCGTTCGGCTTCAAGGGCGGCCATGCAACCCATACCGGCAGCGGTTACGGCTTGGCGGAAGGTCTTATCTTTCACGTCACCGGCCGCAAAGACACCTTCGACAGAGGTTGCGGTGCTGTCCGGGGCCGTGATGATATAGCCTTCATCATCCATAGCGACCTTGCCTTTGAACAAGGCTGTGGATGGCGTATGGCCGATCGCAACGAACACGCCGTCGGTTTTGATGACCTCGGTCGCGCCGGTTTTCACATTCTTGACGCGAACGCCGGTGACGCTACGAACAGGGTCGGTATCACCCAAAATTTCGTCGATAGCCGAATCCCATACAACGGCGATCTTCGGGTTACGGAACAAGCGGTCTTGGGCAATTTTTTCAGCACGCAAGCTGTCGCGACGATGGATCAAGGTCACTTTGGTGGCGAAATTGGTCAGGAACAGCGCTTCTTCTACGGCGCTGTTGCCACCGCCGATGACCACAACTTCCTTGCCGCGATAGAAAAACCCATCACAGGTGGCGCAAGCCGAGACGCCGAACCCTTGGAATGCATCTTCGGATGGAATGCCGAGCCAACGCGCTTGAGCACCGGTAGCAATGACCACGGTTTCAGCAATATATTCGTCGCCGCTGTCGCCCTTGGCCACAAACGGGCGCTTGGAAAAATCGATGTCGACGATCAGATCGGTAATGAGTTCCGTACCCACATGGGCGGCCTGAGCCGACATTTGTTCCATCAGCCAAGGGCCTTGGATCGGATCGGCGAACCCGGGATAGTTTTCAACATCGGTGGTGATCGTCAATTGTCCGCCCGGCTGCATGCCTTGAACCAAAACAGGTTTCAGATTGGCGCGCGCAGCATAAATAGCCGCTGTGTATCCTGCGGGACCGGAGCCGATAATGAGTACTTTGGTGTGTTTTGTGGCCATGGTTGGTCCTTTTATCTAATAGCTAAAAAGCCGGGACTTAAAAACTAGGGTCATGAGCGGCCCCAACAAGGGGCCGCACACGTCACATTTTAGCGAAGCTTAACGGGAAATTAGAGCGAAGACGCTTTTTCAGCGAGGTAAGATGCAACACCTTCCGCGGTGTCTTTCATACCTTTTTCGCCTTTTTGCCAGCCAGCTGGGCAAACTTCGCCGTTTTCTTCATGGAATTGCAGAGCTTCAACCATACGGATCGATTCGTCGACGTTACGGCCGAGCGGCAGATCGTTGATCACATAATGACGGATCAGACCTTCTTTATCGATCAAGAACGAACCGCGCAGAGCAACAGCTTCGTTAATCAAGACGTCATAGTCGCGGGCAATCTGCTTGGTGATGTCGGCCACGAGCGGGAATTTGATCGGTCCGATACCGCCTTTTTCAACAGGGGTTTGACGCCATGCAAAGTGAGAGAATTGGCTGTCAACGCTGACGCCGACGACTTTCACGCCCAGTTCTTCAAAACGCGAAATACGGTTCGAGAACGCGATGATTTCTGATGGGCAAACAAAGGTGAAATCGAGCGGGTAGAAGAAAATCAGGCCATAGCTGCCTTTTAAATGCTCGCTCAGGGTCAAGTTGACGATTTGATCGTCAGCGAGAACGGCTTGAGCTGTAAAGTCAGGCGCTTTTTTACCAATCAGAGACATGCATTACTCCTGTTATGCGGTTGGTATGCGTAAATTCGATAGGCTGTAATTTAGAATTATTATAAAAAAGGTCAAGGGGGGATTTGAAGGGCGAGGGGATTTTATGGCGATTTCCATAATCGTAGCCCTAGAAAGGCGAAAAGGCGCTGACTGTCAAGGCGATGTCGGCCCTTTACCGAAACTTTATAAGCGACGATGATGCTCGCCATTATGACAGAGATCAAAAATAACGCCGATAGACGTCGAACGGCTCCGAAAGGTGCCGAAACGCATCATTTGACCAGCGCTGATGGCAAAAGATTAAGATTGATGACCTGGCCGGCGTATCGCGACCAATCGCGGGGAACGGTGGTTATTCTGCAAGGGCGCCGCGAATTCATTGAGAAATATTTCGAGACGGTCGCAGACCTTTTGGATCGGGGGTATGCGGTTGCTGCCGTCGACTGGCGCGGACAAGGCTTGTCGGATCGCTTGCTGCCGGATCGCAATAAGGGTCATAGCGGCGATTTTGCCGATTTTGTTCGCGATTTGGCGGTGGCCATAGACCAGATTGAACGCCTTCTGCCCAGCCCCTATCGACTGCTGTGCCATTCCATGGGCGGGCACATCGGGCTGCGTTACCTGCATGATCATCCTGGCCAGATTTCCCGGGCGGTGTTCATCGCGCCGATGGTCGGCATCCATTTCGGCTTTTTACCGCAAACGCTGGCGCGGACGATTGTCGCGACCGCCCGCCGGTTCGGGTGGCAGGATCGGTTTGCCCCAGCCCAAGGCCCCTATACCGAAGCCAATCGAGCGGCGGAGGCTGGCCTGTTGAGTTCCGACCCCGAGCGCCTGCAGGATGAAATCTTTTTCTGCCGTAACAATCCGGATTTGGGGTTGGGTGGGGTAACCTATGGCTGGCTCGGTGCGGCTTTGGATTCTATTGCCCTGTTGCGGAGCTCAGGCTTTGCCGAGGCCATCACGACACCATCGCTGTTTGTGCTGGCCGGCGCCGATCATGTGGTCGCCAACCCAGACATCCGCAATTTCGCGTCACGCATGCCAACGGCGAAGATCACCGAGATCCCCGACGCGCGCCATGAAGTCTTGAAAGAACGCGACGACATTCAAGCCCAGTTCTGGGCCGCGTTTGATCGTTTCATGGGGTAAGCCCATCCGCAGGCGAAGCCGGAAGTGGTTTGGTGATCCGCAAGCAAAGCCGGAGGTGGATTGCCGGATCAAGTCCGGCAATGACGATGTGGAGGTGCCTTTTTTAACCCGTCACCACCGGACTTGATCCGGTGGTCCATATCTCCACAAGGACGATGGGCTCTAAAAAAGGGGCCAGGAAAAATTGACAGTGGTCATGCACTGGCGGAGCGAAGGATTTCCAGCGCCTCGGCGTGAACGCGTTTGTCGCCCGCAGCGATGATTTGCCCACCCTGGTCGGCGGGCCCGCCGGACCAGTTGGTGACGATACCGCCGGCGCCCTCGACCACTGGGATCAAGGCTTGGACGTCATAGGGTTTCAGTCCGGCTTCGACCACAATATCCATGAAGCCGAGCGCCACCATGGCATAAGCATAACAATCATAGCCGTAGCGGATGAGCCGGGTTTTCTCGGCGACAGCGTCATAGGCGTCGCGCTCGCTCCCAGGCGCAAGCAAGGCCGGGTCGGTGGTCGATAGAGTTGCGTCGCTCAAACTGGCGCAGGGGCGGGTTTTTAGAACGCGATCTTTGAGCCAAGATTTGCCTGGAATGCCGACAAAGCGTTCGCCGGTGGCCGGATGATCCATAACACTGATGATCGGTTTGATGCCGTCGTGCAAGGCAATCAATGTTCCCCATAACGGCAACCCGGAAATAAAGGCGCGGGTGCCGTCGATCGGATCGAGCACCCAAGAATAGCGTGATGTATAAAGATTGCCGTTTTCCGTCACCCCATGTTCTTCGCCGATAATGGAATGATCGGGATAGGTCGCGGTGATGAGCGCGCGCATGGCTGCTTCGGCCTCCTGGTCGGCGCGGGTCACGGGATCGAACGCGAATTCACCGGCTTTGTTCGTGATATCGATGGGCTGCCGGAAATATCCCATGCTCACGGCGGCGGCGGCATCGGCCAATCGTTCCGCAAAAGCGGCGAGTTCGGTAATTTTTGCATCAGTCAAAATTTCAGGGTCAGTCAAGGCTTTGTCTTCTCATCTTGGGCTTGGTCACTTATATCTGACCGGCTTATGTCATCAGCGCATGAATATGGTTCAAGACGGGTCCCGAATTGTCCCTGTACTCTGCCGCTTTGTCTGAGCTCTATGTACCCTAGCACGGAGATGCCGGAAAGCATTTAAGCCATGGTCAGTGGTGACGCGGATTTTATCGTTATAGGCGCCGGGATCGCCGGTGCATCGGCAGGCTATGGTTTATGCAGGCATGGCCGTGTCCTGCTGCTAGACCAGGAACATATCGCCGGGTATCACACCACAGGTCGGTCGGCGGCGTTTTTTGCGGAAACCTATGGCAATGAAGCGGTGCGCCGTTTGACCACGGCGTCGAAGGCATTTTTTCAAACCCCACCCGATGATTTCAGCACCGTGCCATTGGTGCACGACCGGGGGGCATTGTTTATCGCCCGGCCGGATCAACAGGCCAGCCTTCAGGCGCTTTATGCAGACAAAAACGCAGTCTTGCCGTCTGTGGCTATGGTCGATGCGGTGACGATTAATCGCCGCGTGCCGTTGATACGTCCCGACTATGCCGCGGCTGGGGTCTGGGATCCGGACTGTCAGGATATCTTTGTTCATGCCATGCATCAGGGTTTCTTGAAAACGATCCAGCGCCATGGTGGGCAGATCCATACCAACCAGCAGGTCCAGACACTGCGCTGGGCCGAGGGGTGCTGGACTGTCGTGACGACAGCGGGCGCGACGTTCACCGCACCGGTTGTGGTCAACGCTGCTGGGGCCTGGGGCGATCAGGTGGCGGTGATCGCTGGGGCCGAACCGGTCGGGCTGGTGCCCAAGCGCCGCACCATTGTGATGATACCGGCACCTGAACCGTTGGCGCATAACGCCTGGCCGTTGGTACTCGATGCGGACGATCAGTTTTATTTCAAACCGGAGAGCGGGCGCATTTTAGCCTCCCCCGGAGATGTCACGCCGATGCCGCCTCAGGATGTTCAGCCGGATGAACAAGATGTGGCGGTGGCTGTGGCCCGGGTACAATCCGTCCTGGATATAGCGGTGCCGCGCATCGAGCGCAAATGGGCCGGGTTGCGCAGCTTTACCGCCGACGAGACACCGGTTGTCGGCTTTGATCCGATCGTCCCGGGCTTATTCTGGTGCGTGGGGCAGGGCGGCTTCGGCATGCAAACCGCCCCGGCCATGGCCGCTTTGACCGAATCTTTGATTGTCAGCGGAGGCGTATCGCGGGACTTGGCGGTGTTTGGCATTACCGCCGATCTTTATGCCCCTGGGCGTACGAGCCTGTTGCCAACCGGACAAGAAAAACGCCGGAGGGTTGCACCTCCGGCGTGAAGTCAAAGGCATCATCGTAGGCATAAAGCCTAGACTTGCCTTGGCCTTGGATAGGTAAAAAGAGAACTGCAGTCGGCCTACGGCCGAGGCCTCACATGGTTGGGGTCATACCCACAAACGCCACGGCCGAGCAGGCGGCCAAAGCCGTGAAACCAATAATTCTGATCATGAGAGTAGCGCGGACCGTGTGCCGATCATCTTCGTGCTGTACCGTCGTCATGGCGATGACTCCCTTCGCTCTGCGTCATGTTTATTGATCTGTTATGACGCAGATGAGACAGCAGCAAAATGGCAAATCTGGGGCAGGTTAAAAAAGCATTAACAATCAAATGCTTGGCGGCAGCCTAATAAATTAGGCTGCACGCGACGCTTTTTTACGCTCGTTCGGGTCCAGATGACGCTTCCGCAAACGGATGTTTTTCGGTGTAACTTCAACGAGTTCGTCCTCGTTGATGTAGGCGATCGCCTGCTCGAGCGTAGGCTTGCGCGGTGGCGTTAACCTGATCTGTTCGTCCTTGCTGGTTGTCCGAATGTTGGTCAACTGCTTGGCTTTCAAGGGGTTAACCTCGAGGTCGTTATCACGACTGTGTTCGCCGATGATCATGCCCTCGTAAACGTCCGAGCCCGGATCAATCATCATGATGCCGCGATCTTCCAGATAGAACATGGCGTAAGCCATTGCTTTACCTGCGGAGTTTGAAATCAACACGCCATTGTTGCGGCCCCGAATCGGACCTTTGTGCGGGGCATAGCTGTTGAAGCTTCTGTTCATGATGCCGGTGCCGCGGGTATCGGTCAGGAATTCACCATGATACCCGATCAAGCCACGCGCCGGAGCCAAGAAAGTCAGGCGTGTTTTGCCAAGACCTGATGGACGCATGTCCTTCAATTCGGCTTTGCGGGCGGTCATTTTTTCGACCACGGTGCCGGTAAAGGCATCGTCGACATCGACCATCACTTCTTCGATCGGCTCAAGCTTTTCGCCGTTTTCGCCCTCTTGGAATAGAACGCGGGGGCGGCTGATCGACAGCTCGAAGCCTTCGCGGCGCATGGTTTCAATGAGAACGCCCAATTGCAACTCACCACGACCGGCGACTTCGAGCGCGTCTTGTTCGGCACTTTCGGTGATGTGGATGGCGACGTTGGATTCGGCTTCTTGCATCAGACGGTCACGAATGACGCGGGATTGCACCTTGCTGCCTTCGCGACCGGCCAAGGGCGAGGTGTTGGCGGCGAACGTCATGGACAAGGTTGGCGGATCGATCGGTTGCGATTTGATCGGTTCAACCACTTCAAGGGCGCACAGCGTATCGGCCACCGTGCCGGTGGTGATCCCGGCAATCGCGATGATATCGCCGGCAGACGCTTCGCTGACCGGGGTCTTTTCAAGGCCCTCGAACGCAAACAACTTGGTCACACGGAATTGTTCGACGATCTCACCCGCGCGATTAAGAACTTTAATCGGCATGCCGGTTTTGATCCGGCCCTGTTCGATCCGTCCGGTCAGGGTCCGACCGACGAAATTGTCACGGTCGAGCAAGGTAGCCAACATCGCGAACGGCTCGTCCATCAAGGCTGGGTCGCGCAATGGTTTCGGCTCCGGTACATATTCGATGATGGTTTCGAACAGCGGACGCAGATTTTCGCGCGGGTCGTCCAGACTGCGCACTGCCCAGCCGCTCCGGCCCGAGGCGTAAAGGGTCGGGAAGTCGAGCTGGTCTTCGTTGGCATCGAGCGCCACGAACAGATCGAACACTTCTTCATGGACTTCGTCAGGACGGCCATCGGGACGGTCGATCTTGTTGATAACCACAATCGGCTTCAGGCCAAGGGCCAGGGCTTTCTGGGTCACGAACTTGGTTTGCGGCATCGGGCCTTCGGCGGCATCGACCAGGATGACCACACCGTCGACCATGCTCAAAATACGTTCGACCTCACCACCGAAGTCGGCATGGCCTGGGGTGTCGACGATGTTGATGCGGTTTCCTTCCCACACCACCGACGTACATTTGGCCAGAATCGTGATGCCACGTTCCTTTTCCAATTCGTTCCGATCCATGGCCCGTTCAGCCACTTGTTGGTTGTCCCGGAACGTTCCGCTTTGACGGAAAAGGGTGTCTACGAGTGTTGTTTTCCCATGGTCGACGTGGGCAATGATGGCAATATTGCGCAGGGTCATTTTGAAAAATTCCAATGAGTAAAGCGCCAGCCGCATTGGTGCGGGGCGCTGATTTCGCGGCGGAGTATACATAGTGAGCGCTCTGAGTAAATAAAATTCCGCACTTGCGAACAAGAACGCAGGCTGCGCTTGCGACTTGCAGCTTTCATTCTTACAGTGCGCGGCCAATGAGATCAGGGTGTTGGGTGTCGCTAGTCTGGGATTGGGTTGGTCGCAGATTGGGCAGCAGATTGGGCCGCAGATCGGGTCGCAGGCTGGATCGGAGATAGGGTTGTGGTGAAAGCGATCATTTGTACGGAATTCGGGGCTCCCGATGCGCTTCGCGCGGGCGGGGGGCTTGGCTTACAAACCATGCCGCGCCCGGTCCTGGGCGCCCGTCAAATCCGTATTGCCGTTGCCGCATCGGGGGTGAATTTTGCCGATACCATCATGATTGCCGGGCACTATCAGGTGCAGGCTAAGCCGCCGTTTGTGCCGGGTCTCGAAGCGGCGGGCACGGTGATCGAGATCGGCCGCGATGTGACGGCCCTTACGGTCGGAGACCGGGTGCTGGGATTAACGTCGCTTGGGGCCTTTGCTGATGAAATCGTCGACGATGAAAGTCGTTTTATGCGGTTGCACGACCATTTCGATTTGAAGACGGCGGCTGCGTTCAGCATCAGTCATGGCACTGCTCATATGGCTTTGGCGCATCGGGCGCGGGTCCTGGCCGGTGAAACGCTGTTGGTGCTCGGGGCGGCCGGTGGGGCGGGACTGGCGGCGGTTGAAATCGGCAAGAAACTGGGGGCAACGGTGATTGCGGCGGCCGGGCGGGCCGATAAGTTGGCTTTGGCTCAGGCCAAGGGGGCTGATTACGTCATCAATTACACAACCGAAGATCTGCGACGCCGGGTGCTGGATCTGACCGCCGGCCAAGGGGCCGATGTGGTGTTCGATCCGGTTGGCGGGTTAGCCTTCACAGCGGCGCTGCGGTCGGTGGCTTTTGAAGGGCGGATCGTCGTGGTCGGGTTCGCCAGCGGCACCGTGCCGCAAATCCCGGCCAATCATGTGCTGGTTAAGAATGTGGATGTGATCGGCCTTTATTGGGGCGGATACAAGGTCCATGACATGGGACGGTTGCGCCAGTCTTTGGCGACCGTCATCGATTGGATCGTGGCCGGGGACGTTTGCCCCCATATCGGTCATGAATTTCCATTGGCCGACGCCGCGGTGGCGCTTGATTTGATGATAGCGCGGCAAGCGGTCGGCAAGATCATCCTCACGGTCTGATGGTCAACGTACCAGAATCATAAGGGCGACGGTCACCGCGATCATAATGGCTGCGGTTAACGAGAGGCTGAACGTAGGACTTAGGCTTCGGAACATGCGACCGCCGATGCGGTCGGCGTAAAGGAGCGCAGCCAGGGCCAAAAGCGGCATGACGATGCCCGACGACAGCAGGCCGATGATTATGAAGACCACAACGGTACCGCCGCTCAGGATCGCCGCATGGCCGATGGGATAACGCAAAGTCGGGATATTCCAGACCAAGAAGCCGAGCAGGGCGGCAACCAAACCGGTTGCGGTTTCCATCAGCATGGTGCGGCCGGCGATATAAGCAATGGCGCTTAGGCCGACGCCAGACCATAGCAGCAGAAGCGGGGCGACATGGCCGCGATCCTGTTCTTGGTCGAGCCGGAAAAACACCATGATACTGCCGACCAAAAGCGCGCCGAACACGATGGTTGGGGATTGGCTGTTGCGCCCGAGAAACCACAGGACGGCGGTCACAGACCAACTCACAAGCACCACGGCATTAAACGGCGCGAAGGCTGGCAGGCGATCAGCCAAGGCGCCAATCGCGATGCTGAGGACAATCAACCAAAAGGCTTTTTCCGCCATGGCCGTGGCCGGCCAACCGCCTGGCACGCCATAGATTGCCAGAAATAACGCCAACAAGCCGATCGCAATACCGGCATTGGACGACACGGCGCCCTTGCCGTCCCCTAAGGCAAACCGGATGAGGCCGACGCTCGCGGCGCTTGTGACAAAAGGTATAATGATCGAACGGGTCAAGGGATCGGCAAGCGACAGCATGGTCGACATTTTGTTCTTGTATCCTCCCTTATTGCCGATCATGATCCGCGCCGCCTCTGCGCTCCATATGCATGGGGCTAGATGCATGGGGCTAGCGGATCCGTATCATGTCATTTGTCCCTTCTTCTGCCATGGCAGCCAGGTTGGTTGCAACTCTGGCTCTTGCTTATGCGGTTAGTCAATTCCTACGCGCGTCGGTTGGCGTTATTGCCCCAGAATTGATGCGCGACTTGTCGTTGTCGCCGGAAGCTGCCGGTGGGTTGACCGGAATATTCTTTGCTGTGTTTGCGGCCATGCAAATTCCGGCCGGGATTGCTTTGGATCGGTTCGGGGCGCGCCGGGTGATGATCGCCATGGCCGGGTTTGCGGTGGCCGGATGCCTGGTGTTTGCGGCGGCGGAGGGGATGGCCGGGCTCAGTATCGGACGGGCGTTGATGGGGATCGGCTGTTCGGTGATGCTGATGGGGCCCTATGTGATCTATGCCCGGGCTTTTCCAAGCGCGCGGTTCGCGCAGGTGGCGTCGATCCAGCTCGGTGTCGGCGGTATCGGCGCCATTTTGGCGACAGCGCCATTGGCGGTGCTGGCGGCGACTTTTGGGTGGCGCTGGGTGTTTGTTGGGGCCGCGGTTGTGACGGTGCTGTTCGCTGTGGCCACGGCCATTGTCACAGCACCGGTTCCTGTGACCCGGCGGTCCCATAGCCTGAGCGGCGATTTAAAGGGGGTCGTGGCGGTTTTTCGTCTGCCGCGTATGGGTTATTTGTTGCCGTTGGTGGCGGTCGGTTATGGCACCTATGCGGCCGTCCTTACCCTGTGGGGTGGACCCTATTTCGCCGATGTCTATGGCTTGGACCCGGCGGCCCGCGGTGGTGTTTTGATGATCATCGCCGTCGCCAATATCGTCGGGTTCTTTCTATACGGCCCGCTTGACCGGTTGTTCCGTAGCCGCAAATGGGTGGTGGTGGTCAGCATTGCGATCAATATCGCTATTTGGCTGATCCTCGGCTTCAATCCCGCGTTGCCGTTGGCTATGACGGTATCATTGTTAACGATTTTGGCCTGCACCAATGGCTGCATCGCCGTTCTGACCGCTCATAATCGGGATCGATTGCCTGATGATCTGATCGGACGCGGCGTTACGGTTGCCAATATGGTTAACATGCTAGGGGCTGGTGTGCTTCAGATCCTGCTTGGGGTGCTGGCCGGGATTTTGGAATCAGGACGTCGCGGCGAGTCGGCGTTACAACCCTCTACTTATGGGGCGTTGTTCCTGGCTTTGGCTGTGGTCTTAAGCGTGGCGTTAGCGCTCTATTTGAAGGTGCCCGATAACCCACCATACGCTCCAAACGATGGTAACTAGCTTGAATCGCTAGAAAATTTTCCCTGTTGCTAAATTGACACAGTGTTGCTGCGGGGTCACCAATAAGTTATTGAAAAATAAAGAAAAAAAGGGGTTGCAATCGGGCGTGAGGATCCTAAATATAAATACAGTATTGAGCTCTTTTGGTAGGGCGCGATGCTATGCCCTCCGTGGGCGTTTCCTCCCTAAACTTGGGCCACTACGGCTAATGCCAGAGTGGCTCTTTTTTTATGCCCGCGATCCCAATCTAGTAACTATTTGATTATTCAGCTGATTGTTGAAGGGGTGGGCCGTCGGCGCCATGAATGGCGGCAAGCGGATGAAACTGTTCCGCTGGGAGGCTGTGTAGGGTTTGCATCAGCGATTGAAGATCCTGACAGAGACGGTCGAAATTCGGTTTTGGTTCAAACCGGGCTTCATCCATATAAAGACCACGATTGATTTCGATCTGTAGCGCATGTTGGCCAAGATCAGGGCGCCCATAATGTTCGGTATTGAAGCCGCCGGCATAGGGAACATTGCGCAGCACCCGGTAGCCAAGTCCTCGCAACACCTGTTCCGCAGTTTCAACCAGGATCGGGGCGCAGCTGGCGCCATGGCGGTCGCCCAACACCATATCTACATTATTGCGGCGACGCCCCCGACCAAGAAACTCGGGCCAGCCGAGCGGACCGGACGGCATAGAATGACAGTCGATCAGAACGGCATAGCCGAATTGACGTTTGGTTTGGGCGAGCAAACCGCGCAAGGTGTCATGGACGGGGTCCCACACCCGTTGGATGCGGTCAAGCGCGTCGCTGACCGACAGCGATTGCGCATAAATACGCTGGTTGGAGGCGACAATGGCTGGAATCGTGCCAAGCCCGGCCTGCACCCGTTCGCTTGTCGTATTGGCATTGAGCGGCATGGGGCCGGTCAGTAATTTGGGGTCCAGTTCTAGCCGTTCGCGGTTGGTGTCCACATAGGCACGGGCGTAGTGAACGGCGAGAAGGGGAGCTCCCAAAGCCGGTGCTCCGGCGTAGAGACGATCGACAAAACTGTCTTCGGAGGTTCTGAGCGCCGTCTCTGACAGATTTGTCGCCCTTAACAGGTCTTCCGGGTAATAAAGGCCACTATGAGGCGCATTGTAGACAAATGCGGCCTTCCTGATCTGCGGTTGGGCAAGGAGATAAGGCGACGGATTGCTTTCTCGATAGCTAGCCATGATAAGCCCTATAGAAAGCCCCGCTGCAGACTGTTGTATGAATATGTGTCGTCGGTAACAGCATCCCCAGACTATAGCTCAAGTCTTGTCCATAAATCGATAGGAATGGGTAAATATGTCATGGGCGTGCAAAGCCTTTCTTGGGTTCGCTAAAAGACACTAAAAGACAAGCGTCGTCAAAGAATGGTCACTTATTCATTCGACATTTACAATTTTAAGC
>JBBCIP010000271.1:0-2164 GCA_037189785.1 Alphaproteobacteria bacterium
CGATACCAATGATAGCGCCCAAGAAATATATAGCCATGGCGCGCGCTTGTTTTTGCGGCGGCAAATAGTCGGCAATAAGCGAATAGGCCGCAGGTGACAGCGCAGCCTCCCCCACACCGACACCGACACGCGCTGCAAAAAGTTGACCATAGCCACGCGCGAGACCACAAGCCGCTGTCATCATCGTCCATAACGCGACACCACCAAGAATAATGCGAACACGCTTACCGCGGTCAACCAAGACTCCGATCGGTAGCCCCAAAACTGCATAAAAAACACCAAAAGCCAAGCCTTGCAGCAGACTTATTTGCGTATCAGTAATGTTAAGATCGGCACGGATCAGTTCGACCAGCAGATTCAAAATCTGCCTGTCGACATAGGACACCAGATAAGCAAAGCTTAAAACACAAACGACATACCAGGCATATTGTGGCTTTGGCCACTCTGCTTCCGTAAACGCAGCGCCACTTTCTATTTCTTTCATGGGTTTCCACTCATAACGTAATACCCGGCCTTATTGTGTGGTTATAGTAAACCAGCCCAACCGCCAAAGATCAGCTTAATAATGTTGACAGCGGCACGCTATTCGTCGATTCCGGTGTTTCAAGCCCTTATGCGATGATAAAAGTGCCTTGGCCGATAGCCAGTCATATTGTCCGCCACCCCCGGTCCTTGTTAGTCAAGATATAGAAAACGACAACCCGATTGGGAGGACGCATTATGACGACGTACAAAAACTATACAGTTTATCGCTCAGCTTTAGCCAGTTCAATCATTGGTAGCCTGTTAGGTGCGACCATGATGATATCTCCTGGGCATGCTCAGAACCAGGCCAGAAGCACGTCTTCAAGTAATATCGAAGAAATTGTTGTCATGGCCAGAAAAAGGGAAGAGCGCGTTATTGATATTCCCATTTCCGTTTCAGCCTTTGATGAGACAAAGCTGGAACTTGTCCGGGCCGATAATGTCACAAGCATGTATGGTCGTGTTCCCGGATTATTTTTCAGTCAAGATAATTTGGAAGGACCAACACGCGACTACGCACAATTGACTATGCGTGGCATTGGCGCGACGCCGGCGATTGAGCCGTCCGTTTCAGTGTTTGTCGATGGCGTATATCAAAGCAGCATGGGATTTGATGTCGCCTTTTTAGACATCGAGCGGATCGAAGTTTTACGAGGTCCGCAAGGAACTCTGTTTGGCCGCAATACTCAAGGTGGAGCGCTGAGCATCATTAGCAAACAACCCGATAACACGTTGGCGGGTCGATTCAGTCTAGATTATGCATCATTCAATACGTTAAGGGCATCGTCGTCCATTCGCGGACCATTGGTCGAAGATGAATTGTTTTTCTCTATGTCCTTGATGGGCGAACATACGGATGGTTTCGCAAGAAACGTATTGCTCAACCGTCATCAAATGGAATCCGATCAGATTGCTGGGCGCGCCGGATTACGATATCTGCCGAACGATGATCTGGAAATTCGCCTAAATGTCGATGCGTCACGTTTTAAGGGCGGACAATTGGGCGTGGGTATTCCGGAAGGTTGGCGCCGCTATGAGACAACGCAAAGCGACTACCAGGATGAAACCGCCGAGATATACGGTGGATCTATGCATATAAACTATGATGCAGGTGATTTTGACATCACCTCGATCACAGGGTATCGGGCAGTGCGATCAGACTCTTTTTATGATGTCGACGGACGTGAACCTGCCGGAAACACACAAACGCAAGATGCGCACCAGCAACATTATTCAGAAGAAATCAGATTTGCATCGACCAATACGGATAGCCGCTTTTCCTGGTTGGGCGGCGTCTATCTGTTCAAGGAAAAAAAGGATAACACGCGCGTACTCTTGCTGGGTGATTTAAGTGCCGCAAGACCCGAGAACCAAATTCTAGATGGGTTCGATCTTGTGGAAGATGTCAATACGAGGAGACATGGATACGCTTTATTCGGTCAAGCCGGCTATCGCCTTGCCGATGCCCTGAATTTGACAGTCGGCATGCGCTATTCATGGGAAGAAGCGAAAATCAATGTCTCACGATATTTGCAAATGCCGGCAATTAACACAATTATTTCGTTTAGCGGCAATAATGAAGAATCGTTCAAAGGCTTCACGCCGATGGTATCTTTAGCCCATCATTGGGCTGAAGACA
>JBBCIP010000272.1:0-10545 GCA_037189785.1 Alphaproteobacteria bacterium
CCCGGTGGTCCATGGTGCCGCATGCACAGCGCGCCGAAGATGGATTGCCGGGTCGAGCCCGGCAATGACGATCCATAGTTTATCGCCATGATCATTACAGCGCGTCACCACCGGGCTCGCCCCGGTGGTCCATGGCGCCACATGCACAGCGCGCCGACGTTGGATTGCCGGGTCGCGCCCGGCCATGACGAGATATGGCTTATCGCCACGATAACTACAGCGTGTCACCACCGGGCTCGCCCCGGTGGTCCATGGTGCCGCATGCACAGCGCGCCGACGTTGGATTACTGGATCACGCCCGGCCATGGCGCTAGCTGTTTATGTGATCCAGTGCCGACACTATCGGATTAAGTTCGATAATCTAAAACTTATCCAGCGGTTACCAAATTGCGTTCCAATTTGTCATAGTGATCGCGATTGAACATATCTTCCGCGCCCCGTTGTGTCGGATCGTCTTCGCGCAGTAACGCCATCGGATCGCGACACTCGTGCCAGCCAAGATTGGGGCGATGGGCTTGATAGCCGATCAGGCGTTGCATCGGTTCGGAAAAGTTGCGGGCAATTTCGGGCGGGGCGGCGAGATATTGATTTTCCATCTGCCGTACCCAACCCAACGCATAGCCCATAACAATACCGACCCGGGTTTGCTTGGTGTGATTGGCGCCGCCGCCATGCAGCGTCGAGCCTAAATAAATTACCACCGATCCGGCATCCATTTCGGCGACACAAAGATCGTCACTTGTCGCAACACGATCTTTCGGCCAGCGGTGACTTCCCGGAGCAACAACGGTTGCGCCGTTTGCTTCGGTAAAGGGTGTCATGGCCCAAATACAATTGGCGATAACTTGATAGCCGTCATGATTAAACGGATAAAGATCATCGTCCCGATGCAGCGGCTGAGCTGTTTCCTTAGGCCCTAAGGCAATGGCTTGGGTGACATTCAGTTGCAGGCAATCGCAGTGATCGCGGAACAGATGGTCCATCAAGGTCAGCACAGTCGGCTCGGTGGCGAGATCATGGCTTGCCGGCAGTTTGCGGACCAAACCGCCGACCCGTTTGGTGTGGTGACCGGAAAACGGGTCGCTGCCGTGCGGGGTTGCGGCAAACAGCGGCGTCAATCCGGTCTTAACGGCGGCGATCTGCGCAGGCGTGATCAGGCCGCTCAGGATAACGACCCCGTCCGCGTCGAGCGCGGCCCATGCATCAGCAGGAGAGAACGGGGCGGTCAGGGTAACAATCGGCATAGTGTGGGCTCCTTTAAATGCAATTTAAGGGAGCCCATTTATACACCTATAGATTGTGTCGTTGTGTCGAAAATTCTCGTTTTGTCATAGCAACTCAAAACTTGAAAACGGCCGAGATCGTCCAAAAGTCCGATGAAATCTAGTCTTCCGGCACCCACAGCATGATCTTGCCGATATGGTCGCCGCCGTCCATGCGCCGGTGGGCTTCGGCGGCATCTTCCAGGGGATATTCCGAATCAATGATCGGGCGAATTTTTCCGGCTTCGAACAACGGCCAGACATGCTGCCGGAGTTCGGTTGCAACGGCGGTTTTAAACGCAATGTCCCGTGACCGCAGGGTCGACCCGGTGATGGTCAGCCGCTTGAGCATGATCGGGGTCAGATTGATCTCGACTTTCGGTCCCTTGAGAAACGCGATTTGGATCAACCGACCGTCAACCGCCAATGACTTGATGTTGCGATCCGTATAATCACCTGCGACCATATCGAGGATCACGTCGACACCTTTGCCGCCGGTGTCCTTGGCGATGACGGACGCGAAATCTTCATTGCGATAATTGATGGCCAGATCGGCGCCCAGGGCCAGGCAGGTGGCACATTTGTCGTCGGATCCGGCGGTGGCGATGACCCGGGCCCCAAACGCCTTGGCCAGCATGATGGTGGTGGTGCCGATCCCGGATGTACCGCCGTGAACCAGAATAGTTTCGCCAGCTTTCAGTTGACCGCGCCCAAAAACATTGGACCAAACCGTAAAAAAGGTTTCCGGAATGGCGGCGGCCTCGGTCATCGAAAACCCGCGCGGGATCGGCAGCACTTGCCCGACCGGTGCCGTGCAATATTCAGTATAGCCACCACCGGTCAGAAGTGCCGTAACGTCGTCACCGACGGCAAAATCGGTTACGCCTTGGCCAAGTTTGACCACTGTCCCGGCCACTTCGAGGCCAGGGATTGGGGAGGCCCCGGGCGGCGGCGCATAATTGCCTTGCCGCTGCACCACGTCAGGACGATTGACCCCGGCAACGGCCACTTTAATCAACACCTCACCTGCGGCAGGGGCCGGGCAGTCGATGGTGGTGGGGATCAACACGTCAGGGCCGCCATATTCGCGAATGGCGATCGCCATTATTTGTGCCGGTATTTTGTCACTCATATGCAACTTCCCCTTTTCTGTGATCGTAGGTTAATCTTTGGCGGGTCTTTGGGCTTCACTTTCAATGCCGGGAGGCTGGGCGTCAAGCTTTAGCCCTATTGGCATGATCCCATATTGTTTTGACCCCATATCGTTTTGACCCTGGTGTTTGAAAGGAATAACAATGATGATCGATGATGACGAGAGCAAACGTCCCAAATCGGCGATTTTGGTGGAGCTCCAGAAAGAAGATTTGGATCGGCTGTCGCGGGAGGAATTATCCGAGCGGATTGACGCGCTTCAGGCCGAAATAAAACGCACCGACCGTGCGTTGTCGGCCAAGGGCAGTTTGCAAGATGTGGCGGCATCGCTTTTTAAAAAATAAATCTGGTTAAAAAAAAGATCTGGTTAAAAAATTAAGGGCGCTTCATGCGTTTTTTGTTATCCCGGAAAAAATAAAAAGCGGCCGCCTTGTTACGGGCGGCCGTGATGGTTCAGGGGGCTGTTTGAGGAAATTGTTTAGGCGGCCTGTTCGACCTGTTTATCGATCACTTTGGCCGACACGGTTTTTGCAATCTCGATCTTGCGTGGTTTTTTATGCTCGGGAACTTCGCGTTTCAGATCGATGTTCAACAAACCGTTTTCGAACGCGGCAGTTTCCACTTTGATGGTGTCCGCCAGGCGGAACCGGCGTTCAAAAGCGCGGCGAGCAATGCCACGGTGGAGATAATTACGAGATTGTTCGTCGTCGTCACTTTGCCCTTTGCCGGCAATAATCAAAACGCCGTCTTCAACAGTGATCGTCAGATCAGCTTCACCAAATCCTGCAACAGCCATCGAAATGCGGTAGTCGTCTTCTCCGGATTTTTCGATGTTGTAAGGAGGGTAGCTGTAGTCGCTGTCACCGCGTAATGCTGTATCGAAGACACGTTTGAATTCGTCAAATCCGACGGTCGAGCGCAAAAGTGGGGATAAATCAAAAGCACGCATGGTTTGAATCCTTTTCAAAAAATAAGCGATTTGAACCAGATAGCCACTTGTTTTCAACAACCTGGCTGTCTCTCGAACCCTCTCTGAGGCATTCGATACTATTGAAGTAAGTGCTCTGTTTTGTGATTCAAGGGGACCAGGGTGACGACAATCAAGAAACAGCAGAAAAATTCTTTACAGCACTGTTTCAGTATTAACTTACATCTCAATAGATACATTTAAACCGTTATAAAATAATGCACTATTGTCTATTTAATTGTCGGAAAAACTTACATTGATCTTCTCGTTTTACGAGGGTTCTTTTTATATTATTCAACAAAATCATATTTTTAGGAAAATGGCATGAGCTTTGCTCAGTCAAAACTGAGCCAGTTGCTCGTAAAAACAATTTTGGGTTTGGGTTTTATTTTATCAAAGGATTATTAAGATGGGGGTCAAAACCTTCCTGGCTGCGGCAGCAATGGCCGCAAGCCTAACTGTTGGCCAAGCCTCGGCCGCAGTTTTTACAATTAACTTTAATGGCAATGGCGGTTTGCAAGCAGGGTCGTCGATGATGTTTTCCGACATCACCAATACGATTTCTGTAACCGCAACTGCCGGTGCTTATGCGTTGACCGACGAGTATGCAATTTCATCGCGTATTGGTCAGTATGGTGGTGGTCTCGGTAACACCACGACTTTTAAATACGATTATCAGGAACGCGTTCGTGAACGTGGCCAATGGGTATGGAAAACCCGCACCAAGTCAGTCACAGACGGCACGCATGAAGTCGACGATTGGATCGAAAGCGATGGCCACGGCGTTCGCGAATATATCGCCATCGATTTTGGTAGTTTAGGCGTTACCTTGTTGGGTGCAGTGTTTGGTGAGTTCCAATTGGATAGTCACCGCACAGATGGCGATGATTCCATCATCCAAGTGTTGGCAAACGGCGGCCAAATTTATTCTGGCGGCAGCAATAATCCGACCGTCTTTGTTGATCATGTGTCGAACATCTTCTACTTCCTAGCAGGTGGCGACAACAAGAATAACAATGATTGGAAGTTGAAGAGCATATCCTTCAACTATGACGAGCCGGAAGAACCTGGTCCAGATCCACAAGAAGACGTTCCTGCTCCAGCAGGCATGGCTTTGCTTGGTCTTGGCTTGCTTGGTTTAGGCATTCGTCGCCGCATCAAAGCGTAATTTAGAACCCTGTTTCACTATACACGGCGGCGGCTCCTTTGGGGTCGCCGCTTTGTCATTAAACTGTCGAATATCTTAACACCTGTTCGCGTCTTTTAATCTACGAAAGATGGTTAATCTTATAAAATTCAAATACTTGTCCGATTTGGCACGATGCTTGCTGACGTTAGGATCACAAATGTAATCCATTAGGAGATTGGGTATGGGGTATAAAAGCGCGTTTGCTGCAGCAACTGTTGCAGGGATGCTGGTTGCAGGTTCGGTGCAAGCTGCAGTCGTAACGATTGATTTCACAGGGAATGCAGGTCTGCAATCCGGCTCAACCATGACCTTTACGCAAGATGGTGTCTCTGTTGATGTGACAGCGGGCGCTTGGGCATCGGCCTCGGTGACCGGCACAACGTCGCGGATCGGCCAATACAACAACGGTCTTGGGAACACCACGGATTTCACGTATCAACGCGTCTCTAATCCAATCGTTTGTGCGATTCTCCCGAGAAATTGCAAATACGAAACCATCACTGTCGAAGACAGCAGCCCGGAAGTTGATGACCACATTGAATCGCTCCATGGTTATGTGCGCGAATTTTTGGCTCTTGATTTCGGTGGTTTGAATGTAACGCTGTTGGGTGCCGAATTCGGCGCGCACAGTTGGTATGACGACGCGACTGTTTTCGTATCTTTGGCGCCAGACGCTGAAAAAATCTATCAAGGTGGTCAACAAAGCCTTGATGCGGATGATTTCGCAAGCCATTCGTCTAACCAATTCTGGTTTGCGGCTGATGCGTTCATCACCGACTTCAACAACAGCTGGAAATTGAAGAGCATCACGTTCAGCTACGACGACAGCACCGGCCCCGGCGGCACCGAAGTTCCGGCTCCGGCTGGCATGGCCTTGCTCGGTCTTGGCCTGTTGGGCCTCGGTTTGCGCCGTCGCAAAGCCTAAGCAGCATTGATATGCTGAGAGGAACGGCGGCCGTTGAGCCGCCGTTTTTCATTATGGGGTGTTTGTTAACCAGCCCGGCCTATACTTCCGGCAGTATGTTTGAATAAGGACGCGTTGCAGGAATGACCGAGACCGACAACATCATGGCCCGTTATCCTGACGTTGCTTTCATCGATAAGGCCTATAAGGAGGCCATGCGGCTTGTCCAGGACACCGCCGCTTATCTTGAAGAAGGCAGCGCTTTGGCACGTGATTCACTGCCTGAACCGATCCGGGCCACTTTCACGGGCGAATCTTTGCGCCATTCCACCCGGTTGATGCAGGTGGTTGCGTGGCTGATGGTCCAAAAAGCAGTCGTCGAAGGCGAATTGTCGCCGGATGAAGCCAATGTACCGTCCCGGCGGTTGGGCGGGCGTGATATTTGCTTGGGGCCCGCTATGCCGGGGTCGGAACAGCTGCCATCTGCGTTGTCGGAATTATTGGTGGAAAGCCGCCATATTTATGAACGGGTGGCCCGTTTGGAAGATCGCATGACCGGGAGCCGCGAGGGTGGTGCAAATCCCGTCCATCGCTTGCTGGATCGCCTGTCGTTCTGATGGTTTAGGGGCGTCCGCCCGCTCCTCGATCAATCAGCGCAAATAGAAAAAGAGCGCAGCTTTTATACTGCGCTCTCAATACCTAAATTCTGTAAAGGCTTACTTCTTCAGGCCAAACCCGCTGAAGCGCTTATTGAACTGAGCGACGCGGCCGCCGGCATCCAGAATGCGTTGTTGACCGCCGGTCCAGGCAGGATGAGCCTTGGAATCGATTTCCAGCGTCATGGTTTCGCCTTCTTTACCCCAGGTCGACCGGGTCTGATAGGTCGTTCCATCGGTCATCACGACGTTAATCATGTGATAATCGGGGTGGATATCCTGCTTCATGACTCGTATCTCCAAAAATTCGAGGCCCCCATATATCGGAGACTGGCCCGGAACGCAAGCTTTCCCTGCCTTTTAAAGTCCATGCTTTGATATTTCCTCCATATTCTTAGCGGGCGTTCGTGATGGCTTTTTGCGAGCCGTTATCGGTTGTGGCAGGAAGCCAGCCTTGTTATACCTGCCGCAAGCTTTTAACCGGGCCCAAAGCCCCGGGAGCATGAGCAGCGTACAGGATGGAAAAAGACCGCGATCTTGGCCGGTTAGGTTTCTTATGGCCCTTTATTCGCCCCCACAAAGCGGTTGTCGCGGGGGCGTTGGTGGCTCTTGTGTTCTCATCGGGGGCGACCTTGGGGATCGGCCAGGCCATTCGTCGGCTTGTCGATATGGGCTTCTCGCCAGAAAATGCCGCTTTTATTGACCAATATTTCATGGCCCTGATGGGGGTCGCGACGGTTTTGGCGCTGGCGACCTTTGCCCGCTTTTATCTGGTGTCGTGGCTTGGCGAGCGGGTCATTGCCGATATTCGCGCCAAGGTCTATGGCCATGTGATCGGTCTCAGCCCGACCTTTTTCGAAGCCAATAAAACCGGCGAAATCGCCTCGCGTCTGACCACCGATACCGCCTTGATCGAGACCGTGGTCGGATCGTCGGCCTCGATCGCACTGCGCAATCTCGTCATGCTGATCGGTGGCTTGGCATTTTTGGTGATCACCAGCGCCAGCCTCACGGCTTATGTGTTGGTTGGGGTGCCGTTGGTGGTGATCCCGATCGTGATTTTTGGTCGCAAGGTTCGGCAATTCTCCCGTGATAGCCAAGATCGCGTGGCCGACGTGGCGGCCAGTGCCGTCGAAAAACTGCAAGCCGCACAAACGGTTCAGGCCTTCACCCAGGAAGACGCCGAACGCGTCGCGTTTCGCGCCACGACCGAGCGGGCGTTCGACACTGCCCGCCGCCGGATCAAGGCGCGGGCCTGGTTGACGGCTTTGGTCATCTTGGTGGTGTTCGGCGCGGTCGATTTCGTGTTGTGGAAAGGGGCCACCAATGTCATCGCCGGCACCACGACAACAGGGGAACTCGCGGCCTTTGTGTTTTACGCCATTATCGTTGCCGGTGCCGTCGGCGCCTTGAGCGAGGTTTATGGTGACCTACAGCGGGCGGCCGGTGCTGCCGGTCGGTTGGAAGAACTGTTGGCGACCAAATCTGAAATTGCTGTTCCGGCCATTCCGCGGGATCTTCCAAACCCGGTGCGGGGCGAGGTCACGTTTGATCGCGTTACCTTCCATTATCCGAGCCGTCCGGACGGCCCAGCGTTGAATAACTTTTCGCTGACCGTGCGGCCTGGGGAAACGGTGGCGTTGGTTGGTCCGTCGGGGGCTGGTAAATCGACAGTGTTCCAATTGCTGATGCGATTTTATGATCCGCAATCCGGCGATGTCAAAGTCGATGGTGTTGCGATCCCGAGCGTTGATCCGGTGGCATTACGGCGCAATATCGCCATTGTACCCCAGGACACGGTGATCTTTGCGGCGTCGGCCCTGGAAAATATCCGCTATGGCAATCCGGTCGCGAGCGATGACGCGGTGTGGGCGGCGGCGCGGGCGGCGGCTGCGGAAGATTTTTTACGCGCCATGCCGGATGGTGGTGCTACGTTCTTGGGCGAACGCGGGGCACGGTTATCGGGCGGACAACGCCAGCGCTTGGCCATTGCCCGGGCGCTTTTAAAAGATGCGCCGATCTTATTGCTGGATGAAGCCACAAGCGCTTTGGATGCCGAAAGCGAAGTGTTGGTGCAGGGCGCTTTGGAACGCTTGATGGAAGGCCGGACGACACTGGTGATTGCCCACCGCCTGGCCACTGTCCTTAAGGCCGACCGTATCGTGGTGCTTGATAGCGGCCGTGTCGTGGCCGAAGGCAGTCACGAGGCACTGCTGCGCCAAGGTGGGCTATATGCGCGCTTGGCAGACCTGCAATTCGGTCATGGGGCGTTGCGCGAAGCCGCCGTGTCTTAAATCTACGATTATGTAGGATGACGATGGACCATCGGGGCAAGCCCGGTGGTGACAGTGCTGCTTTCGTCATTGCCGGGCTTGACCCGGCAATCCATAAGATCGGCGATTACCGCTGGGTCAATTTCAATTCGATCCGGCGGTTGCGTTCAAACGCGGCGTCGCTATTGCCTTTATCGAGCGGCTGATAAGGGCCGTAGCCTGCCGCGGATAGACGTTCGGGTGGAATGCCTTGGTCCTGTAGGAAGCGCACAACCGACAACGCGCGCGCGCTGCTCAGTTCCCAATTCGATGGAAAATACGGGCTATTGATCGGCCTGATGTCGGTGTGACCTTCGACCTGTAAAACCCAAGCAATATCACCAGGAATTTTGCGCGAGATATCAAGCAGTGTTTTGGCCAAGGCCGCAAGCTGGGCTTTGCCCGGGTCCCCGATGGTGGCCGATCCGCTCGCGAATAAAACTTCGGACTGGAACACAAAGCGGTCGCCGACGATGCGGATGTCGTCGCGTTGTCCCAAGACATCGCGCAGACGGCCAAAAAATTCTGACCGGTAGCGCGCCAATTCTTCAACCTTGCTGGCGAGTGCGGCATTCAGACGTTTGCTGAGATTGACGATCTGGGCTTGTTGTTGTTGATCCCGTCGTTCGGACGCTTCAAGGGCTTTTTCAAGCGCTGCCAATTGTGTGCGCAGCGCGTTCATTTGTTGATTGAGCAATGCGACTTCCGCCTCTGCCAGACGGGTTTTTTCACCCGTTGTATCGGCTTCGGCCAATTGTGCTTGCAACTGTTCGCGTTTCAAGTTGACGTCTTGAAGCGTTGCCGACAACGCGGCGATGCTGTCGCGCATTTCTGTATTGGCATCGCGTTCAAGCGACAACAGCGTTGACAGCTCATCAATCTGGCTGCGCAACTTCGCCAAGGCATCATCCCGTCCTGATAAGGCTTGGCCTAAAAAGAACTGCGCCAGCACGAACATGCTCAATAAGAAAATGATCGTCAGCAGCAATGCCCCCAAGGCATCGACAAAGCCCGGCCAAATATTGACCGAAAAGCGATTGCGACGACTGCGGATATGGCTGTTCATGGTGTGTCGTCGGTGCGGGTTGCGGTCAAGGACGGTTTGTTTTTTATAGTCGCTGCGGTCGTTCCTGCCGCCGCAGCACCAATGGTGCGGGCCAGAAGTTTGATCTCGCTGCGGATTTCATCAACCAATTGTTCACGGCCGCGGCCCGCGTCATCGGCCAGCCGTTTGACGTTATTGTCGAGACTGCGAAACAGCGCCCGGGTTTCGTCGTCGATCAACGGTGCAGTTGCAGGGCGATTTTGCCCTTCTACAAGGCGCGCCAAAAGATCACGCTCTGCCTGACGGCTTTCTTCGGCGCGACTGACAGTGCGTTGCAAGCTATCGAGACTTTCGGCGGTCTGCTCTAACAATGCTGCGACATACGCCGGTACAGCTTGTTCGCCTTCGCTAAATCCGACGCTGCTGCCAGATCCCAGTTTGGTGACGGTCGACAACCAATCTTCAAGATCATGATAAAAACGATTTTGGGCTTGCCCTGCTTGCAAATCAATAAAGCCAAGAATAAGCGACCCGGATAAACCGAACAAAGATGACGTGAATGCTGTGCCCAT
Source organism: Alphaproteobacteria bacterium (assembly GCA_037189785.1). Lineage (GTDB taxonomy): Bacteria > Pseudomonadota > Alphaproteobacteria > Sphingomonadales > Govanellaceae > Govanella. The sequence goes on from JBBCIP010000272.1 coordinate 10,060, forward strand.
ACCGGCCAGCGGCGCTTCGATGCCCGACTTCAAACTTTCAAACATCAGCGATGGATCGGATGAGGTGATGGTCAGATTGCGGATGGTGTCGCCAATGGCGCCGATGGTCGTCACCAACCCCCAAAATGTTCCCAGAAGGCCGAGGAAGATCAGAAGCCCAACCGCATAGCGGGTGATCTCGCGGCTTTCTTCCAGCCGCGATCCGATGGCATCAAGAATGGTCCGCATCGATAATGTGGACAGACTAACCGTGCGATTTTCACCCAGCATGGTCGCCATCGGTGCTAACAACACGGGGCGTTCAGTGATGCCGGTGACGGAATCGGCGCGGCGGAATTCTTCAATCCAACGGCGTTCCCGTTTGAGCGCGACGATTTGACGGATGGTATAAAGAATGCCCACCAACAATGTGCCGACGATCAATCCGTTCAAACCCGGATTGACCATGAAAGCGCGACTGATCGGCTGAATGAGGGAGAGGACGAC
>JBBCIP010000273.1:0-18316 GCA_037189785.1 Alphaproteobacteria bacterium
TGGGATTGGTGACGAGTGGCACGGTCTGTCGGTTACGTGAAATTCGCCTGAAAGATAAACCAGCAGAAATGCTTGCGGCATCGCCCAAAGGCACGGTCCCGGTGTTGGTTCTTGCTGATGACCATGTTATCGACCAAAGCCTAGACATCATGCGCTGGGCTTTGGAGCGCAATGATCCCGAAGAATGGTTGATCAAAGATCACGAGACAAACGAATTAATTGCGGAAAACGACGGGTCGTTTAAACGCAATCTCGACCGCTATAAATATGCAACGCGCTATGACGATGCAGATCCGCTTGATCATCGCGGTCAAGCCATGGTTTTTCTGGAACGCTTGAATGAACGTTTAAACGCTTCGGCTAATCTTTGCAGCGACAAGCGAAGCCTTGCCGATATCGCTATATTTCCATTTGTCCGCCAATTTGCCGAAGCTGATCGGCAGTGGTTCGATGCCCAACCGCTTACGCCGCTGCAACACTGGCTTGATGGCCATATAGCATCGTCTTTATTTGCACGTATTATGCAAAAATGGACGCCGTGGATAGCCGGGGATCAAGAACCGTTATTGGGGTCTGAGCACTGACGTCTTCATGATCCGCCGTGGCGTCCGATTTCCCACCCATGGTCTTTTAAGTGTTCCTCGGCAAACCCACGCGGTGTTTTTTCAAGTTCGGTCCCGATGGTGTCGTTGAAACGATTGAAGAACCCATAAATAGCGATGACCGACACAAGCTCGACGATTTGTTCGCTGCTGTAATATTTTTTAAGTTCGGTAAAGTCAGCGTCTGTCACGGCATTCGGCACTTGGCCTGCGGATTGCGCGACTTTCAAAGCAATGCGTTCGGCATCACTGAACAACGGGTTCGTTTCATAGCTCCACACCGCTTCAACTTTTTCAGGCGAGACACCCGATGTGTTGGCGCCCGTTGCCGTATGGGCGGAACAATACCGGCAACCCGCCGCCATGCTGGCCAAATATCCGACCAACCATTTCAATCCACGGTCAACAGCACCCGGCCCCATGACAGCCGCCCACAATCCGCCCGACGCCTGCAAAATATCCGGACGGTAGGCAAGGGTCGGCACACTGTTCGGCAATTCATGAAAATCATTGCCCAGAAAAGAAAGATCAACACCCCGATCTTTTAACTCTGTCTCATTCAACGGGCGCAAGCGCGGCATACTGTCATCCTTTTACTGTTCCCATTCGATGTTGCCATCGACCGATATGAATTGCCCGGTGATATGTTTGGCGTTGTCCGAGGCCAGGAAAACAGCCATATCACCGATTTCTTCAGGCTGTACTTTGCTGCGCATGGAAATGAACTGACAGAATTGCTGCTCCAACGCGTCATAGGTCATCCCAAGGTCATCGGCTTTTTTCCCGATGATACCGCGCATGCGCTCACTATCGACAAAGCCTGGACGAATGGCATTGACGCGAATGTTATGAGGCCCGAGTTCCCGCGCGGCGGCCCGTGTCAGCCCTTCGACCGCCCATTTCGAGGCGATATACGGGCTGCGGTTGATCGGCAATGTGAATGTTGATCCCGTTGAGATATTGACAATGCAACCGCTTTTCTGCCGTTTCATGATCGGCACAACCGCCCGCATCATATAAAATGTGCCATGAATATTCACATCGAAAGATTGTGTCCAATTGGCATCATCAATATCTTCCATCGCTGCAGCGGGGCCGGCAATACCGGCATTATTGACAAGCACATCAAGGCCACCAAAAGCCGACTCTACATCATCAATAAATTTGTTCACTGCCGTAGAAGACGATACATCAACCACCGCCGTGATCACGCCCGCATGCTTTTCTTTAACTGTATTCAAGCGACGTTCATCGACATCGCAAATGGCTATCTTGGCCCCAGCCGATAAAAAACGCGTCACGGTCGCATACCCAATGCCTGCCGCCCCAGCCGTGATAACCACACGTTGTTGTGTCATCGTTTATCCTCGCATCGCTGCTGTTGCAGCATTGTCTACTTGTCCACTGGTATTCAACACAACTTTGTAAACTGTTGTAGCGCGATCCGACGTAATCCAGCCATCACGGACGGCAGAAGCAACAGCCTCGGGATCACGCATCGCCGGATCACCATATCCGCCGCCACCGGCCGATATGGCAACGATGGTTTCTCCATATTTTACGTGCACAAGCGCACAGGCATCAAGACGTGTTTTGCTGCCATCGCTGTGTTGTAAGAATTGGTCGGCGGCACCGCCGTGGGCTCCCCCCGCAACGCCTTTCGGGGCATTGATGTGACCGTCGGAGCCATACCCGATATCGAAATCACCGACGAGCGGGCCAAATTCGACAATCGTCGACGGCCCACCGATAAACTGACCGGCGCCTTCGCTGTCGGCAACAAAGCCACGCTTCTTGACCAGTATCGGATGATACAGTTCATCAAGTTCCACCCCATCGATACAGCACATACCGGCATTGCCGACATGGGCCGTCGTGATCCAGGCATCGGTATGAGGGCTGGCCGCACCACCGGAAAATGCCAAGAACACTTGGTTCACAAACGCTTTGCCATTGCGGCTATCGACGCCCGATATCACCCCGGCAGACGGCGCGATAACAGCGCCGACCTCGGCCATCCCGGCGTTGGGACCGAGGTCGGCAATTGCTGTCTGGACGCTGTTGGCGACCCGATCAGCAATATTCGTTGTGGCTGTAGAACAGCTAAACGGATGTGGCGTAATCCCGGCAATGCAGCCATAGCGCAGCTGCACATCGATGCGCCGAAACGATCCGGCATTTTTCGGAACACTGTGATCAACGGAATTGAAAACACCGATCATCGCTGCCGTGCGCGCGCAGGCTTCGCTTAAATTCATACCACAGGGCAAGCAATCGACATTATCGGTGAGATCAACCGTGATACGCCCCTCGTTCGGTTTGCTTATCACCTGCGCTTTAATGGTCACGCCTTCGGGCGGCATACCGGGGAAAGGATCATGCGTGCTGCTGCCGTGGACACTACCAGCAGGCAATGATTTCAAGGCGTCGGTCATGCGACTTTCGCTGTAGTCGAACCATTGCTTGGTAAACGCATCAAGTTTATCCCAACCGATTTCCTGACCAATGCTCAGGATCTCACGTTCGCCAATGCGAACGGCACCGACCATTGCCAAATAATCCCCACGCCATTGGCCAGGAACCCGAATACGGATTTCACACATGCGGATAATATCGTTGATATCGTTATAATCCCGTTGCACCTGTACCGCCGGGAAGATCAATGCCCCTTCGTGGTATAAATCACGGGCATTGCCCATGTAGGTGGTCGGCTCGGAATTACCAATATCGGCTTGGTGAGCTTTGGCAACAACCGTAAAGCGATGCACGCCATCGTCATCAACCACGGGGGCCAGCAATGTCAAATCCGCTGGATGGGAACAACCATGATACGGCGAATTATGCAGGAAGGCATCACCACGTTTTAAGTCGGGATGATATTCTTTCATGGTCCGCGCCATCATATCAGGCCCGGCCAGAACATGGATCGGCAAGCTTTCCGCAGCCGCCAATAGATCAGAGTCTTTGGTGACGATACAGCATGAAAAATCCTTGGCGCGGTTCAACACACCCGATCGCCCTGTTCGGAGGAGTGTGTTGGCCATCTTCCGGACGACACCCTCAAACCGGCTGTTCAAGATCGCAAGTTCGGCACCATTTAAATTAATGTCGGTCATGATATTCTCACGGATTGATGACGATACTGCCCGATGCCGTGCGGCGGAAATGCCCGCGGCCGTCGACGACGATTGTGGTAAAGGGCGATTCAATAATAGCGGGACCTTTGATATCCTGCCCGTCAGACATGCTATCTAAGCGATAGAGCTTGGTATCGGTCCATCCGCTATCGGCAAAGTATACTTTACGCATTTTACGATCATCGGCCGCGCTGTTGCGACTATCCAACCGTAATCCGTCGCCCACACGCAGTTTGCATTTCACCGTCGCCCGCAAGCCGACAATCTCAACCGCCGATGTTTCATCACGAACAGTAAAAATCCGTTCATGCGCCGCATCAAAGGCTTTGCGCAAAGCCAAAATATCGTCGTCGCTTCTGAACCGACCAATGTCCAACGGCATATCGATATCCCAGACCTGGTTTTCATAGCGCGCTTCCGCTGTGATCGAGATATCGGTTTTCAACGCTTTTGGGCCAGCGCGGCGTGCAAAAGCATCGCATTGCGCGCGCAAATCAAACAGCGCATTGTTGACTTTTTCGCTATCGAAATGAGCCGTCGACGTGAATAAGCTTGTGGCATATTCAGCCGTCAAGTCAGACATCATCGCACCAGCGGCACTAAGCGCCGCACCCATTTCAGGAATAATCAAGGTATCCGTGCCCAAACGCCGGGCAATGAATGTCGAATTCAACCCCGCCGCACCACCGCCGCCGATCAACACAGCCTGTGCCGGATCAATGCCCTGGGCAACGGTGATATCGGCGATGGCTTGCACCATGTTTTCGGTCGCGAGCTCGATAATCGTCCAGGCGGCGCCTTCAACGCTGATGCCCAAAGGATCGGCCACTTTTTCCTTGATTGCTTTTTCAGCGGCGGCTTTATCAAGCTGCATCGCGCCGCCAAGGAAAAAATCCGGATCAAGATATCCGAGGACGACGGTCGCATCCGTGACCGTAGGCTCAACACCGCCGCGGCTATAACATACCGGCCCCGGCACAGCACCGGCGCTCATCGGTCCTACATGCAGCAATCCACCACTATCCACCCGCGCAATGGACCCGCCACCGGCCCCAACACTTTTTACATCCACCGATGGATAGCCAACCAAATGGCCGCGCGTTGGCTGACCGATCCACAGTTCCCGCGTCATTGGAATATGGCCGCCGCGCACCAAGCTGATATCATAGGTCGTCCCGCCGGTGTCGGCGACAATGACGTCACGATCCTTAAAACTGTCCAACGCCGCATAATAGCGACCCGCGATCGGCGCCATCGATGGGCCTGAATTGATAACCCGGATCGGCGCGTCAGACACATAATCCGCCGCCATCATCCCCCCGGCCGATGTCAACACCATCACATCGCCCAAGAACCCGGCGTCTTTCAACCGGTCCGTCAAACTCCCAAGGTACTTGCCCATCAGCGGCTTTAACGATGCATCGATGGCCGCAGAAGACGCTCGTCGGAATTCACGCAATGTGGGATTAACCGCATGAGACAAGCTGACCGGGACATGAGGAAGATGCTGTTTAAGCAATTGCCCGATCCGCGTTTCATGGACAGCGTTGATCGTTGACCACAACAAACAAACAGCAACAGCTTCAACGTTTTCAGCCTTTAGCTGTGCGATGATGTTAAGAAGCACCTCTTCATCAAGCGGCTTCAACACATCGCCATTATAAATGACCCGCTCCGGCACCTCGAACGTTAAAGCGCGTGGCACATATGGTTTTGGGAACGGGACCGTGTGATTAAACGGTTCGACTCGACCGCCTTCCCGGAACACCAAAATATCTTTGTGGCCTTCGGTGACCAGCAAAGCGGTGCGCGCTGTGCGACCGGTGATGATGGCATTGATCGCATGGGTGGTACCGTGAATAAACACATCCCCCCGCGCCAACATCGTCGATAAAGACAAGCCACGGTCCGTCGCCGCCAATTCCAAAGCAGCCACAACCCCGGCCACAGGGTCAGACGGCACCGTAGACGCTTTATACATCGTTACGCGACCGTCATCGTCTTCGACAACCAAGTCCGTAAAGGTGCCACCCGTATCACTCGCGAAACGCATTATACTGTTCCTTGAAACGCCACCTGGTCGCCGCCTTTGAGGCCAAGCATTTTGCGAGCTTCATCGGGCGTCGCTACTTCAATATTCAACTCGTCCAAGATGCGGCGGATCTTGCGCACTTGTTCAGCATTGCTTTTGGCCAACTGGCCGCGACCGATCATTAAGCTATCTTCCAGACCGACACGAACATTCCCGCCCATCATTGCTGACATTGTCAGGAACTGCATTTGCGCTCGGCCGATACCAAAGCAAGACAAATAATAATCGTCACCAAACAAACGGTCCGCGGTTTGTTTCATGAGGGTTAGATTTTCAAGGTCAGCGCCAATCCCGCCCAGTACTCCGAAAATACCCTGAATAAGAAACGGCGGCTTGATCAGACCGCGATCGGCAAAATGCGCCACATTATAGAGATGCCCCAAATCATAGCATTCATATTCAAACTTTGTGCCGTGACCTTCCCCGAGTTCGCGAATGATCCGTTCAATCAATGCAAAATTATGATTGGCGGCGAAACGCTGGCTCGCTTCAAGAAACGGTTTTTCCCAATCGTGCTTCCAATCTTGATATTTTTGCGCCAAAGCCCACACACCGAAATTCATCGACCCCATATTCAGGGATGTCATTTCCGGTGCCGCCCGCAATGGCGCCGCCAAGCGGTCGTCTTCACTGAAGCCCGGCGCGCCACCTGTGGTGATATTGATCACGGCATTGGTTTGTTGCTTGATCTGCGGCAAGAATTGCATGAACAACTCGGGGTCAGCCGATGGTCGCCCATCTTTTGGATCACGGGCATGCAAATGTAAAATCGATGCCCCCGCTTCAGCAGCTTCCACTGACTGGGCGATGATTTCTGCTGGCGTAATCGGTAAATAAGGGGACATCGTGGGGGTGTGAATAGACCCCGTGATGGCGCAGGTGATGATCGCTTTATCTGATTTTTTCATGACATTACCAATAATCTTTATGTTTCATGCAAGGCGCGTCGTCAGGCGTTTTTGCATAATATGCAAAGTCAAGAATGCCAAACTGACGCAAATAAGAAGAACGATGGACAGCAAGAAAAACACCCCATAGTCACCATGCTGGTCATATATCTTGCCGGCAATGAGCGGCGACAACCCGGCCCCCATCATGAACGCGCAATAAACCCAGCTAAAATTTCGCGCGTAGTATTCTTGACGAAATAGTTTCGACACAAGATAGGCAACGATATCAACCTCGGCCCCGACCGTGAAACCGATCAATAAAATCGGCACAAGAGGCGCCGCCGTACCTGTGGTGCTTAACAGGTAAATCCCGACGGCTGACGCCGCAAAGATCGCAAACCCCACAAGGCCCGTTGAGAACCGATCAAGAAAGAAGCCCGTTACAAGCCGCCCCAGGATCACGGCGATCCCGATATAGGCCGCAAGACCGGCCGCATCTTGTGACGTTAATCCGGCGCTGGATAACATCGGTACAAGATGCACAATATACCCGTTGATGCTGAGCGATATTGCAAAGATTGCCAGGCAAATCAAAAACAACAGCGCTAAAGCCCGCCGATCTTGCGGTTTCTCGGCGATAGCCTTTTCCGTCTCGTTGGATACGATACGATGATCGGCGAAGGCCGTGCCTTTAAAAAGCAGATAGACAATACCGGCGATTACAAACAGGATAAGGGCAAGGGTTTGATAGCCCGCTTGCCAACCATAGTTCCGGATAACGTTTTCCAAAAGCGGCGGCGCTATCGCCGCCCCAATGCCGGTGCCGGACATGGCAATGCCAATGGCCAGACCCCGGTGATGATTGAACATCTGGATGATCGCCCGGGTATATGTAATAGGAGAAGCCCCAACCGCAGCCAAAGCCGCAAACACATAGAGTCCCCAAAACATATAAACATTGTCACCTACCTGCGATAACCCCAAATATGACAGGCCCAGCATACAATGGCCAAAAGTTGCGGAAAGCCGCACCCCGAACCGATTGATCATCCAGCCCAAAGTCAAAATCGATAACGGCAAGCTAAAGCCGAACACCGTTGCCGCCATGGCAATATCACCGCGCGACCATCCCTTGGCCTGTTCAAGCGGAGCGATAAAGACACCCATGCTGTAAAACGGAATAGCTGTCGTTGCCATGCTGATACCAAGCGTCGCCGCCAATAGAACTTGCCATCCAGCGACAAATTCTCGAGATCGACTATGTGAAGGCGTATCTGTCATAACAACCATGTGCGTAACAATGACATCAAACTTAGAGACCGAGCGTCAGGCCTTCATCAGCCACAATGACGCTGCCATAAAGAGCTTTTGCTTTGTCAGACAATAAATAGAGAATGGTCTCGGCCATTTCTTCAGGTGGTGAAAACACCCGGGGCGATGGCGTCACTTGAGCAAAACCATTCATTATATCCGCATTCGACCGTACCTCAGAATTCATCGGCGTCGCCGTGTTGCCCGGGGCAATGATATTGACGCGCACATCAAACGGCGCCACTTCCCGCGCGAGCGCCCGAGAGAACATCAGAACCCCGGCCTTGGTCGCGCAGTAAACCGCATATCCACTGACAGCAAATACGGCAGCGGCAGACGCAATATTGACGATGGCTCCCGATTTTTGCTTTTTCATCAACACCACAACCGCATTACACATCAAAATTGTACCACGGAGATTTGTATTCAACATAGCATCAAGGACATTTACATCGGTATCACCCGCCGGTGTCGGCAAATAAACACCGGCACAGTTCACGAGATAATCAACAGTTCCATAATCGGCAGAAATTTTGGCAACCGCCGTGTTAACGTCTTCAGCGTTGGTAATATCGGCCCTGATGACAATCGCTTTTCCGCCTGCATCCAGAATTCTTTCAGCCACGGCATTCAAACGATCAGGGTTGCGTGCCACTAGAATAACAGTGGCACCTTGCTGCCCCAGCAATACTGCAGTCTCGGCCCCGATCCCAGAACTTGCACCCGTTACAACTGCTACTTTACTTTCAAACGACATTAATTTTCGCTTTCTCTATTCAAACACGAAACGTTGCATTGATCAGGGCTTCGCAGCGATCGCCGACACCGGCCCCAGCACACATGAAGTTGGGGCTATAGCTAAACGACAACTTTGCTTCGGGATCGGCAAACCCAATAGCACCGCCTGCACCGGGATGACCAAAGGCACGATTGTTGGTACCGAACGGCAACAACGGCGGATGGTTCAAAAAGAAGCCAACACCATACCGGAAGTCACGATCAGTCATCTGACATATCCCGCGCCAACTTTCGGTTCGCGCGATTTCCATAATTTCTGGAGAGATCAAATGCACACCATCCAATGACCCGCCATTGGCAAGTGCCGCATAAACCCGCGCAATGGCACGAGCATTACCATGACCATTGCTGGATGGCAGGACAGCTTTCCGGAAGGATTCGCTGTTATTGAAATTTGGAATTTTAGGGGCAACACGCCAAGCCCGCCCCAATTTGGATTTTGGATCTTGCATTTGTGTCAATGTGGTGCTGCCCGGGTTTGGGACAATATCAGAAACCCTTTTTAGATCGTCATCAGATAGACCAAACTTATAGTCGGCACCCAATGGCTTCGCTATTTCGTCTGCAAAAAAGTCATTGACCATACGACCATCGACACGGCGAATGAGCTCACCCAATAAAAAACCACATGTCATGGAGTGATAACCGCCTTTGGTGCCAGGCTCCCATTCCGGTTTTTGCTTGGCCAAGGCATCGACCATGACATTCCAATCAAGCATTGCTCCATCGGGGGCAGCATCGGCATAAAGCAATCCCGCCTTAGCTTCCATCAACGTGCGGACCGTGACCTTGTCTTTGCCGGCTTGGGCAAATTCTGGCCAATAGTTTGCTACAGGGGCATTGAGATCTAATTTACCGCGATCGGCCAACACCAGCAGGCACAAAGCCGTCATCGCTTTGCCGACCGACATCATGCAAACAATGGTATCTTTGTTCCAAGGCGCGCCCGTTGTTCGATCGGCAACACCACCCCACAAATCGACGACCTTCTCGCCATCCTTATAAATGCAGACAGCAGCCCCCAGTTCTTCTCGGCTACGGAAATTTTCTTCAAATGCGTCGCGCACACGGATAAAGGCTGGATCACAGCTGCCTTGAATGCCATTAGTAGCCGCCATACTGTAGCTCCCAGAAAGCAAGCTTAATGCGCTGCCGCCTATACCAGCGGCAACACCCGTAACCATAAAACTGCGGCGATTTATAGTTTCCATTGCTGTCTCATACATAAAATCAGTTTTTTAGAAGTACTGTTCTCACTCACACCGCAAATGTTGCGTTAATCAAGGCCGTGCAGCGATCACCAACCCCGGCCCCAGCACACATAAAATTCGGGCTGTAGCTAAACGACAACTTTGCTTCGGGATCGGCAAACCCAATAGCACCGCCAGCACCCGGATGACCAAAGGCACGATCATTGGTTCCGAACGGCAGTAACGGCGGATGGTTCAAAAAGAAGCCAACACCATACCGGAAGTCACGATCAGTCATCTGACAAATACCACGCCAACTCTCGGTCCGCGCGATTTCCATAATCTCCGGTGAAATCAAATGCACGCCATCCAATGACCCACCATTGGCGAGCGCCGCATAAACACGGGCAATAGCGCGGGCATTGCCATGGCCATTGCTGGACGGCGAGACGCCTTTGCGATAGTTTTCGCTATTATAATGAAGAGGATCATTGGGACGAACCCGCCAAGCCCGGCCGAGCTTTGTGGCCTGGTCACGGGTTTGATTGAACGTCACACTGCCTGGATTGGGGATGATATCAGAAACACGCTTGATATCTTCATCAGACAAACCGAACTTGTAATCAACACCCAGCGGCTTTGCTATTTCTTCTTCAAAGAAAGTATTCATCATGCGGCCGTCTGCCCGCCTGATCACTTCGCCAAGAAGATAGCCACAGGACATGGAATGATAGGCTCCCATACCTTTGGTTCCCGGCGCCCATTCCGGTTTCTGCTTGGCCAAGGCATCAATCATAATATCCCAATCAAACATCGCCCCATCAGGCGCTGCATCGGCATATAATATACCGCCACGGCCTTCCATCAGGGTACGGACTGTGATTTCTCCTTTGCCTTCTTGAGCAAATTCGGGCCAATATTTGGCAACAGGAGCATTTAGATCAACCTTGCCGCGATCAACCAGCATCAACAATGATAGCGCCGTCATCGATTTACCAACCGACATCATGCAAACAATGGTGTCTTTATCCCATGCTTTGCCTGTTTTCTGATCAGCAACGCCGCCCCATAAATCGACAACCTTTTCACCGTCTTTATAGATACTGACGGCTGCCCCTAATTCTTCTCGACTGCGGAAGTTTTCTTCAAACGCGTCCCGGACACGGATGAAGGCAGGATCACAATAGCCTTGAACAACGGTTTGCCCGCCGGTTCTTGCCGCAGTCGCTCCATTGTCTTTGCTTCCAGCCGCCGCGCAAGCCCCAACACTTGCTGCCGCAGCCGTCATGATCATAAAGTCACGGCGATTGATTCCTGCCATAATCCGTCTCCTCTGTGAAATACGTCTTTCTTCAAAGGTGGCCTAGTCAATACGCCAGGCCACCTTTTAGTGTGTCATAGTTTCTTAATATGTAAACGACAGACGTAGACCATAAGACCGTGGATCACCCGGCGTACCGGACGGAACAGCGGTGAACCCACCGGTTGAGATCAAATATTGTTCGTTACCCAAATTGCGGCCGTAGACGATAACCTGCCACCGATCATCCGGTGACGTATACCCAATGCTGGCGTTGATAATGTCATAGCTCGGTGTGGTTTGAATATTATCGTTGACCACCGTAAAGAATTGACGGCTTTTCCAACCATATTCACCGCGAACATAAACACTGCCGGCATCTCCAAGGTCAAAACTATACTGCGCAAACGCCGTATATGACCATTTTGGAGCAGAGTTCAAACGCTTACCGGTCGCATCAAACGTGCCGCCTGTAATTGGCGCCGCAGGGAAATTTTTATAGGTAGCATCGAGATGGTTCAAGGTACCGCCGATATCAAGACCTTGCACGGGGCGAGCTAACAATTCCAACTCGAACCCTTTGATCTTTGCATCCGATGCATTGGTAATATCGGTAACACCCGGGGTGATGAACGCTTGAACCTGGAGATCTTTATAGTCGTAGTAGAAAGCGGACCCGTTCAAACGAACGCGATTATCTGCGAAATCAGATTTGAAGCCGACTTCATAGCTCCATAATTTCTCTGGATTATAGCCATGAACCGCGTTGCCGCTCGAGAAGTTGAAACCGCCAGATTTGAAGCCACGAGTCACAGTTGCATAAAGCATCGCATTGTCTGTTGGTTTGAATTGTAAACCAAATTTCGGTGTCCACGCTTTGTAAGTTCCTTCACGGAAGTATGTGACCGGAAATCCTGGCAAAGAAACACCCGTGGTACCATTGACGCGATTTAGACGCTGCTCAAAATCTTTCGTCTCATGCGAATAGCGCATGCCCAAAGTCGCTGTGAACTGTTCTGTAAAATCATAGTCAACCTGGCCATAAGCAGCCAACGCTTTGGTATCCACAATCGGATGGGGTTGGGTCTTAAAATTAGCTGGTGTAATCGCAAACACGCCTTCACCTGAAGTTGCGATATGTTCCTCGAAATAATACAAACCAAATACATATTTAGCGCGATCAAGTCGGCCGGATAAATTTAACTCTTGGGAGAATTGATCTTGTTTTTCAATTAACGCTGTAGTTTGACGATTTAGATTTGTTGCATCTGTATCATTTAAAGTGTCAGTTTTAGACTCTCTATATGCTGTCAAAGACTTTAAAACAGCCGCTTCCGAGAACTCATAAGTGATCTCAGCGGAAACACCAGCCAAGTACCGATCAAATATACTCGGCGTATTAAGCGCGACTTTGTGCCAATCGCCGCGGATAGACGCTGTTACCGGATCTTCTGGGCCACCAGCAACAGGATAGAACGGCATCAGCAAAGCTTGGTTAGATGCAGCAATTCCCTGATCATCCATATAATCGGCCCGGACGAGAATTTCCAAATTCTCGTTTGGCGTCGCGCGGATTTGTCCACGGATGCTCCAGTTATCCTCAGACCCACGATCATTGCCCGATGCAACAACATTCTTGAAATAGCCATCCCGTTTACTACGCGAAGCCGAAACACTCGCTGAAAGCTTATCCTCAATGATCGGGCCACTGATATAACCTTCGGCACGCCACAAGTCATAGTTGCCGACGGTGCCCTGAACTTTCGCTTGCAGCTCATTGGACGGTTTGCGTGATATAATATTGATCGTACCACCTACCGAGTTGCGACCATACAACGTGCCCTGCGGGCCACGCAGAACTTCAATCCGTTCGACATCTAGGAAATTAAAGAAAACGGCACCTGGACGCGCAATATAAACACCATCGAGATGGACTGTCGAGCTCGTCTCGCCCCCCGCGAAAGAGTTATTGGAGCCGATACCCCGAATGTAGATCTGCGCCGAGTTTCCATTCTGTGCCAAGACTAAGTTCGGCGTGGCAAATGCCAAATCGCGAACATCTTTGACACCGGTCTTTTCAAGATAATCGGTTGTAAACGCCGTGATGGCCAAAGGCGTTTCTTGAAGATTTGTCGCCCCCATTTTGGTTGCCGTAACGGTAATCTCTTCTAGTCTAAAGTTATCTTGAGCCTGCGCCGCAGGAACAATAAGCGTTGTATTCAACAACAAGCCGAACGCGATTTTCTTATTAAGCATTATCCTATCCTCCGATTAGATGTTTTATGCTGTCTTTTAGGATTCGAAACTTAGGCCTTGCGCTTTAAAATGATTGAGATAGTCCGCACCATAAGCGGTAATTTCTTGCGCTGTTTTTTCTGGAAACACGATATCATCCACATCATGCACTCCACCCGTGATGATCACTTGAAGAATACCCTCAACATCACTGATATTCTTAAAAGCACGACAAATTCCTGGCGGTACAGATATCGTGTCAAAGGGATCAAGTGTAACACGCTGCTCTCCGGTGTCGCCGAGGGCAAATTCAAACCGACCACACATCACAGTGAATGTTTCATATGTACGTCGATGCGAATGCAAGGATGGACCGGTCCCTGGGGGACAAGCCGCAAAAGTAATGGACATATCGCCCGCGCCTTTGATAGGCGCTTTGGTGCCAAATGGGCTTTTTGCCTCGTCGGCACGAGTCAAGACCGGCAACAACCGGCGCGACCAGATTAAATCAGCGACTGGCTGTGGCAGCCCATGTCCTTTTTGCGTTTCGACAACGTCTAACGAGCGAAAACGCGCAATTCTGCTCGAAATATCACAAGCTTCGGGGCCTTTGGCATTCTGATGATGACCACTCATGTTGTCCTCCACCAGTCAACAATGACAAAAGTGTCGACAGTTTGGAAGGTTTTTTTGAAGATTTTTTAGACTTTTTTCCTAAATTTTTGATTTTATGCCATAAAATCGCACTCAGCATGACTCGCAACTTATGAATCGTCGACACTTTTTGCGATGCACAAAAGGAGTTTCGCTGACCGGCACGAGTCGAGGTGAATTCCGCCACTCGAAGCCCCGCACTCTATTAATAGGGTGTAGGGCTTCATTAATAGGGTGTAGGGCTTCGGTGTTTAGCCATCGCTCAGTTTAAATGAATATTATTTAGCCTTGAGTTTTGGGATCGGCGGCATCCAATCGCTGTCGGATACCCCTGGCGGTCGACGCCCCCAAATATTGCCATGTTTATCGGGACGGCCGGTAAAGTGGTGCACAATCAGGCGGTGTAACATATTCATATTTGGCAATATGCCATGAAAACCGCCAATGCTTGTGGTGACCTTATCCCCTATTTCCCAATAACCGTAATCATCCGGCGACACACATACCAGACTCTCGTAAGGTAGAAATTTCGGAACAGCGCCATTGAACGGCACAGTTCCATCCCCCGTTAGGCGACGGTCACGATCACTGGTCCCACTCCCCCACAAATTCCGGCGATCGCTGGTGCGGAACGTGAAATCCGGCTTACCCCGAACCGCGTCCACCTGCAGCTCCACCCGTGTCACGGCATCGACGCCAACAACACACAACCAATCTTCAGGCATAAGACCAAGATTTTGAAGATTCAAATTATCCAACCGTTTACGGTGCTTCTTCGCACCCGTCAAAAGATCCGAGAATATTTCTTGTGCTTGTTGCGCCATGGCCGCTTTGCTGCGTTTGGCATCAACGCCATGCAACCGAATAAATTCGCATATGGTATCGAGGATAGATGACTGCCAAATCGCGGGATCATATAAACTTGTGGGCAACCCTGGAGCAACTTGAAGGCCATGGGCGAAACTCGGCATCAAGTGGTAAAGCGACGGCGTCAGCCTGGCAGCTTCGCGCTCCCGAGAACTCGGTGCTTTCGTACCCAGATTGGCGGTACCGGTCGTGATCTTAATGACAGCCTCAAACGATCCCTGGAAAGGTGATGCCAAGGTGGCGATTTTATCGACGTTATGATTATTGCGATAACGATCAAGATAACCCGCTATAATCAATCCACCCATGGAATGTCCAACAAGATTAACTTTTGGGTTTTCCGCATATACAGGGTGATAGTTCCTCATTAATGAGGTGCGGTCGATAACCTCCTCGATAAAATCCGCCAATTGCTGTTCGATTAAATCAAGCGGATGGCGCCAATCATAGCCGAATGTGAAAACTGGTACTGGATCATCTTCGGCTTTACGCAAGTTATATTTTAACTCCTCCACCAACTCCTTATAAGCTATTTCATAAAGCTGATCAGATACAACCCGCGCCGGTTGTTGCGCTTCATAGACAAGATTGTCAGGGTGAAGCGCAACGCGGCTATAATCCTGTTTCATCACCGACCATACGGTTTCCGGCGGCAACGGATACTGATCCTTTAAATAAGTTGCGGTGATCCCAGGAATAACAATAACCGGGTTTGGCTTCGACATTTTTAGCGCCCCTATCACAATATGTAACGACTAAATATAGATGTATTTCTCTATGGATAGAGAAAGTATGTGACAAATTACGGGCTAAGGCAAAATGATAAATAATATTCTTCGAGCGTTTCTACTTATCCATAGCTGACAAAATAGAACCCGATCTCACAATTACTGTCTAATGTCACAAGAAAATAACAGATAAATAAATTTGAATAGTTTTCTGTAGCTATAACTATCGCTTTGCTGCAGATAAAAGGTAGTCTTTCAACTCGGACTCGCGATTTATATAAACTTGCCGATTGATGCGATCTTGCGTCACGGCAGCCTCGACCGAAGCAGATGTAAGACGGTATCCGAATCCGTCGTCACCCCCTCCGAACATACGCGCCAGCATCAAATCGCCCAGGCTACTTTTATAATGACCCGCTTCCCAGTAATATTTCATTTGTGTGTGGTGGTCACCTCTGTCGGGAACATCTTCCATAGTTTCATCAGAATAAATACCAAAATCCCACACCGTAACTTGGTCGTTGTGACGCGACACCCATGTTGCCAAGGCTTGTTTCCAGGCCACATAACTATCGCCCAAACCAAACTGCTCGATTTGCTCGCGAATATAACCATGCAAGGGATGGAGGAAAAAAGTAATACGAATACCGCGTTTCCGACAGTCTTCCACAAAGGCATCTAATGTCGCAAAGGCCGGCGACCATTCCACATTAGCGGCATAGATATCATCTGGTTCACGGGCCAGCGCCCGGCTGCGTGTTATATCAGCTTGAAGGAACAGATGATAATGGCCCTCGTTCTCGACCAAGGCGGGAAATTGTTGCGCCGGGCTGAATCCCTTCGGCGTTCTGATTTCTTGGTCACGCTCACCTTGGCCCATAATCGTTAAAACTGAATCTATTGTCGCGTCCAAAGTCAACAAAGATGCAATCGCATCTTTCAACCGTTGAGTGGCATAGTCTTTGTTCTCTGTCCCGTCACGATTAACCAAGAGCCGGCCTTCCATTTCGCCGGCAGACCCAATCCAAGTTTTGGGTGAGATTTTTGGATCATCCCCATCAATCAAGAAATCTGTAAAATCCAAACCAACAACCACGGACTTAACTGTTCCGGTGGTGATAGCATGTTGAAAAACACGATATTGTGCGACCAAAGATGTGCCGGGCAAAGCCAAATTATAAACAGGCTGTGCATCGCCCGGCCAAACAGGACTATCCGGATCAATCCCTATTTCTGACCGCGAATTACCCAACACCAGGGTTTTGGGTTTTGCATCCAAAACTTCATAGGGCTTGCTAAGCCTAACCCGATCCGCAACCTGCGTTTTTTCCGCGTTAAAGCCAGAAATCGCTTCGCTGCCCTGTATCGCATAGGGATCAACCAAATAATTGAATAAACCCGTGGCCGTCATGCCGATAACGACGGTCGCGATGGTTGCATATAAATATCGACGATAAGTCATGGCCATTAAAACTGAAAATAAAGGAATTCTGTTACACGTGACAACGAAAGGAAACTGATACACAAAATCCCACCCAATGCCAGCGCATGACCATAGGATGGTCGCCAGGCAAGTAACCCGCGCGGTTCCTTTTCTGTCGTCAGCCCCAGGCCGGGATTATAACGCAAGAACAATTCTTGCGTATTGGGCCAGAAGAAAGCAATACCGCCCAAAGCCAAGATCAGCAGCCAGGTATTAACAAAGGCCGCGCCGCCACCTTGATAATCAATGGCGATGCCAACAACCGTCACATCTAAACCAAGGCTTTGGAGTTTGCTCGCAATCGCCAGCGGTAACTCGACACCATTTGCACCAAACATTGCTTTCACAATCAGGGCGGCGCTGCCAAAATCCTCGGCCCGGAAAAATACCCAAGCCACCACTACGGCAATAAACGTGATCGATTGCGCCAGAAACTTGTAACCCCGACCGGACGTCGGCAGATGCCATAATTTACACAATGCCTGCCAAGCGTAATTGACGATCAGATAAAAGCCATGGAGCGCGCCCCAAAAGACATAGGTCCAACCCGCCCCATGCCAAATACCTCCCAGCAACATCGTCAAGGCCAGATTGCGATAACGGGCCACGGAGCCATGGCGATTACCGCCCAACGGAATATACAAATAATCTCGTAAGAACCGCGATAAGGTCATATGCCAGCGCCGCCAGAAGTCTATAATATTCTCCGCTTTATAGGGGGAGTTAAAGTTCAGCGGCAGAACAACCCCGAAGATCCGCGATAAACCTATGGCCATATCCGAATAGCCGGAGAAATCAAAATAAAGCTGGAACGTATAGGCAAGTGCCCCACCCCAGGCTTGCAGAAAATCAATGGATTCACCCTGCCCAGCAGCAGCAAAAACCGGGCGCGCATAAACAGCAATATTATCAGCCAGGACAACTTTCTTAAAAAGCCCAACACCGAAAATGCTGAGGCCGACCACAATATTAACCATCCACGGCTTATAATTTCGGGGATCCGCAAACTGCGGCATCATCTCCTTATGG
>JBBCIP010000274.1:0-9069 GCA_037189785.1 Alphaproteobacteria bacterium
CTGCAATTGTGCCCGAACGTCCAAATAGTCCCATGGTCTTGATGGCAAGATCGGTTCCTTGTTCCTCTATACTGCGGAAATCACGTTTGGCAACGGCTGTTGCCGTCCACATCGGCGGGGTGCCGCGTTTGTAAAGGTTCAAGGTCAGGGTGATGTCGGCAATGCCGTCTTGGCGTTTGGGGCGAGGGTCGGTCGGTGGGGTCGGGTCCAGATCTGAAGTGGCCGACAACCGGCTCACCGCGTCGGTTCTAAGCTCGGCCGCGTCATTGTCTGCCTTGGCTCGCTCAGACGGAGACATCCTATTGTTTGGGCCTGCGCTTTTGACTTCAACTTCGAGGATGACGGTGCCGTCATTGCTGATGGCAATGCCTTGCTCGGTCAGGCTTTTTTGGACGGCATTGGCGACGGCGATCCCTTCCGTACTATCGTCCAAGGGGTCGACGACAACCGACATCGGTTTGCTATAGCCTTCCAGAACATAGGCGGTGATGGTCCCGGCCGAGACCCCGGCAGGAGCGACTATGGGTGATAGGGCCGCTAGGGATAAGCTGGCGGCAATGAAGCCATGGCTGAGCCATTGGGGGATTTCGATCACCGGCAAGGACCTGAGAGAACGCATGGCTGGCTCCTTTAT
The DNA here is from genome assembly GCA_037189785.1 of Alphaproteobacteria bacterium. GTDB lineage: Bacteria > Pseudomonadota > Alphaproteobacteria > Sphingomonadales > Govanellaceae > Govanella. The sequence continues at coordinate 635 of JBBCIP010000274.1, forward strand.
AGTTGTCTAACTGGGTGGTCCGGGATCCAAGGCCGATTTGGCCCAGGCCTTGAGCCATCCCATGGAATATACTCAAGCATACCTGTCGCTGCGACCGAAGGCCACAATTAGAACATGCTAATTCGTGCTTTTGACCAACGACCGGATGGCTTATTCTTCGCCTTCCCAAGCTGTTAATTGTCTGGCCTGTACGAAATCCCGGCCTGTTCGAAATAAGGAGACCTTGTATGGAATTGCGTCACCGCCCGATTCGGAAACTGTTGTTCACAGCATCGACTGTTGCCTTGTTCGGCCTCGGGGCTTGTGGCCAGGATCAGTCGAGCGGCGGCTCGGCAAGCCATACACCGGAACAAGCCAAGACCTTTGTCGACGATACCAGCAAAGAGCTCAGGGGCCTTTTTGAAACGTCAGCCCAGGCCTCTTGGGCGAAAGCCACCAATATCACCGAGGAAACGATTAAGAATGAAGCCGCGGCCAGCGCTAAAGTGTTGATGGCCGTCAGCACGGCGTCCCGCGCGGCGGCAGCCTATAACGATGTCGATGCTGATTACGATACGCGCCGGCAACTCGATATCCTCAAGACCGGATCGACCGCCCCGGCCCCGGCGGACGAAGCCAAGACCAAAGAATTGGCCGACATCATGAGCCGTATGGAAGCGATATATGGGGCCGGAAAGTATTGCGAGGGATCGAAATGTCTGACGCTCGACGAGCTATCGGACATTCTTGCCGACAGTCATGACTATGATGACCTGAGCAAAGCCTGGGTCGGCTGGCATCAAGTCGGACAGGACCTGAAGCCGCTCTATGCCCGTTTTGTCGAACTGGTCAATCAAGGGGCAAAAGAACTTGGGTATGACGACGTGGGTGCTTTATGGCGCTCTCAATATGAAATGACGCCGGAAGCGTTTGCCCAGGAAGTTGATCGGTTATGGAATGACGTGGCGCCGCTTTATAACGAACTCCATTGTCATGTGCGGGCCAAGCTCGGGGAACAGTACGGCACGCAAAAAGTACCGCAGGATGGACGTATCCCGGCCCATCTTCTGGGCAACATGTGGTCGCAAACCTGGGGCAATATTTATCCTCTGGTCACTCCCTATCCGGAAGCCCCCAGCAATGATGTGACCGAAGAATTAAAGCGCCAAAACTACGATGCGCTGAAAATGGTCAAGCTCGGGGAAAATTTCTTTTCGTCGCTTGGTTTCGAACCGCTGCCGCAAACTTTTTGGGAGCGGTCGATGTTCGTCAAGCCGGAAGGCCGCGAGGTTGTCTGTCATGCCAGCGCTTGGAATCTTGATTTCGGTGATGATATCCGCATCAAAATGTGCACCAAGATCAATGAAGAAGATTTGATCACCATTCACCATGAGCTTGGCCACAACTATTATCAACGCGCCTATAATAAACTGCCGCTGCTGTATCAAGATGGTGCCAATGATGGCTTCCACGAAGCCATCGGCGATGCCATCGCCTTGTCGATCACACCAAATTATTTGCGATCCGTTGGGCTGATGAAAACCTACAAGATGTCGCCTGAAGTTGCGGAACAGGCGGTGATTAACGAGCAGATGAGAATGGCGCTCGATAAGATTGCATTCCTGCCGTTTGGCCGCTTGATGGACGCATGGCGCTGGGATGTGTTCGCGGGTAAGATCAATCCTGAAACATACAATGCCGGGTGGTGGGAGCTACGCCGCCGCTATCAAGGCATCGAGCCGCCGGTGGATCGGACCGAAGCGGATTTCGATGCTGGGGCAAAATATCATATTCCATCGAACACACCGTATATGCGGTATTTCTTATCGTTTATTCTGCAGTTCCAATTCTACAAGGGGCTGTGCGATGCTGCGGGCCATCAAGGGCCGCTTTACACGTGTTCGTTTTACGACAGTAAAGAGGCCGGGGCGAAATTCAGCGCGATGATGGAAATGGGAAAAAGCCGCCCTTGGCCTGAGGCGCTCGAAGCGGTGACCGGAACCCAGAAAATGGATTCGACAGCCTTGGTCGAATATTTCACACCGCTGTTGGGCTGGTTGAAAGAACAGAACAAAGGTCGTCAATGTGGCTGGCCCGCGAGCTAAAAGTGGTGCTCTCGTAGCAATGGTCTGTACCGTATCAGACTAAAAACTGAGCCAAAACCGTTTCTTCGACCGTTGTGGCGTGGGGGCGGTTTTTGGCTTTTCTCCCAATATTATAATTATTACAAATCTATATTCGTTTTGCGCGAAGTCGGGCAATGACGCCTATAGCCAAAGTCAAGCCCAGAGAAAAAATTTATGGGCTTTACAGGCCCTTTCCCGGTTCCCTATATCTCAACGGTCTGAATCATAAGACAGGTCTGAATCATAAGAATGTCCTGAGGATCAATGAAATCTATTAATCTCCGTATTGCCGAGGAACTTGCCGTTCAGGAATGGCAAGTGACAGCCGCCGTTAATCTTTTGGACGAAGGGGCGACGGTTCCGTTTATCGCCCGTTACCGGAAGGAAGTAACCGGTACCCTGGATGACGCCCAAATGCGGACGTTGGAGGAGCGGCTGCGGTATCTGCGCGAGCTTGAGGACCGTCGGACAGCGATCATCGACAGCATTCGTGAGCAAGGCAAGCTGGATGATGCCCTGCACAAACAATTGCTGGATGCGGATAACAAGGCGCGGCTTGAGGATATTTATCTCCCTTATAAGCCGAAGCGCCGGACCAAAGCCCAAATTGCACGGGAAGCTGGGCTCGAGCCATTGGCCGATGCCATTATGGCGGATCCCACAGTGGATCCCAAAGCGACAGCGGCCGCCTATGTCGATTCTGAGAAAGGGGTTGCGGATGCCGATGCAGCCCTGGATGGCGCCCGTGCTATCCTGGTGGAGCGGTTTGCTGAAAATGCCACGTTGATCGGATCCTTGCGCGAAGAATTTTGGTCGCGGGGCCGTCTCAGTTCCAAGGTGCGTGACGGTAAGCAGCAAGCAGGCGAAAAATTCGCCGATTATTTCGATTTTGCCGAACCACTGTCAAAATTACCGTCGCACCGAGTGTTGGCGTTGTTCCGCGGCGAAAAAGAAGACATTCTGGATCTTAAACTCGAACCGGAAATTCCCGTCGAAGGGGCTGTTCCGGGAAAAGAGCGTACCCTTTACGAAATGCGGATCGCTGCCGCGGTCGGGATCTCCGATCAAGGCCGGGCCGCGGATCGCTGGCTCAATGACACGGTTCGTTGGGCCTGGCGGACGAAAATCCAAGTCCATATCGAAATTGATCTGCGCATGCGCTTATGGCAAATGGCTGAGGAAGACGGCGTTAAGGTGTTTGCCGGAAACTTACGCGATCTGCTGATGGCGGCTCCGGCTGGAACGCGGGCGACCATGGGGCTTGATCCGGGCTTCCGCACCGGTGTGAAGGTTGCTGTGGTTGATGCCACTGGGAAAGTTGTCGACACCGCGACGATTTATCCGCACGAACCGCAGCGGCGCTGGGATGAAGCATTGGCCATTGTGGCGGCTTTGGCGCATCGTCATAATGTTGAACTGGTGGCGATCGGCAACGGCACAGCATCGCGTGAAACCGATAAGCTTGCCGGTGATTTGATCAAGCTGCATCCGCAATTAAAACTAACCAAAATCGTGGTATCGGAAGCGGGCGCTTCCGTTTATTCGGCGTCTGCCTTTGCATCCGAAGAATTGCCGGAGCTTGATGTAACGTTGCGGGGGGCCGTATCCATTGCGCGTCGTTTGCAAGATCCCTTGGCGGAATTGGTCAAGATCGATCCAAAATCAATCGGCGTCGGGCAGTATCAGCATGACCTGAGCGAAGTGAAATTGTCGCGTTCTCTGGATGCCGTTGTGGAAGATTGCGTGAATGCCATCGGCGTTGATTTAAACACGGCGTCGGCACCGTTGCTTGCGCGTGTGTCCGGTGTGGGCGAAGGCCTTGCACAGAATATTGTTCAGCATAGAAACGCCAATGGTCCGTTCCGCACGCGCTCCGCACTTCTGAATGTGCCGCGGTTGGGGCCGAAAGCGTTTGAACTTTGTGCTGGTTTTTTGCGTATTCCGAACGGCGATGATCCGCTTGATGGATCTGGCGTCCATCCGGAAACATATCCCGTGGTGCGAAAAATTCTGGAAGTCACCAAAAGTGATATCAAAGCGGTGTTGGGCAATGCCACCGTTTTGCGAAAATTGGCACCGCAAAGCTTCACCGATGAAAAATTCGGTGTGCCGACCGTTACCGACATTATTCGTGAATTAGAAAAGCCGGGCCGCGATCCACGTCCTGCTTTTAAAACGGCGACTTTCCAAGACGGCGTTGAAAAAATCAGTGACCTGAAACCGGGCATGATTCTCGAGGGCGTTGTAACGAATGTTGCGGCGTTCGGAGCGTTCGTGGATGTTGGTGTTCATCAGGATGGTTTGGTACATATTTCGGCGATGTCTTCGACCTTTGTGAAAGACCCGCGCGAAGTTGCGAAGCCTGGTGATATCGTTAAAGTCAAAGTGCTGGAAGTTGATCCCGCGCGGAAGCGCGTTTCACTCACCATGCGGCTTGATGCATCTGCTGATACACAGCAAACACGTGGACAATCCCGCGGGAATGAAACGCGCTCTCACGCACCGGCACCCAAGAAAACGCAAATGAAAGCAGGGCCGGATGCCGGTGGAAATGCCTTGGCGGAAGCATTCCGCCAGGCCGCTTTGAAGGGGCCAAACAAAGGGCGTTAGTTAAATGGTCGCTATCCGTTAATCGCGATAACGACGACGCTCTTTATATTTGTCCTTCTTTTTATCCTTGGTGACGTGGCCGGCAACTGCACCGGCCGCGGCGCCAACGGCGGCACCCGTTAAAACGCTACCGCCTGCGACAGCGCCGATCGCGCCACCCGCTGCGGCACCAAGGCCTGCGCCGTCTAAAGTCCGGCTGCCAGTACTACATGCACCGAGGGCGACGGCAGCAACAATGCTGACTGGGATTAAGGCTTTCCTCATAACTCGCTCCTTTCGTTGCTCATACGATTGTTACTAATTTCGTCGTTAGTAACTTTGGTGGTTCTTAACGAAAACGTCTGTCTTATTCGTTATGTTCCACGCTAAGGGACGAATTCGGCGATAGTGGGGCGTTAATCTGACAATCTCGTCACAATTCGGATTTCACTGGTGAGGGTGCGATGAACTGGGCATTTATCAGCTATTTCAAGAAGTTTACTGCGATCTTCATCACTTAACGGGCCGTCCAGCACGATAATCCGCATTATTCTATCAATTTTCCCGGTTTTTGTTTCGCAGGCTGCGCAGTCTTCTGCGTGAATTTTTTCATGACTTAATGTTACGGTCACTTTTTCGAGAGGGAGCTTTTTTCGCTCCGCATACATACGTAGCGTCATGGATGTGCAAGCCCCCAAACTTGCCAGTAGCAACTCATAAGGGTTGGGGCCATTATTGTTGCCACCAAGCGCAACCGGCTCATCTGCGATCAAATGATGCTCGCCGCCGACGCTGATCGATTGCGTGTATTTTCCGTTTCCAAATTCATGGACAATGACTGTCTGTGACGCGTTGTTGGTATCTGTGGGGGTGGTGCGTGTATTGCTCATGCTGCTCTCCTACATAGCTCGTAGGATGAGATTACGGGGTGTATCGGCCTGAGCCAAGCAATGACATAGGCGCTAGACGGTGATATCAACCAATCGTTTGTGGTCGCGCTGGCTGTAGCGGCGCACTGCGGAATTGTGTTCCGCTTCTTTGCGTTCAATTGATGAATCTTCGGATTTTTTACGCGTGCCGTTGTCGGATTGCGCGTTTGTCGCGCGCGTTGCCGCTTGGATTGGTGTAGGCGTGTATGTGGGCCGAATGTCCATAATTGCGTCTTGTTCCTGATCCCGGTTTTAGATCACAGGTGATCGTCACGATTTGTAGAAGCAATATTGTCTCACCGTATCACAGTTATCTTTAACAGTATATTAATTATATAGTTAGAATTTTAACGATTGTTAACCACGATCCGCTTTTCCCGTCGATCCGGGCCGTGTATTGTGAATTGATATTTCTAGATTGCCCCAATTAGATAGCCAGCCAGATAGCCAACCAGATAGCGCAGAAAGCGACCTTTACCTCATGACTGTCCCTTTATCATTCTTGTCTTCTGGGTTGTCCTTGCCATCGTTGCGCCCTTTGACTGCGGCGGGTGTCATGCTTGTTGCGCTGGTTGGCTGTGCGCAAACGACAAAGCCTGTGACGCCCCAAACTCAACTGGCCAAGCACGAGCAAACCAAAGAATTCACGCCACAAGCAATGTTGAATTTGGCTGAAACTTTGCGTCAGTCCGGTGATTATATGGGGGCGTTGCGGGTCTATCAGCAATTGCGGGATCGTGAACCACAAAATATCGATGCGGCCATTGGCCAAGCTGAAACATTTTTGGCCTTGGGCGCGGTCCCTGAAGCAGAGCGCCGGTTTCGCGCGGCCCTTGCGCAACGGCCTGATGAACCGCGCATCCAAGCTGGGCTGGCACGCAGTTTGACGCGCTTGGGACGTGCCGAAGACGCGCTGCCGTTTTTCAATCAGGCGGTTGCTTCAGGCTCTACAAGCCCGGAGTTTTTCAATTATTACGGTGTTGCCTTGGACCTTGCGGGGCAGCACGCGGAAGCCCAGAAACAATATGGCTTGGGGTTGGATTTAAAGGCCAATGATCCGTCTTTGGTCAATAATTTGGCGTTGTCTTATGCGCTATCTGATGCCTATCCGACGGCGGTGCGCTTGCTGAGCGAACTGGTCACGGCGTTCCCCGAAGCCGAGGGAGCGAAACGCAATCTGGTGACCGTTTATGGATTGTCGGGGGATTTTGATGCTGCCGAAGCCTTGGCCAAAGTGGATCGGTCCCCGGAAGACAGCCATAACCAATTAATCATGGTTCGACATATTGCTGATTTGCCACGGGACCAGCGTGCCAAGGCCCTATTTCTCGGTTTAGATGCTGTTAAAGAGGCGATGGCCCCGAAAGCGCCGCTGCAAGCGCACGCGGCTGACGATGTGCCTGATCGCGTGGTTGCGGAACCGCTGGTGGATGGCTCCGCCACCGTCGTCGATATTGGCGAGCACAAGCTTGCAGGCGCTCAGCATGACGCGGTGATGAGCGGTGAAAATGCCTCCTCACCACAGCCAGCGGCAGAGGTTGGCCAGCCCATATCTACCCAGCCTATATCCACCCCGGCCATATCCACCCAGCCGCTATCTGTGCCAAAGACCAAGCCCGCACTAGCTGATGACGCAAAGGTCAGCGTGCCTCTCGCGTTGCCGGCCGTGCCGGAAAGCACGCGTGTGATGCCGGTCCTGCCATCTCAAGTGCCTCAACAACAATTAGTCGCAGCACCAGCACCAGCACCAGCACCAGCACCAGCACCAGCACCAGCACCAGCACCAGCACCAGCTCCAGCTCCAGCTCCAGCTCCAGCTCCACAGAAACAAGCTGAGGAGCCACAGTCTTCCGGTGCGGTCGACGTCGTTCAGGGGCTCCCTAAAACGGCTGCACAATTAGCGTCTTATCCCAATCAGCAACAAGCTGAAATCGGTTGGGCAAAGCTAAGGGATAAGGCATCAACCTTCCTCGCCAATGTTCAGCCTGTCTATTGGGAAAGTGATGGCTATGTTCGGCTGCTGATTGCGGCTCCAAATGGTTTATCCGAGGCCAAAAGCATCTGTGCATCCGCGATCGAAGCGGGGCTGGAATGCTTCCCGCGGCGGGTCGCACAGTAACCAGGTGCACTTTAAATAGTCATGGTTGCAGAGTTCCCATTTGCGGCAGGGCGACTTATAACGGGCCGTCCTACCGAGCAGGCATTCTTGAGGAGTTAACCGAGTGACATGTGCATCTGACAAATCTGCCACACCACAGCCGGATGAGCTTACGGCCCCCGTCAAGCGGACCCCTGTGGTATGTCAGACAATGGTCGATGTCCGTCGCGAAATTGACCGGGTGGACCGGGAAATTGTTGCGATTCTGGCTGAACGACAAAATTATATTGCCCAGGCCGGTCATATTAAGGGCAGCCGCGATGCGGTGCGTGACGAGGCGCGAATCGAGGATGTGGTTACGAAAGTACGCGCTGAAGCCATCTGCCAAGGGGCTCATCCGGATCTTGCCGAGACCATGTATCGGCCGATGATCGACTGGTGTATTGCCTATGAATTCACTGTATTCGACGCCAAAAGGCTTGTGGAACCAACCAAATAAGTTTTTGTAGCGAATCAGGGGAACTTTTGCCGCCTTTTTCAATTGATTTAGGTACGGGCGAGCTATGTATTTGTTAATCTCAATGCCTAGAAATTAAAGCTTGTCCCAAGTTTGTCACTGGAAGATTCCGGGTTTGGTCGTCAAACTGCCTGTTAAAGATACCAAGTAGGTTAATCAGTATAAAACTACTGCAACGCGAAAACAGTAAGAACAGG
>JBBCIP010000275.1:0-2423 GCA_037189785.1 Alphaproteobacteria bacterium
CAACGCTAAGTTCGCTTAGGATCAATGGTCAAGATCAAACAACAGCGACGCCATCTTAGTTGCAGAAAAACGGCACAGTTTTTCCATGAGCGTTACATAATAGAGACAGTTTCGCAGATCATTTTCGTTTTTTGAAAATTATTTCAATGATGAAATATCACAACAACGACTTCACGAGCGATTCACTCATCCAGATTCTTCCGATTATGTATTCAAAAAAGACCATATGAATTTTAATACCTCATTTTCTTTTACAGAAAATGGATATTCACAGCCACAAAATGAATGATGTGCTATTTCAGTACGGAAAAAAATTATAAGAAAATTTCTTCTAAAATTTCAATTATCAAACCGAGAACATTAAAAACTGTATTTTTAAACTACGAAATCTTTCTCGGTATTGTTCTTACCAAGTGCACACGCACAGCATCTATTGGACAGGTAACGCGTTGCGACGTCATTTGTTCCAGAACTATGTGACGCAAATCAATTATCTGTCCGCACCACAAAGCTGGCAACGGTCGCGCAAGACCCACCAATATTGAGTGTGGCAAAGGTCCGGGCTCCGTCCACTTGATAGTCACCGGCTTTTCCGGTGACTTGTTTTGCCGCATCAAAGATCATCCGCGCACCGGTGGCGCCTACGGGATGGCCGCCCCCCATCAATCCGCCCGAAGGATTGACCGGCAACCGTCCGCCCAAATAAATTGAGCCGTCATCGACGGCTTGCCAGCTTTGGCCGGGGGCCGTAATGCCAAAATGATCGATCGCCATATATTCAGTCGACGAAAAACAGTCGTGTGTTTCAATACCATCAACATCATCAAGCGTGATACCGGCCCTGAGCCAGGCATCCTCTATCGTTTGTCGCACGTGCGGAAAAATATAGGAGTGATCTTGACTACGACTAATCTTATCCAAATACCGTAATCCGGCATTGCGATGGCCCCATCCGGCAATATACGGCAGCTGATCAAGTTGCAAGCCGCGTTGTTGTGCATACGCTTGTGCAAATTCTGGCGATGCCAGGATCACACCACAGCCGCCATCGGTGATTTGGCTGCAATCATTCCGGCGCATGCCGACTTCGACGAACGGGTTTGCGTTGTCGTCGTCCGTGAAACTCAGATCATTGAACTCCCACCGCCGCGTTTGCGCCAGAGGATTTCGTTTGGCGTTGTTGAAATTATTCTTGGATATTGCGCGTAAATATTTTGGATCGAGGCCATAGCGCCGGTCGTATTCCTCGGCCAACAAAGCAAACACCCGGGGCCACATGAACCGGCACTCGATGTCCTCGCGCCCATTCCACCCAGCTGAGTTTTGAATTTGGGATGCTGCGTCACCCGGCACATTCTTTTCTTCTTCGGCCCCCAGCACCAAGACACAGTCGTAACGCCCCGCTTCAATTTCCGCAGTAGCGGCAAGAATGCCGAGGGAGCTTGAGGCACAGGCCCCTTCGTGTCGCATTGCCGGCACGCCCCATAATTCAGGCACCACCTGCGCCACCATACTGCCCAAATGACCTTGATTGCGGTGCAATTCACCAAACGCATTGCCGACGTGGATGGATCGAATATCACCGGCATCCAACGCCGCCGCATCCAATGTGCCCAGAGTCGTTTCTTTGACGATATCGGATATATCCAACCCTTCGCGCGCCCAACTCCGGGCAAAGTCGGTTTGGTACCCACCCAGAATATAGATCGGTGATGCCATATGCTAGTCTCCGCCCGTGTTGACCGCGATAGTTAAGCGCCTTCGCTCAATCGTTCCCGTGGCGCCCAACAAGAATGCGTGCCGCTCGATATTTTATGCGGCAAGGCAATGCGACACACGGGCCCTTGTTCTATTTTCTTGGCATCGATCAGAATGCACTCAGATCGCCCCTTCAGTTCATTGACGATGAAACTGATGATATAACCATCGTCTTCATCTTTTGCACCGATGCGTGGGACGAACGGCGCTTCGCTGGCATATTGACCTTCGGGTAACGTGAACGACCACGACTGCCGCGTTTCCATGTCATGTTTGACGAAGCCGGTGAACAGAAACCATCCGGGTTTAGACGTCGCGCTGTAGACATAGCGATACCGGCGACCGCCATAGCGTTGATTGAACATCCCAAATTCGAGCACGCGGTCATCAATGCGTTCTTCCCGGGTCTCGCCGGTTTTTAAATTAAAGCGCCAGCGGTGAAGACGCGGGTTCAATTGATACTGATCCAAATAGGATATCATCATCTCATACCCGCGCGGGGCGTCCTTGGTCGGCGCCGGTGTCGGATTTTCTTGGAAATATCCATCCAACACCACTTCGTCGCCATCCTCATAGGCATTCAACCAATGCAGAACATACGTGGGATCGGCTTCGAACCATTTCACATCTTCCGTCTTGCCATAGCGCGGAATAATGGCAAAGCG
>JBBCIP010000276.1:0-16992 GCA_037189785.1 Alphaproteobacteria bacterium
CCCTGGCGAATCGGCATTGATCTTGGCGGCACGAAAATTGAAATTGCGGTCCTCGACCATAACGGTCGGATCCAGCTGCGTAAGCGCGTGGCAACCCCACAAGGACATTATGAAGCGACGCTCCAAGCTGTTGCTGATCTGATTACTGCGGTAGAACACGAAATCGGCCAAAAAGCATCCATAGGGATTGCAACGCCGGGCGCATTATCCCCTGCCACGGCTGTCATGAAAAATGCCAATTCCACCTGTTTAAATGGTCGTCCGCTGGACCGCGATCTCGAAGCTCTCTTGGCGCGCCCGATCCGCATGGCCAATGATGCCGATTGCTTTGCCTTGTCGGAAACAATTGATGGCGCTGCAGCGGGCGCCAACATTGTGTTCGGTGTTATTCTTGGCACCGGCGTCGGTGGCGGCATCGTCATCAATCAACAGCTGATCAAAGGTCCCAACGCCATCGCCGGGGAATGGGGACATAACCCGTTGCCGTGGCCCAAGGACGACGAACGTCCGGGACCATCCTGTTATTGTGGCCGCTTCGGATGCATCGAAACATTTTTGTCGGGCCCTGGTTTGTCGGCGGACCATTATCGGCACAGCGGCCAGCAAACATCGGTTGAAGATATTGTCACCCAGGCCGCAACGGATGCGGACAAAGCCGCAACCCTTGATCGTTACAGTGACCGCTTGGCCCGCGCCCTTGCCCATGTCATCAATATTCTCGATCCCGAAGTGATTGTGTTGGGCGGCGGCTTATCGAACGTCGCACAGTTATACACCACGGTCCCGGAGCGCTGGGGACAATGGATTTTTTCCGATCATGTTGCAACGCGTTTGGTGCCGCCGCATCATGGCGCATCCAGCGGTGTGCGTGGTGCCGCTTGGCTATGGCCACCTGTGTGATATCCCCGCCCTAGAACATCTTTGACAATGAGCATATTTGGATTATGTCGCGACTGCAGTACGCCCCTCAGCACAGAGACAAAACGCTGTCCTGTCTGTGGTAGCCCGCGGCTGTTGCAGCACCCAGAACTGGAGGCGCTGTCCATTGCCCACCTCGACTGCGACGCCTTCTATGCATCGGTCGAAAAACGCGACAACCCATCGCTCAACGACAAACCGTTGATCGTCGGCGGCGGTGAACGCGGTGTCGTGTCAACATGTTGTTATATTGCCCGCACCTATGGCGTGCGCTCGGCCATGCCGATGACCCAAGCCCGCAAACTTTGTCCGGATGCGGTGATCATAAAACCCAACATGAGTAAGTACAAAATCGTCAGCCGACAAATTCGCGATTTGTTGGATCAATTAACCCCGCTCATCGAACCCCTGTCCTTGGATGAAGCATTCTTAGACTTGACCGGGACCGATCGATTGCACGGGCATAGTCCAGCCGAAAGTTTGACTATATTGTCGCGCAAAATTGAGCACGAGATTGGCGTCACCGCATCAATCGGGCTGAGCTATAATAAGTTTCTCGCCAAGATCGCATCCGATCTCAATAAACCCCGTGGATTTGCGGTGATCGGCCGGGCCGAGGCCTATGACTTTTTGGGCAAACAGCCAGTGACCCTCATATGGGGGGTCGGCAAGGCACTCCGCGACACCCTGGCCCGAGACGGTATCACGCATATCAAACATCTCCAGTCCATGCCGGAAAGCGATTTGATGCGCCGTTACGGGGCCATGGGGCAACGGCTTTACCGCTTTTCGCGCGGTGAAGATCATCGTCGCGTCGATCCCATCTCGCCAACCAAAAGCATATCGACAGAAACCACCTTTACCACCGACCACAGCGATAAAAATGATCTTGAAGCCGCCCTTTGGACGCTGTGCGAGGACTTGTCCACGCGTCTCAAGACCAAACAATTGGCGGGGCAAACAATCACCTTAAAGCTCAAAACCGCAGACTTTAAACTGCGTACCCGGGCCGAACGGCTCGACAGCCCGACCATGCTCGCCCATATGCTGTTTCGGATCGGCCGCCATCTTTTGGCAAAGGAGCCTGACCATATCGCCTATCGCCTGATCGGGATCGGGGTATCGGACCTGGCCCCCGCAGACGCCGCCGATCCACCGGATCTTGTCGATCAGGACCGCGAAAAATCCCGCCGCACCGAAGCCGCGCTGGATCGGATCCGTCATAAATTCGGGAAAACCATGATCGGCAAGGGCCGCAGCGGTCGGGCGCCAAAATAACGGAAAAATCCGGTTCCGGCGATGGGACGGCAATCATGGTAAAACCTTATTAACCTTAACCCGCTATCCTTTTCTCCCATAAGGTGAATTTGCACCCAATAAAGATGTCATTCAGCTCGACAATGGCGGGTTACATGTGGAGCTTTAGGCGAGGAGGACGCCCATGGGGGGCCGACCGACCGAACTGCACCATCCGGATTTCAATCCGGACCTGAACCCTTACGTAGGGCGTATGGCCAATCGGCTCGTGCGCAGCTTTGCTGCGGATTTCCCCGGTAAAGACGAAGACCGCTGGGCCTTGATTACGGAAATCCTCGGTTTTGCCGCCGAAGCGGAACAACAACTGTCTGAACAGCGCAACCGCATCTCTCAACTCGAATCCATGGCCTTGAGCGATCCCTTGACCGGGGTCGGTAACCGCCGCAGCCTGGAAGACTTCCTGCGCCGCGCCATCGCCAATGCCAATCGCCACGGCGAGACCGGCGTGGTCGCGTTCTTAGACGTGGATGACTTTAAGGCGATCAATGATTGCCACGGCCACGCTGTGGGGGATGAATGTTTACGCCGGGTTGCCGCGCTTTTGGTCAACAACACCCGAATCTCGGATTTTGTCGCCCGCACAGGGGGCGACGAATTCGTTGTCGTCTTAACACATTGCAGCAACCGGGACGGCCAACGTCGCATGGCCGATCTCCGGCATCATTTGGATCAGTCCATCGTGCATCATGAGGGCGCGGATATCGCGCTCAAAGCCAGTATGGGCACGGCCTGCTATGACAAAGGCGCGCGTGCGTCCGGTTTATTGGAAACCGCCGATTCCGCCATGTATAAAGATAAATTGACCCGGAAAACCAAGCGCAACAAAGCCAAACCGCAGCGAATTACCGGTTAATCTTACACGCCCCCTTTTCGCGCCGCCGCAAAGGCTCTACTTTGCGGTTCGGGATGCTACAATCCCTAAAACGCGCTAAAAGGAGCTTTCATGACGACCAATCCCGAAGCCCGCCTGAAAGAGCTGGGTATTAGTTTACCGGACCTACCGGCCCCCGTGGCCAATTACGTGCCCGTTGTGCGGACCGGCAATCTGTTATTTGTGGCCGGACAGGTCCCGTTTGTGGATGGCAAGGTTGCTGTGACCGGGACGGTGGGTGCCGATGTGTCCGAAGAAGACGGCGTGCGCGCCGCACGCATCTGCGCCATCAATATTCTGGCCCAAGTTAAAACCGCCATCGGCGATTTGTCGAAAGTGACCCGGGTTGTAAAATTGGGGGCCTTTGTGGCCTGCACCCCGGATTTTTCCCGCCAGCCGTTTGTGGCCAACGGCGCATCCGACTTGATGGTCGACGTATTTGGTGATGCCGGGCGCCATGCCCGCGCCGCGGTCGGCACCAATGCCTTACCGCTCAACGCTGCGGTCGAGGTCGATGCCGTTTTCGAAGTGGCATAAAGCGCCAAACAGCCAAACCGCTTGGCTGACCGCACAACCGTTTGCCCATCGTGGATTACACGGTGGGCAACAGGTTCAGGGTGGGCAACAGGTTCAGGGCGAGCAACAGCGCGTGATCGAAAACAGCCCATCCGCTTTTCGCGCGGCTGTGGCTGAAGGCTTCGGGATTGAACTGGATGTGCAGCTATCCGCCGACGGCCAGGCGATCGTGTTTCATGATCGCGAATTGAACCGTTTGGTCGGTGGACAAGGGTATGTCGGCACCATGACAGCCGACGCGCTGCGTGCCCACATCCTCAAAGGCAGCCAAGATCACATCCCAACCCTGGATGAAACATTGGCGCTTGTGGCAGGCCGTGTGCCGATCCTGGTTGAAATCAAATCGCGCCCGCGTGAAACTGGATTGTTGGAACAAGCGGTCGCCAAATCGCTCAAGACTTATCATGGTCCTGTCGCCATTATGTCGTTCAATCCGGACAGCGTCGCCTGGTTCCGCGATCACAACCCGCAAACCATACGGGGGTTTGTCGCCTCGACTCGTTACCCCAAAGAGCTGGGCTGGCGCTTATCGACCGCAGCCGGACAAATGGCCGCGGCAATCCGCATCAAACCAGATTTTGTGGCCTATGATATTCGCTCACTTCCCAATATTTTCACGCGCCGCGTGCGCGTATCGGGATTACCGTTATTAACCTGGACCGTCCGCAGCGACAGCGATCACGCAAAAGCCAAGGTCCATACCGACAACGTGATTTTCGAACGTTTATGAGCAGCAACCACACGATACGCGTTCATAACAGCATGACCGAGATCGACGGCGATCGTTGGAATGCGTTGGCCAGCACCGACAATCCTTTCGTCAGCCATGACTTCCTGACAATTCTCGAACAGTCCCAGTGTGTCGGTGGCCGAAGCGGCTGGCACCCACGCCCTGTTACGGTCTGGAACGATACTGGCGTCATGGTTGCCGCCGCCCCTGTCTATTTGAAACATCATTCCATGGGGGAATATGTTTTTGACCAAGCCTGGGGCGATGCCTATGCCCGCGCTGGCGGTCAATATTACCCGAAGCTTCAGGTTGCGGTCCCATTCTCCCCCGTGCCGGGCCCGCGGCTGCTGGCGCATACCGATCACGATCGACAAGCCCTGTTAGACGCGTTGATCCACCTTACGGAATCATCACAGCTGTCATCACTCCATGTCACCTTTCCCAATCAAGACGAATGGTCGTTTATGGGCAAGGCTGGGTTATTGCAGCGCACCGATCTGCAATATCACTGGTTGAACCAGGGCTATAAAAATTTTGACGATTTTCTGAACGGCTTATCGTCGCGCAAACGCAAAGTCATCCGCCGCGAACGACGCGATGCTGTCGGCACCGATAAAACCATAAAAATCCTGACTGGCCGCGACATCAAGGATCATCACTGGGATGCGTTCTTTGCGTTTTACATGGACACCGGCGGTCGCAAATGGGGTCGCCCCTATTTGAACCGCGCGTTCTTCTCGCTCCTTGGTGAGAAGCTTGGCGATCGCGTGGTGCTCGCCCTCGCCTATCGCGACGGCATGATTATTGCGGGCGCCCTTAATCTGGTCGGCAGCGACACCCTCTATGGTCGCTATTGGGGGTGCACCGAAGACCACCCCTTTTTGCATTTCGAGCTTTGTTATTATCAAGCCATCGATTACGCCATCGCCCATAACTTGCACCGTGTTGAAGCTGGCGCGCAGGGCGAACACAAACTCGCCCGCGGCTATGAGCCGGTTTATACCTACAGCGCCCATTGGATCGTGGATCAGGGGTTCCGCGCCGCCGTCGCACGTTATCTGACCCAGGAACGCGAGATGGTCGATCATAATCAAAAGATTTTAGATCAACACACGCCCTTTAAAAGTGAACTCTGACTATAGACTACCAGACCTCAAGCTCGACCCGTTCTATGGCACCCGAAAATGACAACGGGCCATTGATCAAATTCGTCCCAATAGGACTGTGCAACCGCCCGATACTCAATACGTCACCATAATTATACCGCGCCGATTGCAACGCCGTGAAACTTCTTTGCCCAACAGCAACCGCATCAACAAAAAGATGCCCTTTGGTGTTTACCGCATCGTATTCAAATGTAAGAACGCCCGGACCACTCGATAGTTTTTCGCCCGACATCAACTGTTCCCGCCGACCTTCCTGAGTGTTCTCATAAATCAAATATCCATCTTTCATATAAAGCGCTATGCCGCTCAAACGACTACCATAAGCAAAAATGATACCTTCAGCGTCCGTATTCGCAACGGTGACGACGGCTGTGATACGAAACGACTTTCCGACTAAAGTTGGCACGGCTGTTTTTTGCAGTCGCGGCTGACCATCATAATACGTGAATTTTTTCTGATCGCCGATCAACGTCGGTGTCCCGCCGGTCAATCCGCCTCCCAATGGATAAACAAAATTACGCCAAGCTTCCCGATCGAACAGGTTTTGCAAATCCCGTAATTTTTCCGGATAGCGCTTGGCCAGATCTTCAGCCTGACTGAAATCTTTTTCTACGTGATAAAGCTCCCAGCGCGCGTCATCGTGCTTGAACGGCAGCGGGTTCGGTTCGAAACCCAAAAATATATAAGGCGCCGCCGCCACCCATCCGGCATGATAAATAGCCCGGTTGCCGATCATTTCGAAATACTGTGTATCCCGCGGCGCTGGCGCATCGGCTTGATCAAACGTTGACGCAAAACTTGCCCCATCCAACGGCAATTGTTTAACCCCATCGACCGTATCGGGAAATTTTATGTTCGTGACGTCATAGATCGTCGCCGCCACATCATTGACATGGGTGAACTGGTGACGCATCACCCCGCGAGCTTTGATCCCAGACGGCCACGACACCACCAAGGGAGTCCGCGTGGCGCCGAAATGCGACGCTATCCCTTTCCACCATTGGAACGGCGTTGAGCCAAGCCATGCCCAACCGGCCGAATACTGATTCCATGTTTCAACGCCACCGAGTTTGTCGATGTCTTTTACTTGATCCTGAACGTTCACCGCACGATTGGTGTAACCTTCAACCCCCGCTTCGCCTGTACTGCCGTTATCGCCGACAATATAAAAGATGATCGTATTGTCGCCACCCGGGCCTGCCTGAATTGCTTTCAGCAATCGACTGATTTCATAGTCCGTTTGCGCAACAAAGGCGGCATACACTTCCATCTGCCGGGCATAGAGTCTTTTTTCATCCGCCGATAATGTAGTCCATGCTGGAATTTGCGACGGACGCGGTGTTAATTTGGCATCATCGGGAATAATCCCAAGCGCCTTTTGCCGCGCGAATATGTCTTGCCGCAAAGCATCCCAACCACGATCAAATCGTCCCCGATAGTGATCGATCCAGTATTGCGACACATGATGCGGTTCATGCACGGCACCCGTTGCATAATAAAGAAAATACGGTTTATCGACAGCCAGTGTGTTTTGCGTTTGCAGCCACTGGATCGCTTCATCCGTAATGTCTGTGGTGAGATGATATCCATTCTGCGCGGACCGTTCAGGATCAACCGGAGTTGTGTTGCGAAATAGGCTGGATGGTTCCCATTGATTATTTATACCGCTAAGGAAACCATAAAAATATTCAAATCCTAAACCCGTCGGCCAGCGATCAAACGGGCCGACCGGACTGATTTCTGCCTGTGGTGTATTATGCCATTTGCCAAATGCGGCCGTACTATATCCATGATCCCGCAAAATTTTGGCGATGCTGGCCGCGTTTTTCTTCCATGTAAAATTATACCCGGGGAACCCACCGGATCGTTCGGCCACGCCGAAACCGATACGATGATGATTACGCCCTGACAGCAAAGCCGCCCGGGTCGGCGAACACATGGCAGTTGTATGAAAGTTATTATAACTCACCCCCGATGCCGCCACACGATCAAGACCCGGCGTCTGCGCTAATCCGCCAAACGTGCTGGTATCGGCAAAACCGATATCGTCTAGCAAAATGACGACGATATTTGGGGAATCAGCGGGCGGTTTGGGCAAAACCGGCCAAGCCGCAATGGACATCTCGACAGATTTATCCACCCGCCCCCGAAATTCAGGGTCATGAGAGGTATCACTGCTGGGGCCAGAAGCCGCCGCAGCTTTATGCAATAGCAGACATAAGACGATCAGCAAGGCTCGACAATGCACCGCGCTCTCCCCTATGCACCGTGAGCCTTAATTCATAGCAAGCTTAGAAAAGCAGAACAAACCAGACTTTCTTATAGGAAACATTAGCGACCGTAGCCCTTTCACGATTGAACGGTCGCCGTCTGATCAAAGAAATTCATATAAAACAATATATTAAAGCCCAGAATCATACTCTTAACAATCCGCAGCACGCGTTGTGTGTCAGCGCCCATGACAATAGTCCATAGAACGCCAAACCCACCTCGGGACACTTTTAAGATGCACCCCATCTAACGAGGGGCAACGCCTCACGCAAATGCGTGAAACCAGGCGTCATAAAACCGTCGCAGAATAACCGAAAATAAGCAGTTCATTGCCTTTTAAGTGTACAGCATCCATTCAGAATCATTATATTAGCCTTCTGATGTCAGAGAGGATCGCCTGGGCTCGAAGGGATCCAATAAAAGGGGTTTATGCGAATGCATGGTAAAGTTACACCACCAGCTCAACCATTACGGCAGACTTGGTCCCGTACGGTCATGTTGTCAGCGGCATTGACCGGCTTTCTATACGTAATGCCCGCTGCGGCTCAGATGGAAGTACCGCAGACCGTTCTGGACCAAGCCTGGCAGATTGGCGAACAGTTTCGCGACATTGAAGAGGACACGACTGACGTCCAAAAGAAAAAATCCGAAGCGGAAGCCGCCGCGCAGGCGCCCGTTAAGGAAATGCAAACGCAACTCGCTTTGCTGAGACAAGAACTGAACATCATCCGCGGCATTTACCGTGGTGATCGTCCCGCACAAGCCGCGATCGACGGCAAGTCGACAGGGCCGTCGAATGCGTCTCGTGATGATGTCGCCCGCTCCGCGACGTTGCGGGCTGATATTGCCTCGCTCGACGCTCGCATCAAAGACGGGCAAGCGAATTTTCAAAATATCCGCACACAATATACAAACGAACTGAGCCGCTTGCGCCAAGCTTACACGCAAACAGATATGGCGTGGCGTCAATTGATCCAGCCTTATACTTACGATCCTGAAGCCATGACCGTTCTCAATGAGAAGGTCACAAACGCCCAAGGCAAACTAACCAGTCAACAACAACAACTCGAACGTAAAGCCAAGCAACAGGCCGCAGCGGCAGAAGCGCAAGTCAAGCGGGAGCAACCAGCACGCGACGCCATCAAGCAAGCGCAAAATTATGCCCCTAGTCGTCTTTTGGGTGAATTCAAACCATCGAATGATTACGAACGCGATATCTTGCAAGCTGCCCTATTGAATACTGAAGGCAACATGCTGACCATGTCTCCGTTGAAGAACGACCCCCTCCTAAAAGCGCGGATGGCGGAAGTCGATACTCAGTTGGGCCAGTTGAATCAAAAGCACAGCAAGACCGCGTCCAGCAAGCAACCGTTTCAAACGCAGTGGTGGACTTTAGCAAAAGCTAATTATCCGGACGATCCTGATACTTTGATTAAACCGATCAGGAAGCTTTACGAACCGCTCTACAAAGAACGCAAACAGCAACAAAGTCTCCTTGCCAGACAAGAAACCATGGGCACGATCTACTCAACCATACAGTTTATCGTCATTATTGGTTTATTGATTGCTGCGGTGATCGCTTATCTCAGCTATCGCAAATACAATAAAGGCCGTCATGCCCGGAGTTATGCAGCCACGGCGACCAAAGCCATGGCGCAGTTTGGCGGCTCCATGAGCGAACGCACCAAACAAATCGATACCGCCTTCGATAAAAAATCGAAAACCCTGACCGCGAGTTTCAATCACAAAGTCGACTCTAACTATCACATCGGTGGCGATCTTGTTCGCTCCTTAGCAGCGATGCAAGGACGTGAACGCGAGGCCTTACGCGCTGCTTGCCATCTTTACAACATCGGCTATATCGAGACCGATAAGTTCTATTGGATTTATCTGGCCTTGGTATACGGCGACGGCAAAGCGCAATTCAGCGGCGATTGGTTTGCGACCGGCTATGGCGACGACATGAATCAAGCCATGAAAAAATATTTGTCGCCGTTGACTGCCGAAAGCTGCGTCAACCGTGTGTTGAGCCATTTGGAAAATGCTGCGAAGGATCGTCCAAATGATCCGGTCATCAAATCCTTGATGGGTCGCCTGATCAGCGGCGGTGACGGTGGACTATCATCCACCGAGGAATTCCGCGTTCATCAAAAAACGGACGGTCTGGGTGTTGTTTTGGGTGACGCGGAGGACACCGGTGAAACCTTGCATTATTATGGCGAAGGCTCACTCATCACCATCGCTCCGCCCGGCTCCGGTAAAACACAAAGCCACGTCTTCCCAACGCTTCTAAATTGGGACGGTCCGGCTGTTGTGCTTGACGTCAAGGGCGAAATTTATGCCGGCACCAGCAAATGGCGGTCGGAAAATGTTGGCCCTGTGTATAAATTCAGCCCACTCGATCCGGCCACAAGCCATTGTTATAATCCATTGACCATTGTCCGCGCCGACCCAGAATATTTGTGGGAAGATGCTCGCTTCTTAGCCGACATGATGATGGTGCCGACCGGTGCCAAAGATCCGTTCTGGGAAAACCGTGCGCGTGATATCCTGACCGCCGCCATCGCCAAAGTGTGCTTGGAGGAAGACGTCAACAAACGGCCTTTGGGCGACGTGTTGGATATCTTCCACGGTCTTGGCTGGGATAGTTTCATTCGCGCCCTGCAATCCCGGGTCGATATCAAATCCATGAGCCGCGCCGGAAACTCGCTTGGCGAGATGGACGCTAAAACACGCGATGGTGTATTACAAACAGGCTTATCGAGCCTATCGGCATGGGACGGTGATCGGATCGCCCGCGCCACCAAGCGATCCGATTGGTCGCCGCTGGATCTGCGCTCCGGCAAAAATCCGACCGTTTATATTTGCTTGAAACCGAATGAAGTCGAAAGTTACATTTCGGTCTTACGGGTTTTCATCGCTCAGCATATTCGTTTGCTGACGACCGAATTACCTCCGCGCGATGCGGCGCCAATTTTGTTCGTCCTCGACGAATTGCCGCGTTTGCGTCAAATGCCGCCGGTCGAAGAAGCATTGGAAATCGGCCGTCAATACGGCATCAAGCTGTGGATGTTTGCCCAAAGCGTCGGCCAATTGCAAAATGCTTATCCAAACGGCGACGGTATGATCGGCAGCTGCGCGGTCCGCATGTACATGAACCCAAGCTTGCAAGACGGCACAGCCCAAAAACTGTCCGAAGACATCGGCATGCAAGACAGCGTTCTTGACGGCACCCGCAACAAAATCGTCGAACCCAATGTCCTGGCCGGTGCGGAGTATAAGGACTACGTCATCGTCATGGCCGCTGGAACAAAACCAATGCGGCTTAAAAAGCATTTTGCTTGGCAAGATGAAACCATTCGAAATCGGATGGGCAGTTTGTAATCTACTAACATCGTCTTTTTGAACAAATGGAACGCGGCAATGTCAGAATCTGAAATGATGAAAGCGCTCGGCAGAACCATCAACGGTGCCATGGACATTGCCGGTTCCACCGCTCAAAAAGTCGCGGAATATTATGCCAAGCCGACGCTCGATAAAGTCAATGACGCTTATGACGAAAAAGCCAAAGAGCGCGAGCGGAATGACCTCGATCAAAAAATGAGGGACTCGTTCAAGGAGCTTGCTGAAACAGAGCGCCTATTTAAAGAACATGACTACAAGCTCGATCAGTTGCGCCAAAGCGACGAGCACACCAAAGCCGAGTTATTCGAAAAAGAAACACAATTAAAAGACCTGTTCGAACAGCAGGATCGCGAAAAAGATGCATTCTTTAAACAGCAAGAACAACGCGACAAAGAAATTTTTAATGACCTCCAGCAACAACGCGATAGCTTCTTTGCGAAAGAAGACCAACAGCGTCTAGAGGCCACGAAAGACATCGACACGCAGAAAGAAATTGATGCCAAAGAACGCGAAGCTCTTAAAGAACAACGTCTGAAGGAAACCGAATTCACGAAGCCGGATTTTGCCGATGTCGACCGCGCGGAAGCCAATCGCCGTGACATAGAACTCAAACAGCTTGACCAAAATCATCAAGAAATGATGGGCAATGCCAAACAAGTTGCCCAAGACGCCGTTGACAAGGGTCGCCTCGATCATGCCGAGGCCGATAAGCGTCTGCAAGATCTTGCCGAAAAACTAGAACAGGAACGGCAGGCCCTGATCCGAGAACAAATGGAACGAATGAAACGGTTTGAACAGCTTTATGAAATCAACCGCTAGGGTGAAGGTTCATCCTCCATTCAGACAAAGTGAATAGACTATGATTTATCGCGCTGAGCGCTTTTCCTAAAAGGGTCTGACCATGTCAAGTCTCGATGATCTTTACAAGCAACAACAGGCTCAGAAAGACCTCTACGAGCGTCAGCAGCAAGAACTTTTAGAGCTCCAACAAAAAGACGAGTTCGCCAAAGCGGAGGCGGCCGAAAAAGAACGCCAGGCCAAAGAGCTTTATGAAAAGCAGGACCGCGAGAAGAAAGAGCACTTCGAAAAAGAAGACCGCATGAAGGCGGAGTTCGCCGAGAAAGAGCGGCAAGCGAAAGAATATTTCGAAAAACAGGAACAAGCTAAAAAAGAAGTTCTGGATAAAGCCGAGCAGATGAAATCTCAATTCCTGAAAGATGAGCAGATCAAAGCCGAGATGATCGCCCAAGCAGACCTTCAGAAACAGGAATTCGCACAACAAGCGATGGCGCAACAACAGCTTCAAGCACAAATCGATATGGAGCGCCAACAATACGAACAACAACTCGCTGCCGAAAAAGATTACATCCAGCGCGAGATCGAAGCCGATCGTGCTCGTATTGCTGAAGAAACCGAGCGGGCTCGCCAAGAAGACGCGAACGGCTCTCGCGATCAAGACGACAAAGTTTTCGAAAAGCCCGATTACAACGATGTGACCCGGGCCGAGGAAGAACGCTGCAAGCTTGAACAGGCACAGTTAAAGCAAGAACAAGATCAAGCCGCCAAGGCCATGACCGAGAGCTTGCAAAAACGCGGCTTCGACGAACCCGCAATTCGAGAGCTGCAAGAAGCGCAGCAACAAAAATTTGACGAACAGCAAAAAGCTCTTGCTCAAGAACAAGCCGAACGGGCATTGAGGTTGGAGATCTTATACCAGGAAAAAGAACTCCAAGAACGATTGGAAGCGCAACGGCGCGAACAAGAATATCAAAGAAGCCTGACCTTCGGTCGTTAACGGCTTGCGTCACATCAGCCACGCCAAACGCAAAACCATCACAGCAAAAAGGCCCCAAATTTTGGGGCCTTTTCGTCTGCTGTACTTTTAAATGATCAAACCAGTTCCGGCTTTTTCCGTTTCGGGTTGCCGTCCTTGGCTTTCGGCTGCTTTTTATACGGTGTGATGTCGAATGCCGGTTTGTCATCGGCAATCTTAATTTTCACTTCACCACCGTTAATCAAGCGACCGAACAACAGCTCATCCGCCAATGGCTTCTTGATATATTCCTGAATGACACGGGCCAAGGGGCGCGCGCCATAGGCTGGATCATAGCCGCGGTTGGCCAACCAGGTCCGCGCATCGCTATTGAGCGAGATGTGGACATGCCGTTCTTCCAACTGCACTTCAAGCTGCAGGATGAACTTATCGACCACCCGCTCGATCATCTCGGGCGCCAACGGACCGAACGGCACGATGGCATCCAAGCGGTTGCGGAACTCGGGCGAGAACAGATGCTTGATCGCATCTTCGTCGGCGCCTTCGTTATTGTCACGACCAAAACCGATGGCCGCTTTCGACAGTTCTTTGGCACCGGCATTGGTGGTCATGATCAGGATGATGTTGCGGAAGTCTACTTCCTTGCCGTTGTTGTCGGTCAACCGGCCCGCATCCATGACCTGCAGCAGGATATTAAAGAGATCGCCATGCGCTTTCTCGATTTCATCCAGCAACAGAACCGCATGCGGCGTTTTATCGACCGCATCGGTCAACAACCCGCCTTGATCAAACCCGACATAGCCCGGAGGCGCACCGATCAAACGCGAGACCGAATGACGCTCCATATATTCCGACATGTCGAAACGGATCAGCGGCACACTCATATGCTCGGCCAGTTGCTTGGCCACTTCGGTTTTACCGACACCGGTCGGGCCCGAAAACAGATAGCAACCGATCGGCTTTTGCGGTTCGCGCAACCCGGCGCGCGCCAGTTTGATCGCACCGGATAGAACATCGATGGCTTTATCCTGACCGAACACGACACGCTTCAGTTCACCTTCCAGGTTCTTCAGGTTGAGCTTATCGACCTTCGACACCGACTTGGGTGGAATGCGTGCGATCTTGGCAACCACGGCTTCAATCTCTTTAACGCCAATGGTTTTCTTACGCCGTGTATTGGGCAGCAAGGCTTGGGCCGCACCAACTTCGTCGATCACATCAATGGCTTTATCCGGCAGCTTGCGGTCATTGATATAGCGGGCCGAAAGCTCGACCGCCGATTTGATCGCATCGTGGGTGTAGCGCACATTATGATGCTTTTCAAAGTAAGGCTTCAGGCCTTCCATAATCCGCACCGTGTCCGCGACACTGGGCTCATTGATATCGATCTTTTGGAACCGCCGCAGCAACGCCCGATCTTTCTCGAAATAGCTGCGATATTCCTTATAGGTGGTCGAGCCGATGCAGCGGATCGAACCCGAAGCCAAAGCCGGCTTCAGCAAGTTCGACGCATCCATAGCGCCGCCGCTCGTCGCCCCGGCGCCGATGATGGTGTGAATTTCGTCGATGAACAGCACCAAGTTCTCGTGCTCCTCGGCTTCCTTCATCACCGCTTTCAAGCGTTCTTCGAAGTCACCGCGATACCGGGTCCCGGCCAGCAACGCCCCCATATCCAAGGAAAAGATGGTGGCGCCCTGTAAAACGGCCGGAACATCGCCTTCGATAATCTTGCGCGCCAAACCTTCGGCGATGGCCGTCTTCCCGACACCCGGATCCCCCACATACAGCGGGTTGTTCTTTTGCCGGCGGCACAGCACCTGAATAGTGCGCTCCACTTCCTCATCGCGGCCGATCAACGGGTCGATTTTCCCCGCCCGCGCCTTGGCGTTGAGATTGATGCAATAGGTTGCCAGAGCCCCGCCCTCTTTCTCGGGCTTCTCGGCCTTATCCGCATTTTTCTCGGAGTGACCAGAGGTACTGGCGGTGCTGCTGCTGGCGCCGCTGACACGACGCGGCTCAGACAACCCCGGCGCCTTGGCAATACCGTGCGAGATATAACTCACCGCATCCAACCGGGTCATGTCCTGTTGCTGCAAGAAATAGACCGCATGGCTCTCACGCTCCGAGAACAAAGCCACGAGGACGTTGGCACCGGTCACTTCTTCCCGGCCCGAGCTTTGGACATGCAGGATCGAGCGTTGAATAACGCGCTGGAAGCCAGCTGTCGGCGACGCCTCGACCGTACGGTCGTTGGTCACCAGGTTGGAGAGTTCGTGATCGAGATAATCGGCGATCTGTTGGCGGAGGACGTCGATCTTGACATTGCAAGCCTTCAAAACCGCAATCGCATCCTGGTCATCAAGCAGGCCATAGAGAAGGTGCTCCAAAGTCGCGAATTCATGTCCGCGTTCATTGGCTTCCGCCAGGGCCCGGTGGAGAGTACGTTCGAGATTGGGTGAAAAAGTGGGCACTTTATGACATCCGTCCAGCTAGTGGTTAATGATGACTCTTAACGCTCCGTCTTCCCCCGATTTTAATCCTTCTCCATCGTGCACTGGAGCGGATGTTGATGCTTCCGCGCATAGTCCACGACTTGCGTGACCTTTGTTTCGGCAACTTCGTAGGTAAACACCCCGCAAATCCCAACTCCTTTGGTGTGAACATGCAGCATGATGAGCAAGGCCTCCTCATTACTTTTGCGGAAGAACCGCTCCAAAATGTGAACGACAAACTCCATCGGCGTGTAGTCGTCATTCAGCAGCAGAACCTTATAGAGTGAAGGTTTTTTGGGTTTGGCTTTAGGTTTGGTGAGCAGACCTTGCTGCACCCCACTGCCATCTGTGATCCCATCGTCCCGTTCGCTCATTACCACTCATCCATCACACAACACCCATAACGTCTAATGTAGGGTGCCTTTGTGGCTGGAAAAGGGACACAAGCCGTCTCTCCTCCATATTTAGCCTACAAGTATATAGTTAAGATCCTCTCAACCGGATCATCAAGGGCTTTCACTCATAAAAACACAAAATATTGATAATCCGTGATTGGAATCCAGCATATCTGGGCTTTTAAAAGACAAAAACGGGGCTTGGTTTCCCAAGCCCCGTTCTCAATGACGCTATTATTGGACGTTTCCTAACGACCTGCGACGTTATCGTCGCTTATTTACTTCTTAAGCAAAAGACTTCGAGAACTTTTCAGCAGCAACTGAGAAGCGCGCATTCAACGGAGCAAACGCTTCGTTGGACACAGCCGTTACAAGGCTGTTGATTTTGTTGGCGCTGGCCAAAGCTTCGTCATAGCGGCTTTTCACCAGGTCGCTTTGCACGTCAAAGAACTCTTTCGGAGTTTTTACGGACGCCAGCGTTTTATAAGCAGCGAGGTTTGATTCGTAGCTTTTCTTGGTCAACGCGAACAATTCGGTATTGATCGACTCGGCAGCTTTGGCCGTTGCGCTCGATGCAGCCAACAGCGCATCAACATTGCCACGGTTAAAGTTTGCGACTTCGTCATAGCCTTTGATCAACTCATCAAGCTGCTTCTTGGCGCTTTCGATGGTTTGTTCGAAGCTTTTTTGAACAGCTTGCGTACCGGCTTTCACAGCGCTTTCGACTTGCTCTTTGCCGGATTTCAAAACGTTTTCAACAGTGTCTTGCGTCGTCTTGGTAGCCATTGATGTCTCCTATAATTTCATCTCGTAGGACACATGCGCCACGGAACAACTATGGTGCAGTGCAGCAATCATGAGGGTAATATAGGGAGGGCTACGCCGAAGTCAATAGATTTTTTGCAGCGCACAAAAAATTTAACGCGCCTGCAATATAGCGCCAACGCCCCATATTTGGGGCGCTAGCGAGATCAAGGGGTTATAGAACAGGCGGCTCAATACCGCTGAGCTTGACCTGTTGCGAGAGCGCGACCTTCAGGCGATCCAACCCGGCCTCGTCCGCCGCTTCACAACGCG
>JBBCIP010000277.1:0-1533 GCA_037189785.1 Alphaproteobacteria bacterium
TGGGAATGTGGTCCGAGCTGATACAAATGCTGCGCCATCGCGATGTAATGGAAAGTTGTTGTATTGAGTTGATTGCGGCGGCGACTGGAGGGCTATTCGCGACCTTTATTATTTTAACCGCAATGGAGCTTCCAGGGTTGACCGCACAAGACGGTGTGAATGTATTGTTATTTCAAGGCACCGTCGTGATGCTGACCTTAGTTGCTGGAGGTAAATTCCTGAGTGGACTCCGGAAAAACATTGCCTATGGGGTGGGGGCTACGACTGGTGTGTTATCTTTGCTGATTATCGGTATGGCAGGAAGTTTTTTGTCCTTGGTGATTGGGGCGATGCTGCTGTCATTCGCAACCGGCTGCGTTCATGTGGTAAACGTGATGATGCTTAGTAAGCTACCTGGGGACAAAAGTAAAATTTCCGGCCTTTATGGCCTATGCGCGATGTTGGGTGGTACGGCAGGCGCTGTTATTGGTAGCGTTATGACAAAGTTTATGACTGTGCAATTTGTATTTCTTGCGTGGATTCCGGTGTTGGTTTTCGCTGGAATTGCTGTTTTTTTATTAGTGCGGTTCAAAACATACAATAGTATTTATACGTCAGGGTAAGACTTATTTCTGATATATCTATCCTTGTCTTTATTTTTGTCACTCTCGGTCACAAACTGTATAATCCCATCACGGTCTTCTGCATTTATGCGCGTAAGAGAAGTATAGTCAATCCGAGACATATCATTTTGTAATAAGGAGAGATCGATTTTTAGATCATATCTTGACCTGATTTTATCTCATAAATACTTAGTTTATCATTGCTATTTAATTGTTTTGTGAAATAAGGTTTCTGTTCTATGTCTGCAGGAACAGAAACTTTTATTAGTTTATAATAGTCTAAATAATTTTCGAAGCTAATGTTCTCTTTGCGAAACAAGGCTTGACAAGTGGATCGATCCTGATGGTTTGTGGACAGATACTCAACTTTAATTTCATCTGCGCCTGCTTTAAACGCCACCATGTTTAATAACAATCCACACATCATAAGATGGAATTTATAATATTTGCTTTGGGGCATTTGAACTTTATTGCGAATGACCATCACTAAACTTCAATTACTCTTATGATTTAAATTTATGGACTATCTTATAGCAATTTCAAGTAGAGTGACGCTCTGTTTTTTTGCCCCTTGATTTTAACTAAACCGTTTAGTAATATTTTTTTCAATTGCTCGACTCGAAAGCTCATACTTGGTGGGGGAAATAAGAAAATGTTTCAGTATAATAATACTTTAGCGCCTATCTTTTCGATAAAAACGGGTGTTCTGTGCGCCTTACTGGGCTCGACCATTTTCTTTTCTTCCAGCTTGCAGGCTCAAGCTGTCCTTGAAGAGATTACGGTTACGGCTCGGAAGCGTGTTGAGAACTTGCAGGAGACGCCGATTTCGATTGCGGCGTTTTCTGCGGATGCGTTGGCGGCGCGTCAGGCGGTGACGATTGCGGATGTTGGTCGGTTTACGCCGAACATGAGCTTTGACAGCGCCTCGGCG
>JBBCIP010000278.1:0-3431 GCA_037189785.1 Alphaproteobacteria bacterium
CGGAACACCGACTATCATCTGAAGAAATATATGGGCATAGAGACGGAGTGACGATGATGAGCATGCTACCGCCAGACTTTCACGATCTCGAACCCTTGGCTGCAATTTGGGCCCTTCCGACCGAGCACGCCCGGTCGGAAAAAAGATGGAGCTCCACCCCCGCCGAGTTTGAAGCGATCTATGACGCCATGATCGATCGCATAGAAGATATTATGACGTATTTGGATCAATATTCTTTGGACAGCATTCCAGATACAGCCAAACCACTTTATTATCTTGCTTTGGCTTTTGCGGAAACCTCTCCACATATAGAGCTTTACAAAAGCCAAGCCGAAGTCCCCAACAGCTTTGATGCTCACCGTTTCGTGGCCAGCCACGGCGCCGTTGTGGAATAACGGATCCCATGCCTAGTTTAGAACAACGCATCGCCCGCCTCGAGGACATCGACGCCATAAAAAAGGTCATCGTCCGTTTTGCGCGCGGTGCGGACGCCGGGTGTGATCCCAAAATTCTGAGACCTTTGTTTACCGACGACGCCGTATTCGTTGTCGGCGATTTGGCGACGTATAACGGCGGCGATGAGATTACCCGGTTGATGCACGCCAACAATAAGACTGGTTTTTATTGGACACTCCATTATCTTGTATCCCCTGATATTGAAATTTCCGACGATGGCAAAACCGCGACTGCCTTTTATTATCTGTGGGAGCCCGCAGCGACCTCACGCACCGGCGATCGCGATCAGGCCTATTGGATTGGCGGCTGGTATGATGCCGCGTTGGAAAAAGGGACAGATCAAAAATGGCGCTATAAGCATCTGTCATTGACGTTGAAACTGATGTCGGCCTATGCCGAAGGCTGGCAAGCGATGCCGACACAGTTTGATGACTTATAAAATCCGCAACCATTTATCGAGATAGAGGACCATATGGCGGCCAAGAAAATCACCATGATTCTACCGGTGCCCGTTCCGCCGCCAGCTTTGGATTTCTTTGCGGCGCAAATTCCGGCTCATTTGCAAAAACCTGATGTCATCGTAAATTTTGTAGCACCCCACAACGGGGCCAGAATTTTAGATTCTTATTACGAAGCAACCCTGGCCGATGCCTTTGTGTTAGATGCCGGAATCAAAGCGGCGGACGCTGGCGCCGATGCCATTTGCGTCAATTCTATGAGCGACTCCGGTGTTGCCGCGCTACGATCCCGTTTGGACATCCCTGTTGTCGGCCCTGGACAATCAACATTTGCCATGGCCTGCCTATTGGGCGAAAAGTTCTCCGTCATCACCATGTGGGATCGCTGGAATCCGCTTTATCGCAAGTCCGTTAAGGAGCTTGGGATCGAACATCGCCTGGCGTCCATCCGCCACATCGATGTCCGCCCCGACGCGTCAGAATTACTGGCCGGCAAGGAAGATTTTGTCTTCCCCATGCTGGAAGCTGCCGGTCGTGACGCCATTGAAAAAGATGGTGCGGATGTCTTGGTTCTGGGCTCGACCACAATGCACCAATCCCACAATTATCTTGTGTCGGCTTTGCCCGTGCCGGTGCTGAATCCGGGCTTGGTTGCCCTTAAAATTTGTGAAATGTGGTTGGATCTCGGCTTGAAACAAAGCCCCAAAGCGTACCGCAAACCCGACGTTCTGAACGATGCGGTTCTAAGGTCTGTCCCTGCGCTTTTTTGAAGGTAACACTCTGCGGTGGGTTAGTAATCCGCAACATCACCTTTTTGATTATAGGTGGCCGAGATCCGGGCGACTTCTTCATAAATTCCGGTCAGTAACGATAACAACTCTCCGGCATCGCCAATCCGGTGTTCGATATCGGCGATCGCGGACAGCTGCTTGATCAATAACTGTTCACGAACCTTGCTATATTCATTGGTCACATGTTCGCCCAAAGGTGTGACCGTATAATTATAACTTTTGACGCCTTTTTCCTTGATCTTGCGGATAAGTTTCAAGGATTCAAGCTTGCGCAGACTATATTGAATATTGGCGATATCATCGCGATTGACGAGGCGTGCAATTGTCGCCGCACCCTTCGGACGATTTTGCATACGAATAACATGCAAAATTGTCTGCTCGGGAAAGCTCAGATCAACGCCTGCAGCAATCGATAAAGCGCCCTGCGCCCACCGCGCAAAGGCTTCATGAAATCGGATAATCCCATATTCGAATTCAGTAATTTTCAACTCTTCCGCCGACTTCGCCAAATGCCAGCGGCGATAATATAACGGATCGATTTCAGTCGGTTTGACGCGGTCTTGCGAAGGGGATGCTCGTTTGGCCATGCCAACTCTCCAATACCAGATCTCCAAAACCAGATCTTCATGCCTGATTTTAGGAGATCCTCGAACTTACTCTCAAATTTCTACAGAATACCCTTTAATCTTCAATATAGATTCTTATGAGATTGCATAAATTATATGTGAAATTTCAATACCATCGGGCTTCACTCTCATTATGTGGTATTTTTATAGTAATTTTTACGATAATTTTTAATTTGACAATTATAATTGTTTTATAATTAAAATAGTCCACACCTAATGCGGGGAAGCATGCTGGCAACAATAGAGCCGCGTGATCGAATTAGGTTTGCTGCAATTAATTACATCGCCATCGCATCGCTGAAACAGCTCTAAATATCTTTTAAGATAACCTTTTTGTCATTCTATCGTGATTGTCGCTTTTCCATCTTTAAACGAGGATTGGGGTATGACTATCAGACGAAGTCGTCACTTTTTTCCTGCGCATTCGGGCTAGGTTCGTGCGTCGCGGGATAGGTCGAGCGCACAACATAACCTAATGTTTTTTATCTGCAAGGAATGAACCGGACGCGGCCATAAGCCGTGCATTGTGAACCTGTGACCGAACATTATGTTCAGCTCTCAAGGGAGGGAAGCCATGAAAACTCTACCAAAATCTATCTTGCCAAAATCTATTCTAACTGCGACCTCAGCCTTAGTTGCCTTTACGGCCACACCCCTATACGCCCAAGACCAATCATCATCATCCACAGCCTACGCCATGGAAGAGATCATGGTGACGGCACGGAAGCGCGAAGAAAATATTCAAGACACACCGATTGCAATCACAGCATTCTCCGCCGCCGGGATTGAAGCGCGCGGCCTTACGAATATTGGTGAAATCAGTAACTTCACGCCGAATCTGACGTTCCGCAGCACCGCTGCTATTGCCGCTACAAGCTCGGCGGCGTCCATCTACATTCGCGGTATCGGCCAACAGGACTGGGCGCTTGCCACCGATCCCGGGGTCGGACTTTACGTTGATGGTGTGTACGTAGCGCGTTCCATTGGCGGTGTTCTGGATATGTTGGATGTCGAACGTGTCGAAGTCCTGAAAGGTCCGCAAGGCACATTGTTCGGCCGGAACACCATCGGCGGCGCCATCAGCATCACGACGAAAAAAC
>JBBCIP010000279.1:0-1072 GCA_037189785.1 Alphaproteobacteria bacterium
AAAAACTGAGCCCGTTGGTGCGCCGTTTGTTGTCGCTCCATGATGTCGACCCGGCCAGTATACCTAACATCCAAGGCACCGGCATCGGCGGCCGCATCCGCCGCGACGACGTGCTTGGTTTTGTCAATCAGCCCCAACGCGCTGAAGCAACATCACCGGCGGCACCACGCAAGCCATCTGCCGCATCGATCCCGCGCAGTGCGGGCACGACCTTTGTGCCCCACGACAACATGAGACGCCGCATCGCCGAGCATATGGTCGAAAGCCTGCTGCACACCGCCCCCCATGTGACCAGCGTGTTTGAAGCCGACCTCAGCCGCATCATGGCGCATCGGAACAAACACAAGGACGCGTTCGCCGCCAAGGGCGTCAAACTGACCTTGACCGCCTATTTCGTGGCGGCCAGTGCCGACGCCATCGCTGCCGTCCCCAGTGTCAATTCCCGCTTCCATGCCGACGGTTTGGAAATCTTCCCGAACGCCAATATCGGCGTCGGCACCGCTTTGGCGGACAAGGGCCTGATCGTGCCGGTGATCCAAAAGGTCGAAACGCTCAATCTGTTCGGTATCGCCGAACGGCTCCATGCCCTGACCGATAAGGCCCGCCACGGCAAGCTGACCCCAGACGATGTGCGCGGCGGCACCTTCACCATTTCGAACCATGGCGTGTCCGGCAGCCTGGTCGCGACGCCGATCATCATCAATCAACCGCAGTCGGCGATCCTTGGCATCGGCAAGGTCGAAAAACGGGTGTCGGTGATCACCGTCGATGGCCATGACACCATCCAAATCCGGCCCAAGGCGTTCGTAACCCTGACCATCGACCATCGGGTCTTGGACGGCTATCAAACCAACACCTTCCTGGCCAAGCTGGTCGAGACCATCGAAAACTGGCCGCTGGACTAGGGAACGCCAGCCTCTTGCCATGGCCGCCGATTGCCTCAATAATTGGCTCATGAGCAAGAAAAGTAAAAACGGCAGCAAATCCCGCGATAAAACACAAGACGACGACGCCTTGCGGCTGCGTCTGATCGAAGCCCAATATGAATTTCATGAAACGCAATCTCATGCCG
>JBBCIP010000280.1:0-19125 GCA_037189785.1 Alphaproteobacteria bacterium
ATCGATGGCAATGACTTTGTGCTCAGCATCAACGCCCGTACAGGCGAAATTCACGCCTAATCGTTCTGAAACAAAGACCGCCTGACCTTGATGAAAGGCAGGCGGTTTTTTGTTGTGATCACTTCAACATTACCGGGTCAGTAGGTCAAGCCACTGGGAATAGAGCAGAAAAGGCCAATTTAGCCAACGCTGTTTACCGATTTGCCTTGACTCGAGGGGCAAAGCCGCGTTTCCTTTTTGCCCAGGTTGGGGCGGAGGCACCAACCTGAGGCGATATCTGCCTAAGACGATACTTGTTTGCGCACGGAGACTAGGACTATGGCATCTGGCACTGTTAAATGGTTCAACGCCACAAAAGGTTTTGGATTTATTACCCCCGAAGGTGGCGATAAGGACGTGTTCGTCCATATCAGCGCCGTGGAACGCGCAGGGTTGCGCGGCTTAAAAGACGGACAACGGATTGAATACGAACTTGTGAATGACAAGCGCGGCCGTAGTTCTGCCGATAACCTCAAAGTACTCTAATCGTTTTGTAATAATTCTCCGTTATCGTGATGATCGGAGAATGCAATTTTTTGGCCTCTGTCTTCATTCATAGGCAGAGGCCATTTATTTGCCCCAAGCTTCATCCTCAAGTGGTTCGGATCTGCATATAGCCTGACATGGACAATCAATACATTTTAGCCGTTATCCTCGGATTGATCGAAGCGGCAACGGAATTTCTCCCTGTTTCTTCCACCGGCCATTTGTTGTTGGCGGGTGAATTTCTCGGGTTCGAGGGCCCGCCGGGTCGGGTGTTCGAAGTGGCCATTCAATTGGGTGCGATCCTCGCGGTCTGTGTGTTGTATTTCCAGCGCTTATGGGGCGTTGCGACCGGCCTCGGTTCGGATCCGCAAGCTCGTAAATTTACGGTAGCGATTTTGATCGCTTTTTTACCGGCAGCCGTGCTTGGGGCGCTTTTCCACAGCTATATCAAATCGGTTTTGTTTTCCCCGTTGGTGGTTTGTATTGCCCTGGTGGTTGGTGGTGTAGTCATTCTGTTAGTGGAAAAACTACGCCCGGCACCGACGATCTACGCCATCGAAGATATCAAGCCGAGCAAAGCTTTGGCCATTGGTTTCATGCAATGCTTGGCCTTGATCCCGGGCGTTTCACGATCGGGCGCAACCATCCTTGGGGCTTTGTGTCTGGGCGTTGAACGGAAGCAAGCCGCCGAGTTTTCGTTTTTTCTGGCGATACCGACGATGTTCGGAGCGGTGGTTTATGACCTGTGGAAGAACAGAGAGTTTTTGAACGGTGATGATGCCACATTGATTGCGGTCGGCTTTGTCACGACGTTCATTGCTGCGCTGTTTGTGGTGCGTTGGGCGGTGGCGTTTATCAGTCGCCATGGTTTTGCGCCCTTTGCGTGGTACCGGATTGCGCTCGGTAGCCTCGGTCTGGCTTTGCTATTTATTTTCTAAGATATTGCTACGCTTATGTTATCAGGCACGCTTCGAAGATTCTTGCGATTTAATGCATAATATGCATTATAATGCATTAAATCACTTTGATCGGGGCTTGCCATGTCGCTTAGGTTTCCTTTTGTTATTGTTGGCGCCGGACCGGCCGGTGGGCGGGCGGCCTTGGAACTTGTGTCGCGGGGTCACGGGGCCTCCACGGCCTTGATCGGTGCTGAACCCTACCTGCCTTATGAACGCCCGCCACTATCAAAAGACATTTTACAGCGCACGGACGAACCGGTGCCGCCGCAAATTGCCGGAATGGATGGTTTGGAAGCGACCGGGGTGACCGTGATGTTGGGTCAACCCGCCGTAACGCTTGATGCCAAGGCCAAGCGTGTCACGCTCGCCGATAATACGGTTATCGGCTACGACCGTTTGCTGCTGACGACCGGCACCAAACTGCGTCGATTGAACATTCCAGGTGGCGACCTGGGCGGCATTCATTATCTTCGCAACTTCAAGGACAGTTTGGCTTTGCGGGCCGATCTGCTGGGCGGCGGGCCGGTGGTGGTGATCGGGGGCGGCTTTATCGGACTCGAGGTTGCGGCCAGTGCGCGGAAGCGTGGCTGCGATGTGACCGTGTTGGAAGCCGCGCCAGGTATCCTGGGTCGGTCCATGCCGCCGCTGGTGGCCGAGGCCATTGCCAGGGTTCATGAACGGGAAGGCGTTAAAATCCGTTGCGGCCTGAAACCGATCACGTTTGAAGGGAGCAATGATGAACGTATTGCTGCTGTCGTTCTGGAAAATGGCGATCGTATTCCGGCGGCTGTCGTGGTGATCGGCATCGGGGTGGAACCTGAGGTCGGTCTTGCCGAACAGGCGGGGCTTACCACCGACAATGGTATTTTGACCGATGATTGCGGCCGGACGTCGGATCCTGATATTTTTGCGGCCGGAGACGCCGTGCACCAAGTGGCGCCATTTTTAAACGGTGAACGTTTGCGGCAAGAAGCCTGGCAAAGTGCATTGGAGCAAGGCGTTTGCGCGGCCCGTGGCATGCTTGGCGAACCCAGCAGTTACAATAAAGTGCCGTGGTTGTGGTCGGATCAATTCGATATCAATATTCAATCGGCCGGTGTGGCGCGCAATGTCGATGCCGTGGTCATCCGCGGCGATGTGACGAAACCGGCATTCACAGCCTTTCAGGTATCGGCGGGAAAATTGGTTGGCGGGATCACCGTCAATAATGGTCGAGATATGGCCATGCTGCGCCGTGCCGTCGGTAGCGACAAGCGGATTGATCTCGACGCCTTGGCTGACCCTGCCCAAGCATTACGTGCCGTGTTGCTCTAAGATCTTTGCAACGGACAAACGAAAAAAAGAGCGGCAGGGGGAACTTGCCGCTCTCTCAGTTGGCATTTGGAGTTGGTGTTAGAACTTACCGCGCAAAGTCACGCCATAGGTGCGAGGTTCTGCAAGATAAGCGTTAAAGACTTGGGTATTCGGTGCAAAGGTATTGGATGATGTTCCTGACCCTTGTAAGGGGCCGTCGAAGCCGACTTGGATATAATCTTTATCCAACAAGTTACGACCCCAGGCTTCGATTTGCCAGAAACCGTCGACGTTGCCGAGGCCAATCCGGCCATTAAGCAGAAACACGCCGTTCTGGATTTTCTCCACATCAAGATCGGACCCGGTGTTGACCTTGCTGGTGTAGCGCGCATCGATGTGGAACAAAAGTTCCAAGCTGCTGCTGATCGGTTGCTGCCAGGTGGCGGCCCCTGATATGGACCAGCGTGGAGCGTTGGTCAGTGTGTTGCCCGGCAATTGCCATAGCTGACCGCCCAATGGATTGGTGACGCTTGGTTGAGCGAAGATGGCACCAGGAAAATTCTTGCCATATTCTGTTTTGGCATAGGTGATACCGCCGCTCAGTGTCAGTTCTTCGATCGGTTTCCACATACCTTCCGCTTCAACACCGTAGCTTTTAGCTTTCGGCAGATTGATAACGACGAAGCTTGTTCCGTCAAAAGTATTCAATTGGAAGTCGCTGAAGTCCGAATAGAATATGGATGTGTTCAAAACAACACTGCCGCCGCTGCTGCGGAATTTGGTGCCGATTTCATAGTTGTCGACAACTTCTTCTTCGAACTGGAGCTGCGATGCGTTGGGAATGCCTTGGATCATCCCGGCGCGGTCAAGGTTATAACCGCCGCCTTTATAGCCGCGACTGTAACTGACATAAGTAGAAAAATTATCCGTGACATTGACGTTCAATGCCGCTGTTCCGGTTAAGCGGTTTTCTTTGCGTAAATCGGAACCGTTATAGTTCAGGAGCGGACTCCACAATGGCGCGCAAGGCAATGTCAACAAACCGGCCGGGATAAGGCCGCCTTGCGCCGCTTGCGCTAGCACAAGACAGGCTTGATTGTTGGTCGCGGTGCTGACGTCGAGTTCTTTACGTTCCTTTGTATAGCGCACGCCAAGCGATAGCTTCACGCGATCGGTTATGGAGATAATATTATGGGTAAACAGCGCCCAGTTACGAGAATTCTGGTTAAAGCTATCATTGATCACTCCGGCGCCCATGGGGAAGGCATTGGTCATGGCGCCGCCTGTTAAAGATGCGACAAGAGCATCGTAGCCTGGGAATGCCGGATTGGACAGTCGCACCAACAAATTGGCGAAGGACGTGAAGTCACTTCCAAAGCGGATTGCATCATTCAGGGTAAGATCTTCATCGGCATAATACCCGCCGACCAACCAATCAAGTGCGCCCCATTGACCGTTCAAGCGAACTTCTTGGCTGAAGGTTTCAAATTCTTGCCTAAAGCCATTGTAATCGCGATAGGCGAAGTCGACACTTGTGTAATCGAGATCTTGGCTGCGTTGATTTTTCCAATTGCGATAAGACGTGATGGTGGTAAGACGGCCGATGCCGCTATCCCAATCACCTTGCAGCGATATACCCCAGTCTTTTACATCTTGTTGATAGCCGCGCCCGGGCGACGTCGCGGAACGACGATTGAACGGATCTTCACCCGGCAAGGCGCCATCGCCGAATTGGGCGCCCAGCAAGCCGATCATCGCGTTCGAGACAACACTTGGCACAATGGTTGTGGCAGCACAGCATTCTTCTTTGCGGTCGGCGTAATCGAAAATCAGGCGGATATTCAAATCTTCGTTAGGTGTCGCACGCAATTGACCGCGGATCAGATAGCGGTCGCGATCGTTATAATCTTCGCCGGTCACCTTGTCGGTGAAGAAACCGTCGCGCTTCATGTATACGCCATCGACACGAGCGGATAATTTGCCTTCGACAATCGGACCGGATAATCCGCCGCCGACACGAATGGCATCATAATTGCCATAGGATACCTCGCCGTAACCTTCAAACTCATCACCGGGTTGTTTGGTGGTGATGCTGATCAAACCGGCGGAGGCATTACGCCCGAACAACGTGCCCTGTGGGCCGCGCAAGACTTCGATGCTTTCGACAGCGCCCAATTCAGTCAAGCCGACATTGGTACGGTTCCGATAAACGCCATCGATGAAGACAGCAACCGCAGATTCTAGACCCGGGTTATCACCAGTTGTGCCGATGCCGCGAATACGCGCGACGGCACCCGACGCTTCCGATTGTGAACTGGTGAGAAATAAACTTGGAGATAACTGCGTCATGTCACGCAAGTCGGTAATACCGGCCTTTTCCAGCATTTCCGCAGAAAATGCGGAGACAGCAATTGGCACATCTTGAACGCTTTGTGGGCGCTTTGTCGCGGTGACGACAATTTCTTCAATTGCTTGCGCTGTGACGGGTGTTGCCGAAAGTGTTGCAAAGAACGTGCTGATGACTGTTCCGATAGCAACCAAGGCAGTGGTTTTAGAAAGATCTTTTTTATCGATCATGGCGTTCCCTCATAATTAAGACCTCCAAATGCGCAGTCGTGTAAGTCCGCTGCTTATTTAAAACAGTCCCCCAGTATCGCCTGATTTTTTAGATGTAGATTTGATGTCCTCCTCTCTGTTGCTCGGTTCGTTTCAACATCAATGCTCAATTTGAAATTGATAAATTGTGTTTAAATTTCAAAAAAATACGACCGCATACTTATTTTTGAAAATGTTTTCATAATTTGGCGGCTGTCGTCAAGCGTCTCTACCCACGACGTAAGATATAAATAATTTTGTTATTATGTAGTGGTATTATGGCAACATACATACACGTATAAGTGTATGCGCTGCACAAATGAATTTCGCGACGCAAAAAACATGGTTGCGTGGACGCATCTTGAATATTTCTTGTGAAACTGTTTCACCGTAAGCCACGGAATGTTTATAGTTTAGGCCTAAAATATAAAAGGCATTTTTCATGACAAAGCTAAATAACAATCATCAAGGCCGTGTTGCCGGTAAAGTTGCTTTGGTGACCGGTGCTGCATCAGGACTGGGTTTTGCAACGGCGCAGGCACTGGCCCGTGAAGGAGCGTGGGTCGCGCTCACCGATATCGATCACGTCGGCGTTGAGACTGCGGCGCGCACAATCGGCGATGCGGCGATGCCTTTTGTTCATGATGTGACAAAACAAGATGATTGGATCACTGTGCTTGCGGCCGTTGAAGACACGATGGGGGGATTGAATATCCTGGTAAACAATGCCGGTATTGTGATCATGGGGTCAGTTGAAGAGTTAAGCTTTGAAGATTGGAAAAAGCTACATGCCGTCGACCTCGATAGTGTTTTTCTGGGCTGTAAACATGCCATTCCTTTGATTGCGAATTCAGGGGGCGGATCGATCATCAATATTTCATCGATTTCCGGCATCATCGCCGGGCATAATCTGGTGGCTTATAATTCTGCAAAAGCCGCCGTGCGTCATTTGACGAAATCAGTGGCTCTTCATTGCGCACGGGCGGGCAACAATATTCGTTGTAATAGTGTGCACCCGACCTTTGTCGATACGCCGATCTTGGATGACGTCGTTCTGGGCGGTGATCGGGCTGCCGCCTTGGCAAAACTCGCGCGCCAGATTCCGTTGCAACGGCTTGGGACGGCAGATGATATTGCCAATGCCGTGCTGTATCTAGCATCCGATGACTCAAGCTTTATGACGGCGGCTGAATTGGTGTTGGATGGCGGCATGAGCGCCATGTAGAAGACTATAACCGTCTGACGGACGCGTTGCCGATCAACACGCGGGCCGTTTGTGCCCCGATTGTCTTGTTGGTTGCGGTTTGGAGTGTTTGCGTGATCATTGACAGATCAAGCGGGCGATCTATGTCGATGCGATTGGACGCGAGACGTGTTAGAGCCATAATGTATTGATCGCGGAGACGCGGCATAATTTTTTCGATATCTTCACGTTTGCTGGGATCATTCAGTTCCAATGTGACATCGACCGACAACATCCCTCGGACACGGGCGTTCCTGAAAACAGAAACGGTTAATCCATTCAGGGCAATGTGGGGTGAAACGGCTTCACCTTTGCCCACTTCTTCAGAAGCGGCATAGGCCGGCGTTATCGAAGCTGTCGTAAAAGCATGAACCGCCCAGACTAGACCAAGGGCTAAGGCGGGTGTGCTCCAGCGTTTACTTGTATGCCGTACGTCGACCATTCTATACGGCGTCATATATAGGTTCCGCTCCCGGCCAGCAAACGATTCAGTCCATTGGAATAATTGGACAACTGTTTTTGTAAATGTGCTGGTACGGTTCCGGTCGTGTTACTGCTTTGTTGCTTCAACAAATCGGCGATCGGGTCGTGATAGAGCGAACGATAACTGCGCTGTACTTCAGCAATCGCATCGTTCAGTTTCCCCAAAAGATATTTAGCGCCGCGCTCGGTCGATGCGGTCAGACCGTCTTCCAATTTAAATCCGAACACGCCACCCAATTCTTTGGGGGCATTTTTATCAGTGCCAATGCCAAATAATTTTGCATTGTCAAATATTTTGGTCGGCTCCAACCCTAAGCTTTTTAACGCGTCACGATCACCATCACCGGCGATCAACTGAATTTCTCCGCCATTTTTGACGCCGATCTTAAGACGGCTGCCGACACTGCCGCCGATTGTCGCTTCGGCTTTGACATGACGGTAGGACGCGAGATTGATGCGATTGGCTATTTTTTCGAATGTATCGCCTTCTCGGATCGTGATTTTCACCTTGGCACCGCCGTTGACGGATATGTAGAAATAATCACCGGTGCGTGCTGTGGTCTGTGCCTGGACCGTGCGGGTCTCGCGCACTTGAATATCGCCTTCACCAAGACCGAGTGTCGTTAAAATCGATTTGCCTTGTGTGGAAAAAGCAAGGCCGGTCGCTCCACTTGCGGCTCCCGTGCCGCCGATCTGTTCGATCCAGGATGTTGTCCCGCTGGCCCCATCGATCTTTGCCGCAAAAGCATCTGTGGTGCCGGAGCGGGCCGCACCCAAATCACCGCCGGTGCGACCGGCAACATACACTTGGCCGCCGCTGACTGTAATGCCTTGGATATAATCGCCGGAACCGGTGCCAACAAACGTTGTCCAATCCGCGTTCACCGCTGCGCCGCCATCATCCAACTTAACCACGAAGCCATCATAGCTTCCCTGATGCGTCGCGGTGACCACACCGGCGCCAAAACTGCTGTTGGAGGTGGAGCCGGAAATATAAATTGCGTCGCCTTCAACAGCGATGCCGGTGATGGAACCGCCGCCTAAATCACCAACATTTTCCGACCATAAAACAGTCGACATGTCATTGGCATCAAGTTTTCGGATAACGGCTTGACCATTTTCTTCGGCGGCGACGAGGATATTACCATCCGACGCAATAGCGATCGCCTTCACGGATTCATTGGCGGCGCTGCCATATTGACTGGCCACGGCAATTTTCCCAGTTGTCCCGGTCAGCTTTGCAACATAGGCATCGGTGCCGCCATTGTATGTTAAGCCGCTTTTAAAAACGCCGCTGGCTTGTCCGCCGATGATAATATCGTTGTTGCTGTCGACCGTGACCGCAAAAGCCCCATCATTGCCGAAGCTGTCGACTTGCTGGGTCCAAAGTTGATCACCGGTATTGCTGAATTTGGTGACGAAACTATCTTGCCCTTTGAAAAGTTCGCTGCCGGTTAAGGTGCCGTCGACCCGACCGGCGACAATGACATTATCATTGGCATCTATGGCAAGACCAAAACCATCGGCTGTGCCGTTGGCCCCCAATAATTTTTGCCAAACCACATTTCCGGCGTTGTCATACTTGGTCAAATAGACATCACCGCTGTCGGCACGGTTTACGTCGTTGCCCATATCGCCGGCAGTTTTACCGATGACGAAGATCTGGCCTTTGCTATCGACGGCGACAGCCGATGCAGTTGTTTCCACATTGGGAGCCAGCGCTGTTGTGCCGTCCTTGGTGATATTGAGTTCTTCGTATAAATCGGCGACTTGTGCCCGTATTTTTTCAACGACCGCGTTGGTGCGCCCGTTCAGGGCGTCGACGGTTTTGTCTTCCTTGGGGACTTCTTTCAGCGCAACACCGGTGCCGCTGATTGTTTCCAAGAAGCCACGGCTCGGATCGCCGCTGTCTAGGCCATCAAGCCGAGTGAATGTTCCGGATGTTGCTGTTCCGCTGCTTTTGCTGGTGCCGACAAGAAATAGGCTCGGCTCGGGTGTCGCGGCCGTTAAAGTCACTTGTTCGCCGACCATGCCGCTGACAGCCAAAGCAAAGCCGCCGCTTGCGGTGGTTTCAACATTAAAGCGGCTATTGTACTTTGCTACCAATTCGCCATCGGTATTGGTGGTTTGCACGGCGCTGATGGTGCTGTTGACATGATCGGTCAAGGACTGCAGCGTGATGGGCCCAGCAATATCGGCGAGGTTGATGGTGAAATTTTCCGTTTCCCCGGACTTTGTGATGGCAACGGTGAACACTTCGTTGCCAACAACGCCGGGAATTGGATCGGTCTTGTTGGTTTTTAGAACCTGTTGCCCGATATATTTCGTTTCATTACGGCCAAGCCCGATGGATGTCACCGAAGTTGCTTTCGTGCCATAGAGCAAATCAAGTTTATCGAGGGCCGTCGTGCTCATATAGTTTTTGATTTCGCCCAAGCCCTTTTGGATCAAGACATCAAGCGGGTTGCGGCTGGTGTCTGTCCGTTTCGAGTCAGAGGCATAGTCTGCAATGTCGCGCAGTTTGACCAAGGCTTGGTACAGCGTAAACAATGCTTCGGCGTCTTTATTGCCTTTAGCGCTCCGCGCTACGGTGGATTTCGGATTGATGAAATTTTGCGTGGCTTTCAGTTCATTAATGCGGCGCTCCAGCGGGCGCGTATCTTCTTGTTGAGCATCCCACGGCGTGGTGGCGGTGGGCGGTGTTGTGTTTTTCAACGAAATCGGCGCCATCGTCGCGCTCGACCGAAGGGCGTTTTTAGCTTGATAATACAGGCCAATCGACGATAGGTCGAATTGAACAAGATTACTTGACGATGTGTTGCCGCTGCCGAACACGCTGTCACCCAACCGATAGCTATGGTCTGTAAAAAGCACAGACTTCCAGCGTCAGTATGAGGCTCAGGCCGTTAACAAAGTGTAAAGATATCTCTTAGAACGGTTTGGACCAGCCGACTTCAATGGCGGCAGCGCCGTCTTTGCGTCCTGGTGTGTTGGGTTTGTCGTCTTGATAGCGCAATTCGACGCCGATAATACCAATCGGAGTCAACGCTTCGACCCCGGTCTCGAAAATATTGATCTTCTCATAATTCGTCGAAACATGGTTAATGCCAGCATTATCCACATTGATACGTGCGCGTTGGTAGCCGAGACGATAAGTCCAGCCGTCTTTGTCCGTAAACAGTCCAGACAGATAAATTGCCTTGCTGTCGCTATCCCAGCGGTCGCCCATGCTGTCCCCTTGATAGCGATAACCGGAGGCGTAGCGACTGTGGTTGTACATGACATTGTATTGACGACCGGGTGAGAGGAAGGCCACCGTGTCACTATATTCGGCGATGATACGCCAGGCCGCGCCATCCTCGCCCCACGGACCATCTAAGGAGACGCCTGCGACACCGCCAAATTTAAACGGATAAAAGTCTTTTTCGTCTT
Organism: Alphaproteobacteria bacterium; assembly: GCA_037189785.1. Taxonomy (GTDB): domain Bacteria; phylum Pseudomonadota; class Alphaproteobacteria; order Sphingomonadales; family Govanellaceae; genus Govanella. The sequence continues at coordinate 10,531 of JBBCIP010000280.1, forward strand.
CGCCGGTCATCTGGCCATAGACCGCCATATTCAATGTGTCGCTTAGCGCAAAGGCATAGCGAATATCAAAACCGGCCAACTGATTGCTCGGATCCTGCTGATCCGGGTTCATCGGGTTATCCAAATTAAACCCACCGACCAGCGCCTTTCCCCATGTTTTTAGGTCACACGGACGACGCGCGCCGCAGATCATAATGGTCCGCGACAAACCGATTTCCAAATTCTGGATCGGATTGAAGGTCAAGCGCATGCCGACGTAATAAGGGTTGCTGTATGTTTGCTCGTCGTCGTCGAGAAGCCCGAGGAACACATTGAATTGCCAGGGACCGAGCCAGCTTAACCAAGGCGTTTCGAACGGACGCGGATCCAACCGCATCAAACCGGCTCGCGGCATTGGGCGGGAATTCGATGATACGATGGTGCTCGATGACCAGGCCGGTCCCCACCAATGGTCGAGCCACCCGCCATATAAAGCCCAATTGCCGAGTGCCACGGCGGCATAACTGCCGTCGAGTGTCAAATTGTCGCCGGTGTCATCGCCTTGATAGCCGACTTTGAGCCGTGCGGACGTGGCGCCCCAATTGATTTCCGCTGATGCGGCAACGTCGGCTTTGTCCCGGGCGGCATCGCCGAAATCCCGGCCGATTTTGGCGCGATTGGTGCCGCGTGCTTCCACGCCGAGTTTTGGACGACCAAAATCTTCTTCCCGCGGCATTTTGGCCTGCACGCGATCAAGCGCGCGTTGCACATGCGGGGGAAGATCACGGCTATAATCGACGGATAAGCGACTGGTAATCTGTTTCCAGGGGATCGGCCATGCCGTTATCGGGCCACGGACCAGACCATTACGGGCCAGTAATTCAATATCGTTGCGCAATTGACGGTCACCGGCTTCGGCCCAGGGACTGGCAGCTGCTGTGCCGCTGATCGCTGTGGACAACACCAGGCTCAAAACGGCTCCGGCCCAAAATTGACGCATTATAACAGGCTCCTAGACGCCACAATTTTCGACGCCACAATACTCCCCCGATCCCCACCAGGGCTACTTGGGTAACACGAAGTGACGGTCAGGGGTACCGAATTTTGTGTGATTTTTTAGCTTCGTTTGCCGCCGGTGCCCTGACGTAACGGGCGCAGCAAAGGAATGGATGGGGGCGGAGTGAAGCGGTTTTCGGCCCAGATACTGAAATCATCGCCCAGGAGCGGGCGGGAGAACAAATACCCTTGGGCTGTGTCGCAGCCCATGATCTGGAGCGCGGTGGCTTGATCTTCAGTTTCAACGCCTTCGGCTACCACGGTCAGGCCAAAGCTGTGCCCCAGCCGAGTGACGGCTTCGACGATGGCACGGGCGCCGGCGTCATGAGTCACTTCATTGATGAAGCTGCGGTCGATTTTCAGTTTGTTGACCGGGAAACGCCGCAGGTAGGAAATCGAGGCATAGCCGGTTCCAAAGTCGTCGATGGCCAAGCTCGAACCCAGTCTTTCAAGGTGCCGCAGTGTTTCGATGGCTTCTGTGGAATCCGTCATCATGACGCTTTCCGTGATCTCGAACTCAAACCGGTCTGGCTTCAAGTTATAAGTCTTCAAAAGCTCCTCGAAGAAGCTTGGGAATGCGCCGGAGCGAATATGAACAGGCGACAAATTAACGGCGATCTTAAATGGCGGTAGTCCGCGCACATCCCAGGCTTTTGCTTGGAGGCAGACTTCCGGCATCATGCGTTCAGTCAGCGGTATGATCAGCCGCGACAATTCGGCAATGGGAATGAATTTGTCCGGGGAAACCCAGCCGCGATCCGGGTGATGCCACCGCAATAACGCCTCAACACCGACCAATTGTTTGGTTTTCAGGTCGATCTGCGGTTGATAATGAAACATGAAGTAATGGCTGCCGATATTGGCACGGATGTCGGCTTCCATGGCGGTGCGGGCTTGCATTTCGCGCTGCATATCGCCATCGAACATGACCACATTGTTTTGGTCCAATTGGCGCGCCCGAGCCAGGGCGATTCCGGCATTCCGTAACAGTTCTTCCGGGCTTCCATTGTCGAACGGATAAACAGTAATCCCGATATCGAGACTGATCGTGATGTTTTTATGGTTGATATCCATTGGCAGACAAAGAAGTTCTTCAAGCCGCCGGGCCTGTTGTTCAACATCGGTGATTGTATTCAGGCCATTGGAAATTATGGCAAATTCGCCGCCGCCCAAGCGCCCGACAATATCTTCCTTGCGGCAATTGTCGAGCAGGCGCCGGGATACCTCGACCAGAATATCGTCGCTGGTCGCAGCTCCAAGCCGTCCGCTGATTTCACGAAAACCGCCAATGTTCAGCATCATAACCGTGACCAAACCTTTGGTGCGATTGGCGGTGGATACGGTGCGTTCAAGTCCGCGACGGATACTGGCCAAGTTGGGAAGACCCGTAAGGCTGTCATGCCGTGATACATGCAGCATGGCTTCTGTCGCTGCTTTGCGTCCGCTGGTCAAATCCGTCAGCGTCAGAACCCAGCCACGATCTGCGGTTTGGCGGCTATTGATTTCAATAATCCGACCGTCTTCAAGCGTAAATTCCATTTTAACTTCATCGCGTTGCGCTCCATCGGTCAGATGGCGCAAATAATCGGCGATGGTACGATCATTTTCGGCTTTGATCGTGCTCGATCCATGGCTCAGATGACGTAATGTGATCTCAAGCGACGACCCTTCCTGAACAAGGTTCGTTGCCTCGGCATGGATGTCCGTATAATTTTCATTCCAGGCCATCAGACGAAGGTCGGCATCATACACAGCAACGCCGGTTTTCACGCAATCCAGAACATTTTGCAGCGTTTCGCGGGTCCGTTGTGCAAGGTAGGATTGGGTGGCGAGGCTGGTTTCCAATTCGGCGCAGTGTCGAGCGGCTTCACTCAAGCCGGTTGTGCGGCGTTCAAGTTGCCACGTCACCCAGCCAAGAACGGCTAAAACAACACCAAGGAGTGCTTGAATCCAGGGAGCAAGGTCGGTGCTGCTGAAGCTCAAAAGAATAAGCGGGATGCCTGCGATGGGCCCGATGCTGAGCATAGCGGCGCGGAATGATGCCGGCGCTAAGGTCAGGCTAACACCGCCCGGTAGAAACATGAAGAACAGAGCCAGAATTTGGCCCATAGCCGACGTCGTTGTCAGAAAGTAAGCCCCGCAACACCCAATGATGGTCGCATTGACCAGAGTAAGGCCAAGATAAATATGTTCCCAGCTATGATGGCTGATCCGCAATAATTGCCGTCGTTGCGCACCCCAGAAGGCCATTCTCACAGTCTGGGTCGCGATAATGCCCAGCATCCACATCAGAACGATGAACGCATTGGCAATGGGGAAAAACAAACTGAGGGCGGCGGCGGCCATGATGCTGGCCAGGGCTTGATACGGGGTCTGGCTATAAAGAGTGAGCACGCGTTCACGGTGCAGCGCCCAATCTGTTGTATTGGGTGAAAAAGGAGCGGCTTCCTTATTTTTGCTGAGCCATTCGCGCAGCGCATGTGTGGCGATAGCCATCCGTTTTACTCTTTACATAACTTTAAAATTTATAAGTACACGGTATTAAGTCACTGTAATTAATTAATTTTCCGATTTTTTGGTGTCGGAATATCAAGCGACTTCGCTCCTCATCAATCGTGATCCTAGAGAGCAAATGCTTACATATGGGTTAAAAGCCCCTCAACTTTTCTGAAATTGCCGCTTTTCCCCTGCGATAACATATTGGCGCTGCAGCGCTCTTGCCCTGAGCGCGGTGAGCGGCTAAATCTTACGGCGATATATCAAGGAGACCGCCCAGCATGAACGCGTTGTTCTATCTGTTGATCACGGCGATCAATATCTACCAATTCATTTTAATCGTGACAGTGATCATGAGTTTGTTGATCAATTTTGGCGTGATCAACACATATAACCAATTTGTATCAACAGTTTACGATATCCTGCTGCGTCTGACAGAACCGGTGTTACGACCAATCCGGAACATGCTGCCGAATTTAGGCGGTATTGATATTTCACCTTTGATCGTTCTGGTGCTGTTGGGGGCCTTGAAGGTGTTTATCGTTAGTGACATTGCCCCAAGATTAGGGGCTTATGCTTATTAAACGCTGATGTCGACGGTTTATACGACTGCGTCCGACGGGGTTTTTTTGGCCCTGCGGGTCACACCAAAGGCCAGTCACAATGAGGTGAATGGGATTGCCGTCGATGGTCAAGGCCGGGCGGCTCTCAAAGTAAGGGTGACGGTGGCTCCCGAAGGCGGTAAAGCCAATGAGGCCGTTATCAAATTACTTGCTAAGGCCGTGGGTGTTGCTAAAACTGCGATTGTCGTCGTGGGCGGCGAGTCGGCTAGAGAGAAACGGGTTCACATACAAGGCAACAGCCAGGAACTCATTGAAAAACTCGCAAAACTCACAAGGCAGGACGACAAATGACGGCTCGATTGATTGATGGCAAGGCCTTTGCAGCGGGACTCCGGGCTCGTGTGGCAGAGGATGTAAAGGCTTTTAAGGCAGCCACCGGGGTTACGCCCGGCTTGGCAGTGGTGTTGGTGGGGGAAGACCCGGCCAGTGCCATCTATGTAAAAAATAAGGGTATTCAAACGCGGGACGCAGGTATGGTCTCGTTCGAATATAAACTGCCTGCAGTGACCGGCGAGGCAGAGCTCCTTGCCGTGGTCGACCGGTTGAATAAAGATGCGGCCGTACATGGTATTCTGGTGCAGTTACCGCTGCCCAAACATATTGATGAACAAAAGGTTCTGGCGACCATTGATCCGCGTAAAGATGTGGACGGCTTCCATGTCGTCAACGCTGGCCTTTTGGCGACGGGTGGCGACGGTTTGGTGCCATGCACCCCACTTGGTTGCATCATGCTGTTGAAAGATGTGTTGGGCGACCTTTCGGGTGCCAAGGCTGTGGTTGTCGGCCGGTCCAATATCGTTGGCAAGCCCATGGCCCAATTGCTGCTGCGCGAAAGCTGCACAGTGACCATTGCCCACTCCCGAACCCGGGACTTAGCCGCTGAATGCCGGGCAGCCGATATTGTGGTGGCGGCGGTTGGGCGCCCCGAGTTTATCCGTGGCGACTGGTTGAAGCCGGGAGCGACGGTGATTGACGTGGGCATCAACCGGGTTCCGGGCGACGACGGAAAATCTCGGGTCGTTGGCGATGTTGCGTTCGCCGAGGCTGTTGAGGTTGCAGGTGCCATCACCCCCGTTCCGGGTGGGGTCGGGCCGATGACCATTGCATGTTTATTGGCCAACACATTAACCGCCGCCAAACGCTTTTAACGATCCAGACGTTGCCGATCGCTTTTAGGGATCCAGACATTGCCGATCGCTTTTAGCGATCCAGACATTGAATGCGTCGTCGGCCCGGCATATGCTGACAAAACAGTCCTAGGGCTCTCAGTTAGGAGAAAAGTTTATGTCGGGCTTTTTAAAGGAATTTCGGGATTTTGCCATGCGTGGCAATGTGCTCGATATGGCGATCGGTATCATCATCGGTGCTGCATTCGGGACCATTGTCAGTTCGTTGGTGGCCGATGTCTTGATGCCGCCGATTGGTTTGATTGCCGGTAATCTCGATTTCTCAAATTTATTTATCAATTTGAGCGGTGGTGATTATGCAACGGTTGCGGCTGCTGAAGCGGCTGGCGCGCCGATCATTCGGTACGGTGTTTTCATAAATAACATCATCAATTTCATTATTGTGGCGTTTGCTATTTTCTTGGTGATTAAGCAAGTCAACCGGTTCAAGAAAAAAGCTGAAGAAGCCCCGGCTGCGACACCGGAAGATGTCGAGCTGCTGCGTGAAATTCGCGATCTTCTGAAGAAATAAGTAAGTTTCATAAATATTAGCCCGGGACATGTCCCGGGCTAATTATTTTGGTCGATTTAGCGTCCGCGCTGGGCCAGAAGGCGTAAGCGCAGGGCGTTCAATTTGATAAATCCGTGTGCATCATGTTGGTCATAAGCGCCAGCGTCTTCTTCAAAGGTCACATGCTGCAAGGAATAAAGGGACTTCGGCGATTTGCGGCCGACTACGGACACGCTGCCTTTATAAAGTTTCAACCGCACGGTTCCCGTGACATCTTCTTGGCTCTTATCGATCAAAGCTTGCAGCATTTGGCGTTCGGGGCTGAACCAGAAACCGTTGTAAATCAATTCAGCATAACGCGGCATCAGTTCGTCTTTGAGATGAGCGGCGCCACGATCAAGCGTGATGCTTTCGACGCCACGATGAGCGGCAAGTAAAATGGTGCCGCCCGGTGTCTCATAGATGCCGCGGGATTTCATACCGACAAAACGATTTTCCAACAAATCAAGGCGGCCAATGCCATTGGCTTTGCCAAGCTCGTTCAGCTTGGTCAAAAGGCTTGCCGGCGATAATGTTTGACCGTCGATGGCAACGGCGTCGCCGCGCTCGAAATCGATTTCGATATAGGTGGCTTTATCGGGGGCTTGTTCCGGTGACAACGTACGGCTGTAGACCAGATCCGGCGCTTCTTGCCACGGGTCTTCCAAAGCTTTGCCTTCGGAGCTTGTGTGCAACAAGTTGGCATCGACCGAGAACGGGGCTTCGCCGCGCTTGTCTTTGGCAATCGGAATTTGATGTTGCTCGGCGAACTCGATCAGTTTGGTGCGCGATGTCAGATCCCATTCGCGCCAGGGCGCGATCACGGTGATGCCGGGTTCCAAAGCATAATAACCAAGCTCGAACCGGACCTGATCGTTGCCTTTACCGGTAGCGCCATGGCAGACGGCGTCGGCACCAACGGCCCGGGCGATTTCAATTTGCCGTTTGGCGATCAGCGGACGAGCGATCGAGGTTCCAAGCAAATAAACGCCTTCGTATAAAGCATTGGCGCGGAACATCGGGAACACATAATCGCGCACGAATTCTTCGCGCAGGTCTTCGATGAAGATTTCTTTGACGCCCAGCATTTCGGCTTTCTTGCGAGCCGGCTCCAACTCTTCCCCTTGACCGAGATCGGCCGTAAAGGTGACGACCTCGCAATTATAGGTGGTTTGCAACCATTTCAGGATGACCGACGTATCCAGTCCGCCGGAATAGGCAAGAACGACCTTTTTTACACTGCGCGTCATAAGCGATGTTCCTCGCGAAAAAGCTGAAAATCGCGGGCAGTATAGGCAAATGCTGAGATGGTGCAAGTGGGGTTGTGTGACAGTTACACGACTGCGTCCCGCTGCTGATAATACCGATTAATGGCCGGGTAATGGCCGGGTAATGGTCAGTCTGAATTATCCCAACACATTCATATTTATAGGAAATTCAGCCTTATGATCGAGTAAAAGGCCTTCTGACCGACCAAAAGGAGAGCCCGGACGGCGCAGGACTTGAAGAAGTCGCCGATAACGGTCGTTACGCGATACTGAGAACCGGCGACTGTCCCGATTCTAGTTCTTTTAAATACTGTTGTTCGGCGGCGGCCATATAGTCGCGGGTCAACGGTACCGCATTCTGCTTTTTGGCCATTTGAATTTGAAACACCACGTGCCCTGAATATTCAAAGGTTTTTTGGCTGGCCGCCAGGTAGAACTCCCACATGCGGGCGAAGCCCTCGCTGTACAAAGCCACCACTTTATCGCGATTGGCCTTGGTCCGGTTGTACCAGTGATCAAGGGTTTTTGCGTAATGCAGGCGCAGGATTTCGATATCGGTAATATAAAAACCGGCGTCTTCAATGAGCGGCACGATTTCTGATAAAGCCGGAGAATAGCCGCCCGGGAAGATATACTTTTGGATCCACGGGTTGGTCCGTCCCGGTCCATCGGCGCGACCGATGGTGTGGAGCAGGACAACGCCGTCGTCTTTCAAAACTTGGTTGACCTTGCGGAAAAAGGTCGGATATTGCAGCGCGCCCACATGTTCGAACATACCGACGGACACGATGCGGTCGAATTGTTCGGAAATGGCCCGGTAGTCTTGCAACCGGAAGTCCACGAGATCAGCGACACCGTTGTCACGGGCCCGCTGTTGGGCAATGGCCAGCTGCTCTTCGGACAAGGTGACGCCGGTGACATGGGCGCCGGTCAGTTTGTTCAAAGAAAGACCAAGTCCGCCCCAACCGCACCCAATATCAAGGATGCGTTGGCCCGGTTTTAGCAACAGCTTGGCGGCGATATGGGCTTTCTTGGCGGTTTGGGCGTCATCGAGCGATACCGTGTCATCGGCAAAATAGGCGCAGGAATACTGACGGTCGTGATCCAAGAACAAGTCATAAAGCGCGCCCGACAAATCATAGTGGTGGGCCACATTCTTTTTTGACCGGGCCGCTGGGTTCAAGGTCAGGACCATGCCCAAAATGCGACCCAGAAGATTTTTGATCGGACCACTGAGAATATTGGTACGCTCCCAGCCCAAATTCAGCATGATGAGATCAAGAAAATCGCGGATGTCGCCATCGATAACGTCGACACGCCCTTCCATATAGACTTCACCCATGGCCAAAGCGGGGTTGCGCGCAATCGCCCACGGCACGCCGGTGTCGTTAAAGCGGATGGTGACCTCGCGGCCGGGATTTTGACCGATGAAACTGTGGCGCTTGCCCTTGGCATCA
>JBBCIP010000281.1:0-9202 GCA_037189785.1 Alphaproteobacteria bacterium
TGGGCCAAGCCGATGAACAACACGCCACCGAACAACAGATAGATGATGGTCGGCTTCAGTTTGATGAAGGTTTCATTTTCAAAGATCAGGGTCGCGCCGCCGAACACCAGCACTACAAAACCGGATACCCACAGCATGATCGGAATTTTCCGAGTCATGATCCAGGATACGGCCATGGCGGCGACGGTTGCGATCATGAACGCGCCGGTCGCTTGAAAAATGCCGTAGCGGCTATTAACCCAAAAGAAAACGACGAGCGGCCCGATTTCGATCAGCAGTTTGATCAACGCTTGCATGACTTATCCTTCGTTACCGCGACCGACCAGGGCCCGCGCAAAACCGTCTGCATCGAATGCTTGCAGGTCTTCGATGCTTTCACCGACACCGATGGCATGAATGGGAAGTTTAAACCGTTCCCCAAGCGCCACCAACACGCCGCCTTTGGCGGTGCCGTCTAATTTCGTCATGATCAAGCCGGTGACATTGGCCACTTGTGAAAAGACATCGGCTTGACTCAAGGCATTCTGTCCGGTGGTGGCATCCAGCACCAAGATCACATCATGGGGCGCGTCCGGGTCTAGTTTGCGGATCACCCGCAACAGCTTGGCCAGTTCGTCCATCAGGCCTTGTTTGTTTTGTAAGCGCCCGGCGGTGTCGATCAACAACACGTCAATATTTTCGGCGCGTGCCCGTTCCAATGCTTCATAAGCCAAACCGGCCGCGTCGGCGCCGACTTTGCTTGCGACCACCGGCAAACCGCTGCGCTCGCCCCAAACTTGCAACTGTTCGATGGCCGCAGCGCGAAACGTGTCGCCGGCGGCCAGCATCACCCGCTTGCCGTCGTCTTTATAACGGCGCGCGAGTTTGCCGATCGTGGTGGTCTTGCCGGTGCCGTTGACGCCGACCATCAAAATGACATGAGGGCGTTTGCTGCTGTCGATAACGAGGGGTTTGGCCAATGGCGACAAAATTGTTGTCACCTCTTGCGCCAGCACGTCCTGGACTTCTTCGCTGGTGATGTCTTTGTCGTATTTCGATTTCGCCAATGATGCGGTGACGCGCGCGGCGACTTGTACCCCGAGGTCGGCTTGAATCAACAACTCCTCAAGCTCCTCAAGCATGGCGTCGTCGAGTTTGCGCTTGACGAAGATATTGGTGAGCCCATCGGTGATGGCATTTTTCGATCGGCTCAATCCACTTTTAAGCCGTTGTAACCAACTTTTCTTTTCAGGCGCGGCAACGTCAGACATCACAAACTTTCGATTGTTCCGGTCAGAAGGGGGCCTTCACGTCCGGTGACGGCGGCAGTGACAAGGGACCCCGGGGTGTGATGACCGGCGATATGGATCGGGGCGAAATCAGCGCCATGGCCGATTGCACCGGATGGGGTTGTGCGTTCGACCAACACGTTCATGCGGTGACCGATGTGCGTATTCAGAAAATGATCGAGCTTGATATCGCCCTCGGCGCGCAGACGGGCGGCGCGTTCCTTGCGCACAGCTTTGGCCACTTGCGGCATGCGCGCGGCGGGTGTGCCTTTGCGTTCGGAATACGGGAACACATGCAAATAGGTCAGATCGCAATCGTCGACCAGGCGCAGGGTGTTTTCAAACATTTCGTCGGTTTCGGTTGGAAAACCGGCGATCAAATCGGCGCCAAAGGCGACATCGGGTCGCGCGCGTTTGACGGCATTACAAAAGGCGACGGCGTCGGCGCGGGCGTGACGGCGCTTCATTCTTTTTAAAATCATATCGTCACCGGCCTGCAAGCTCAGATGCAGATGCGGCATCAAGCGCGGTTCTTCGGTGATGACGGAAAACAGCGCATCATCGACTTCGATGGAATCGATCGACGACAAGCGCAAGCGCGGCAACTCCGGCACCAGATCCAAAATCTTGCGACACAACGCGCCCAAGCTCGGTGTGCCCGGAAGGTCGGTGCCGTAAGATGTGATGTCGACACCCGACAGCACGATTTCTTTATAGCCATGCTCGACCAAGCGGCGAATTTCGGCAATGGTTTCGCCCATCGGCACACTGCGTGAATTGCCGCGACCAAACGGGATGATGCAAAATGTGCAGCGGTGATCGCAGCCGTTTTGAATTTGCACAAAGGCGCGGGCGCGATCGCCGAACCCATCCAGCAAATGCCCGGCAGTTTCTTTAACGGCCATAATGTCGTTGACACGGATGCGTTCACTCAGGCCCAAACCGAAATCGCTATAACTGCGCGCGTCCAATTTTTCGCTGTTGCCGATCACCAGATCAACCTCGGTCATCTCGGCAAACACATCGGCTTCAGTTTGCGCCGCGCAGCCGGTCACGATGATGCGGGCGCTTGGATTTTCACGACGCGCTTTGCGAATGGCTTGGCGCGCTTGCCGTGTTGCTTCGGCCGTGACAGCACAGGTGTTGAAAATAATCGCGTCGTCGAGCCCGGCGTCGCTGGCATGACGCTCCATAACGGCGGACTCATAGGTGTTGAGCCGACAGCCGAAGGTGACGACCCGCGGCGCAGTCATGACTCCCCCCGAATGGTCATGGTGCCGCGAAAGACCACAGCGGTCGGACCGGTCATCAGCACATGGCCATCGTCTTCGCGCCATTTGAGATCGAGCGAGCCACCGTCCATGACGATTTCCGCTTCACTGTCCACAAGACCGCGACGGGTTGCGGCGACGACGGTGGCGCAAGCGGCGGACCCGCAGGCAAGCGTGATCCCGGCGCCGCGTTCCCACACCCGCAAGCGAATGCGATTGCGATTTTCAACGGCGGCGATACTGACGTTGACCCGTTCGGGGAACAAGTGGTCGGTTTCGATTTGCGGACCGATATGAGGCAGGTCGATGTCTTCGGCATGAGCGACGAAGAACACGGCATGGGGGTTACCCATGTTGACACCGACCGGAGTCCTGAGCGCGTTGCCGCGGCTGTCTTCGGTGATGTAGTGAATGTCGGTGGTGTCCATGGCGATCGACAACGGGATTTCGCTCCAGTCGAGGCGCGGTTCGCCCATATCGACGGTGATGCGGCCATCGGGCTCGCGCCAGCACTCGAGCACGCCTTTGAGCGTCTCGATGGTCATGCGGTCATGGCCGTTGCTGTCGAACACCAGGGCAGCGACGCAGCGGGTGGCATTGCCGCAAGCCCCTGATTCGGAACCGTCAGGGTTATGGATCCGCATGAACACATCGGCCTTGGCCGAGGGTTCCATGGTGATCACTTGATCACAGCCGACGCCGAAATGACGGTCGGCGACCCAAGCCGCCTCGGCGGCGGTTGGGCTGAATCCGTCCGTGCGGCCATCGAAAATGACAAAATCATTGCCGAGGCCGTGCATCTTAACGAAATCGCGTGTCAAAATCCTGGTCATCCCCGGTTTATATGGGTGTCCGGGGGGTGAAGTCCAATGAAAAGCAGTTTATCCGAAGATCAGCGGCAGTAAGAAATGACCCGCAATGGTTAAAACCACAACGCTGGCCAGATTGACCCAGAACCCGGTTTTAACCATTTGCGGCACTGTGATGTAACCACTGCCAAATACTATGGCATTGGGGGGTGTCCCTGCCGGTAACATAAAGCCACAACTGGCTGCCATAATAGCCGGTGCTATGATCATGATGGGGTCGATCCCACCCGCAATGGCGAGCGCGCCAAGGATCGGCAGGACGGTGGCTGCCGTGGCTGTATTGCTGGCAAATTCCGTCAAGGTGATGACTATGGCGACAAGGGCGCCAATTAATAACGCCATCGGCAATATCGTCAGTTGAGCCATGCCCGAGCTTAGCCAGGTATCAAGGCCGGTGACCGTCACCTGCTCCGACATACTCAGTCCGCTTCCGAACAGTATAAGCACACCCCATGGCAGCTTGGTGGCTGTGCTCCAATCCATCAAAAAGCCACCTTTGCTGCTCCCGGAAGGAATAAAGAATAAGGCCAAAGCGGCGATTAGGGCGATCACCGTATCAGACAGCGCGGTAAGGCCTGTTAAGTCTTTAATAAGTGGTGCTGTTGTCCAAGCAATGGCAACTGCGGCAAAAACGACAGCGGTGCGGGTTTGTGGTTTCGTTATGCGGCCCAACGATGCATATTCTTGCTTCATAAGGGCAGACGCTTCGGGATTTGCGGGAAGATGAATGGGAAACGCCCAGCGGCTGATAATCAACCATGCTGCCGGGATTAAAATTAGAACAACGGGCACACCGAACAGCATCCACTGGGCGAAGCTGATTTCAATGCCATAGGTTTGCTTCATGTAGCCTGCCATCAAGGCATTGGGTGGCGTGCCGATCAAAGTGCCGAGACCGCCGATGCTGGCGGAATAGGCCACTCCCAATAATAACGCTGTTGCAAAATGGTGGTCTTTGTTTTGATTAGGGCCGGTTTGAATGTTATGTCTGGCCATCACAACGGTGCTGACCGATAAGGCAATCGGGAACATCATCATGGTCGCCGAGCTGTTGCTTACCCACATCGATAAGAATGCTGTAATGGCCATGAAACCGAGCAGGATCGTACTGGGTTTGTTGCCAACGCGGGCCAGGATCATCAGCGCTAAACGACGATGTAAATTCCATTTTTCAACGGCCAGGGCGACGATGAAGCCGCCTAGAAACAAATAGATAATAGAACTTGAATAGGGCCGGGTCGCAGTTTCAACGCTGGTGATTTCCAGTAACGGAAACAGAATGATCGGTAGCAGCGATGTGGCGGGGATAGGTAAAGCCTCGGTGGCCCACCACACAGCCATTAACGTGATGACAGCCAATAATTTCCAGGCTTCTAGCGTCAGGGCGTCGGGTTTGGGGGTAAATAACAGACCAAAAAACAGAGCAATTCCGACAAAAAGGCCGACTTTTTGATAGGTTTCGTAGCGTTTTGGGCCATCGTCGTCAAAAGCGGGTTTTTGTGTGTTGGTATCGGCAGCGGTAGATGAAGGCACGGAATCGCTCATAAAACTCCCCCTATTCGGAACACCGAGCGTTTCAGTATTCCCGTATGTCGCATGGCCCAAGTCGATGGATGGGGAGTGTTTTAATCTTTGTTATATGCGTATAGAGCTCCCCACCTTGCTCTATGTAGCAGCCGCAGGCGGGAATGAAAATATTCGTTCTGACCGCATGTCTCTGCTCACCTTCATTTCTCTGTACACCGTCATTGCCGGCGCTCAACCAAGGCTGCAAGTTGTGCGATCGCGGTACCCCAGCCGTCATAAAACCCTAATTCCGCATGCTTGCTGCTGTCGGCGGCATTTTTATGCAGCACGTGGGCTGTATAGCGGGTGCCTTGTTGCTCCGGCTCGAAGGTTATAATGGCGGTCAGTGCCAGCCACGGCTCCGTCGGCCGCCACCCCTCGGTCAGTACTGTGGTGAACACGAGACGTTTTTCAGGGGCGATGTCTAGAAAACAGCCATCCACATGCGGCTGGAATTCGCCAGCGCCTTCGCGCATTCGTGTCTCGAAGCCGCCGCCGGGACGCAGGTCCAGTTTGATGACCTTGCATTCGATGGGCGCGGGTATCCACCATTTCTCAAGATGCTCAGCTTTACTCCAGGCTTGCCAGACGGTTGCTGGAGTAGCGTTGATGAAGCGTGAGATGGTGAGTTCTGTGCGGTCAGTTTTTTCAGCGGTCATGATCGATATCTCGTGACATATGGGTTTCGACATAGGCGGCCAACCGATCGGTTTTTGCCTGCCACAGCGCTCGTTGTTGGGAAAGCCAGGTCTCGGCTTCTGCCAAGCGCCCGATTTCTATCCGGCAGGTGCGCACGCGGCCGATCTTCTCGGTCACGATCAGGCCGCTTTTTTCTAGTACGCGCAGGTGTTTAAGGAATGCAGGGAGGCCCATATCGAAAGGCTTTGCCAGTTCTTTGACGGGCGCAGGGCTAATGGTCAGGCGATGAATGACGGCCCGTCGGGTCGGGTCGGCAAGGGCGTGGAAGGCAGTGTCGAGTGGGGGATAATAGATTTCCATGTGGTGAAGTATAATAAAAGTTCACCACATGGGAAAGTAAATAAATTAGCGCCGACGATCGTCCTATAGTGAAGTTCACACGCAGAGGGGTCGAGCACAGCCTTTTCTTGACTTTTCTAGGGCTTCGGCCTAGTGTCCGCCTCGTTTCCCACAGGGGACGGAAAGAATAAGCGCCTATCGGCCAGATCCGGGGCGTCCGCCAGTCAGCGAAGAGTCGCCCACTGGCGTCATTTTCGTTTTCTGTAACGATGAGGTGTAAAGGCATGTTCGACAATCTGAGCGACAAGCTGGGGTCCATTTTAGGCAAGCTCCGCAAAAGCGGCGCGTTGTCTGAGGCGGACGTGACGGCGGCGCTCCGGGAAGTGCGGGTAGCGCTTCTTGAAGCCGATGTTGCTTTGCCGGTCGTCAAAGATCTGATCGAGAAGATTAGGGTCCGTGCCATCGGCCAGGACGTGTTGCGTTCGGTCACGCCGGGCCAGATGGTGGTCAAAATCGTCCACGATCACCTGGTTGAGGTGTTGGGTGTCGAGCAGTCCGGTATCAACCTCGAGGCTGTCCCACCAGTACCGGTGTTGATGGTCGGCCTTCAAGGTTCAGGTAAAACCACGTCGACCGCAAAGATCGCCAAACGCCTTCAGGAAAAGCAGAAAAAGAAAGTTTTGATGGCGTCGTTGGACGTTCGCCGTCCGGCTGCGCAAGAACAGCTCAAGATTTTGGGTGAACAGGCCGGGATTGCGACTCTGCCGATCATCGCCGGGCAAATGCCGGTCGATATCGCCAATCGCGCCATGAATGCCGCCCGCTTGCAGGGCTTCGACGTGGTCATGCTCGATACCGCCGGTCGGCTCCATATCGATGCCGCCTTGATGAGCGAGGTTCAGGCGGTTCGTGATGCGGTCGACCCGGCGGAAACGTTGTTGGTCGCCGATTCGCTGACCGGTCAGGATGCGGTCAACGTTGCCAAGCAATTCAACGAGCAAGTCGGTATCACCGGTGTGGTCTTGACCCGGATGGACGGTGATGGACGCGGTGGTGCGGCGCTCAGTATGCGGGCGGTGACCGGCAAGCCGATCAAGCTCGTCGGTGTCGGCGAAAAGCTTGACGCTCTCGAAGATTTCCATCCCGATCGCGTCGCCAACCGTATTTTGGGCATGGGCGACGTCGTCAGCCTGGTGGAAAAAGCAGCCGAGACGATTGATCGCGAAGACGCCGAGCGGATCGCCGCCAAGATGAAGGCGGGCAGCTTCGATCTGGATGATTTGCGCTCGCAGCTCAAACAAATGACCAAGCTTGGCGGGATGTCGAGCATTTTGGGCATGTTGCCGGGGATGGGTAAGTTGCAGCAAGCGGCCGCGCAAACCCAGGCCAACGACAGCATGTTGAAGCGCCAGATCGCCATCATCGAATCGATGACACCCAAGGAACGGCGCAACCCGAATGTGTTGAACGCATCGCGCAAGCGGCGAATTGCTGCCGGGTCCGGCGTTCAAGTGCAAGACGTCAATCGGCTGCTGAAGATGCATCTGCAGATGGCCGACATCATGAAAAAGGTCGGCAAGGGCGGCATGAAGGGCCTCCTTGGTGGTTTAGGCGGGATGGGTGGTTTGGGCGGCCTCGGCGGCGGCAAATTCCCCGGCGGCCCCGGTGGATTACCCCCGGGATTCGGTAAGTTTCGCTAAGTTTTAGAAGTTTTACGAAGTTCGATTATTAAACGAAGGAAGACCATAACAATGTCATTGAAAATTCGCCTTGCGCGCGGTGGCGCGAAGAAGCGTCCTTACTATCGTATCGTTGTCTCCGATAGCCGGAGCCCCCGCGACGGCCGCTTCTTGGAAAAGATCGGCACCTACAACCCGCTGTTGGCCAAAGACAGCCCTGAGCGCGTCAAGCTCGACCTTGACCGCGCGAAACATTGGCTCGGCAACGGCGCGACGCCAACCGATCGCGTGGCTCGCTTTTTGGATGCAGCCGGTTTGGTAAAGCGTCCGGCCCGCAACAACCCGAAAAAAGCTCAGCCGGGTGAAAAGGCCTTGGAGCGTAAGCAAGCTGCAGCTGACGCCGCCGCTAAGGCTGCTGAAGCCGCGGCCGAGGCACCGGCTGCTGAGTAAGTCTGAAAATGGCTGGGCAGAACCAAAAAGTGTCGAGGGATAGCAATCCCGGACCAGACTGGGTCTGTCTCGGCCATGTTGCCGGGGTGGTCGGCGTGCGTGGCGAGATCAAGATCAAGCCTTATACCGAAACCCCCGAATCGGTCGCGTCATACGGACCGGTGACATTCTATCCGGGCATGCGCCGGGTCACGGTCAAGGTCGTGCGGTCGATGAAAGACGGCTTGGCCTTGCGGGTCGACGGTGTTGCCGATCGGACGGCGGCGGAAGCCCTTAAGGGCCTACGTCTGTATGTTTTACGGTCGGTTTTGCCCGAAATTGCTGACGAAGATGACTTCTACCATGCAGATCTGATCGGTTTGCGGGTCGAAGACGAGGCCGGGGTGGTTTTGGGTACGGTCAAGGCCATCCATGATTTCGGGGCTGGTGACGTGTTGGAGGTGACGGGCGGTGATAAGCCGCTGCTGTTGTCCTTTACCAAGGCGGTGGTCCCGGTGGTTGATATCAAAGGCGGACGGGTGGTGGTGAGCCCACCAGAATCTGATCCAGAATCCGATGATGAGCCCGACCATCAAATGGCCGAAACTGAAAAGGAAGGGGCGTAATGCCCTGGACGGCGACGGTGTTGACCCTATTCCCCGAGATGTTTCCGGGGCCGTTAGGGGTGTCATTGGCGGGAAAAGCGCTCGAAAATCAGATTTGGGCACTTGAAACGCTGGACATTCGCGGATTTGCGCGCGATAAACACCGCACCGTGGACGATACCCCCGCCGGCGGTGGCCCAGGCATGGTTATGCGGGCCGATGTTTTGGCGGAGGCGATTGACGCGGCCGGGAGCGGGTGTCCCGAAGATGTGGGACGGCAGCGCTGGCCGTTGTTGTATTTCTCTCCGCGCGGGCGGGTGATGGATCAAGCCTTCATCCGGTCGTTAAGCGAAGGCGATGGCGTAACGCTCGTCTGCGGTCGCTTCGAAGGAGTGGACGAACGGGTGCTTGAAGCGCGCCAGATTGTCGAGGTCAGCCTTGGCGATTTCGTGCTTTCAGGCGGTGAGATTGCGGCGATGGCGCTCCTCGATGCTGTGGTGCGGTTGTTGCCAGGGGTGATCGGCGCCCCCGAGACGT
>JBBCIP010000282.1:0-13259 GCA_037189785.1 Alphaproteobacteria bacterium
CCATCGTCTAAACACCCGGAGCCATAGCAAGAAGCAGGCGCGACATCGATCTCGACTTCGATATGGAAGTGAGCGGCTTTTCTCCGGCCGAGATAGAGCTGGTGTTGGATCAGGCTAGGGATAGTGCGGTAGAAGCTCTGATGCAGTTGAGGATAATAATCCTAAGTTAAAGGATATTGTTGTCACTCAGCCCCTTGATCTCTGGCAATTGGCCCGCCATCGCCTGATCTTCGGCAACGCTGGGAGGGATGAAGATTATAGGGCTCCGTTGACTGACGAAGCTATGGATCTGATCTTCACTGATCCATTCTATAATGCGCCTATCGCAGTCCGCCAACCAAGACACGGTTCTGCAAAGGCCAATCTGGTAACCCAAAGAGGCGATCCAAAAACTAAAAGAGAAA
The DNA here is from genome assembly GCA_037189785.1 of Alphaproteobacteria bacterium. Classification (GTDB taxonomy): domain Bacteria; phylum Pseudomonadota; class Alphaproteobacteria; order Sphingomonadales; family Govanellaceae; genus Govanella. The sequence continues at coordinate 405 of JBBCIP010000282.1, forward strand.
AACTGATCAGAAACGTAAATCGGAAGCGGTCTAGTATGTATCTAATTAAGACCAGTAACGCGAATACCAGCCGCCTGTCGTTTATAGCGACGGTTTAGGCTAATTAATATTGATGTTAATCCCTCCGTAACGATGGAATTAGCGAGCACACCTGCGTCCCAAGCGCGGAGGTTTATTTCTTTAGCCAGCCCAATTACTTCTTTGGCAGCCTCTCTATCATCACTACAGACAAGTACATCACAGTCAATTGGTTCTTGATAATGAGATAAGAGATGCGCTGAAATATTTTGAAACGCAGACACCACGCGCGTCTTTGGACCTAAGAATTTTTGCATGCCCTCTACAGCAGATTCATTATTATGCAGTTGAACGCGGCTAACATTCGGAGGCACTAGGGGTACTGTACAATCAATCAGTATTTTGTCTTCCAGTGCATCATATATGGTTTCAATCGTAAAACGCTGAAATGCATATGGTACAGTGAGAACAACAATATCCCCTTCTATTGCGGCTTGAGTATTAATCATTCCACGAACAATGTTATTCTTCAATGTGGTATTGATACGTTCAGCTGATTTGACAGCCACATCCAGCATTCTGCTACCAACAATTACATTATAGCCACTATGTGCCCAGCGAAGCGCAAGCCCTCCACCTAGATTTCCTGTCCCTCCTAATATGGAGATTATTGGTTTTTTACAAATTGTCATGTATTCGCCCTAATCAAAAAGTAATCTAATTTTTTGGTACGCAAAAAAGTATCAATACGATTTCTCAAGCTTAGTATGATCCCATGAGACGATTCGGTTCGTGCGAATGCGTGCACCAACACGTGCCGAAACTTGTTTTCTTACAAAATCTAAAGCATCATTTGGTTCAACATCACTGGGATAGCGTTCCAACATTGCCAGTCCTATTCGTTCAATATCAGAAGGATTTTCAATGAGATCTACATTGCCATACAGTACAACACCTTGTAATTCGTTATACAAAGTACCTGCCTCAACCATCGCTGTAATTCGCGTGTCTCGGCGCATGTTGACCGCTTTTAAGCTCTTTTTAAAAGTCCAAAAGTGGACATCACCATCGATCAAGATATACCATAATGCCACCAGATGAGGCTGACCATCAGCGCCTATTGATGCCAGACTAATAACTTTCCTTTTGGCAAGAAAGCTTTGTACTTCATCTGCTGTCATTTTTATGCTGTCTCGCGTAGACATAATCAAAATTAAATTAGATCATAAATGTTATAAGACAATGCGCCCTCTACTTTCCCACCCAGACTGGTGGCCGCTTTTCCAGAAACGATTGAATACCTTCCTTAAAATCAACCGTGCTAAAAACCACATCACTCGCACGACGTGTTAAATCCCAGCCGGCATCATTAAATACTGTCGCCGCTCGTTCAACTATTCTTCTACTTTCTTGAACGGCTATAGGAGCATTCGCACAAATTTTATAAGCCAAATCGAGAGCTGTATTAAGCGCATCACCTGCGTTACATAAACGATTAATCAACCCAAATGTATAAGCCTGTTGCGGCGATATTGAATCACCTGTTACAATTGCCTCCATTGCCAAATGATATGGCATCTTTTGAATTAACTTGAATAGCCCTCCTCCCGTGGCAATGACACCGCGCTTTACTTCTGGAAGTGAAAATGTTGCTGATGCAGACGCTACTATCAAATCACAAGAAAAAGCGAGTTCTGCACCTCCTCCTAATGCAGCACCCTCAACGGCAGCAATAATGACCTTATTTCTTTGACGTTGAACAAAACCACCGAATCCACCTTTTTCTGTAAATATTTCCGCCCCCTTCCCGCTCTCGACGTCGCGGAGATCTCCTCCAGCAGAAAAGACTGGCGGCGTAGCCGTTAGAATACCAACCCAAATATCATCATCTTCTTCAATACGATCAATAGCGGCCTCTATACCCTTGGATACAGCACCATTGATTGCATTCCTGGCTTCAGGTCGGTTCAGCGTGATAATCCCAACTTTATTTCTTATTTCAAATACAACAGGCCTGTTGTTCGTTTTTCTCATATTATCGAAACTCCTCATGTTTTCCTTTCAACACATGGGATATCAGCATGTCCAAATTTATAACGTTCTAGACCTGTCTTGATATTCAGTAGAATTCTTATGCCTTCCTCAAAAAATTTGAGTCAAATTGCCCCAGATCTGGCATTGGAATTACCGGTAAACTATCGATTGATAAGATATGTGCCTTTAGTTTTTCAAGCATTTGTATTCGCTGTTCCTGAGAAATGTAAGGAACATGGTGACCTATAAAGGGCTCCAACACATCTAGCCCCACATAACCAAGTGTACCTTGCAAAAAATGCCGCAACATCCCACTTTCCAACTCACCATGTATCCCATTTTCACCGAACATATGCGGCCGACCGCCTAGAGTGAAAATAGGCAAAGCACGTTTTCCAACCATTCCCCCTAAACTATAAATGCGCCGCCCACCATAAAAGATTCCTGAAAGAAAAACTCTATCAATCCACCCTTTCAGTATGGCAGGTACGCTGAACCAAAATATAGGAAAAGTGAATACTAAGAGATCGGCTGAAAGTACTTTATCAACTTCTCTCATAATATCGGGAGCTAGTGTTTTGGATTCATATGCACGTCTTTGTTCTAAAGCATAGGTTATGTGTTCACTTTCAATACACTCACCAAAGTCTTTTGCCGAAATGACAGGATTAAATTTCATTTCATATAAATCAGATATAACGACATCATTCCCAAGATCTTTGGATACATTGACTGCAGTTTTATGCAGTGCAGAAACAAACGATGATTCTTCAGGATGTGCATGAATAAAATGGACGCGCATATAATCTCTCAGAAAGATCTAATTTAGAAGTTTTTACGAACGGTCAGTAACACTCTCCGGGGCGCTCCGTAATATCGAGCTGTTGCTCCGGTAATGTCAACCAGATCAAAAGCATGATCGAAATAGGTCTTCCCAAGTAAATTAGACCCACGCAATGAGACGGAATAATCTTTGTCAGTGGATGTCCATACAATTTGCCCATCCATAAGCCCAAAAGCTTTTTGTATAGATGTTGGATAGGCCTCTAGGCGATAGGTTGTTTTCCCTCTTGCTGACCAACCTAAACCAAATGTCAAGATCCCGTCATTGCCAAGATCAAAATCATAATTCGCACTGATGGAGTATGTATAAGCCGGAGCTCCGAAAAGCATCCTCGAATCACTGATATCTCGCCCTACGACTTCTTCATCAACAATGTCGTTGACAACAAATTCTTTATATTTTCCTTTCAATAAACCAAATGCTGCAAAAATTTGAAACCGATCTGTCGGCCTTAGGGTTAGCTCTCCCTCAACTCCATAAAGAACGGCACGCTGCGCATTTATAGTTTCATAAAAAATCTGATTGTTTACTTGTCTTGGTTGAACTGATTGTTGATTCCGATAGTTGTTATGAAAGCCCGTCAAATTAAATATTGCACGGCGATCTAGGAATGACGTTTTCATACCTGCTTCAAAAGTATGAGATGTTTCAGGCAAGTATGGTCTGAGATTTCCGTCTGCATTAAAGCCACCACTTGAGTATCCGGTACTCCAACTGCCATAAATCATAACATCCGGGGATAGCGTATAACTTAATATAGCTCTCGGCGTTAATTTCTCGAATGCTTCACGCACGACGCACTTTTTGCCACCTTCTGGTGCAATACCATTTGGGCAGGAGAAAGCAGGGTTTAAACTTCCGTCCAAGAACGTGGACACCCGTCGTAATGTACGCCAATCTTTGGAATATCTTGCACCAACAGTGACCGAGAAATCATCTGTAATTTTATAACTCAGTTCGCTAAAGGCTGCCCAAGAGCGATTAATTGCTGTAGTTAAAGTCGATTCGCTTGCGCTTAATTTCACAGATTGTGCAAGATCGCCAAAGGTAATGCCTCCACCGTCAGGAAGTAATTCATAATAAATGGGAGATTGCTCTAATGTTGGAATACCAACGTTCTGAAAGAATGGCACGTCTAAAGGCTGAAAACCTCTCTCCCGAAAGAAAAATGCTCCTACGATCCAATCCAGGCGATCATTGAATGAAGATCCAGACACTCGAAGTTCTTGCGAGAATTGATTATATTCACTTGGACTATCTTGTAATATTTTATAATAAGATGGCCCACCTGGCACGTCCTGCCCGAAGCCGGATGATCGGCTTAAATCATCGAGATCTCTATAAGCGGTTGTTGATGTAAATGTAACATCACCTAAATAATAATTAAGATTCATAGAATAAAAATAAGCATCGGACTTATTATTATCTGGATCACTGTCTGTTGAGAGATAAGGCTCAGTCGAATTACATGTATCACGAATTTGATTGTAGACACCAAATATATAAGCAATAAATGGCAATCCAGCTGTTAAAGATCCATCTTCTGGACCAGTGTATTCGCACTTACCAAGAGTCGGACGACTACGACTGCGATCATATTGAAACTGGAATAGTGCATCAAAACTTTCTGATGGCTCCCATAATGCGGAAGCTCGTAATGTTTGACGATTCTCATTACCCCACTTTTTATTTGTTGCTCTGTTGAGAGTAATACCACCAGCTTCTCTATGTTGCGTTACTATACGAAACGCCAAGACATCACTTACAGGAAAATTCAATATACCTTCGACACGAAATTGATTATCGTTCCCAGCTCCCGCGAGAACTGAACCTTCAAAGTCTTGCGTCGGTTTATTCGTAATCGTTTGAACCAAGCCCGCTGTTGTATTGCGGCCAAATAATGTTCCTTGTGGGCCCCGTACCACTTCAACCCGATCAATATCAACAAGGTCAAATACTGCACCTTGGGGACGCGCTAAATAAACGCCGTCAACATATACGCCAACTTTCGGATCTTGCCCAGGGCCACTTTGGAATTGTCCTATTCCTCTTAGGAATATTTGAGCTGTATTTGGATTATTGCCCGCTCGTGTAAAAGCCAGATTTGGCGTGACTTGCTGTATTTGTTTAATATCAAGCACGCTACGGCTTTCAAGCTGCTCCCCAGAAACTGCCGTAACTGGCACAGGTACAGTTTGTACCGTTTCCACCTTTCGCCGGGCCGTCACAACAATATCACCAGAGTTAAGCCACTCCACATTGTCTTGAGCCGCCGCTTGATTAAGGATACTCATCGCCCCAATTGTGCCGCATAAAGCTAGTGTTCCCGATATTTTCTTCATCATCCCAATTCCCCATGCCGATATACGCGATGTGAAACATTCTGTTGCTGACATCAGCAGCATATTTCTTGCGCATTCAGCGATTTGATTTATTGATTTTCTATAAACATCAGATTTTTTTGGCTGTCAGACACCAAAGAAATTTCTTACGACACGCGAGATATGTATTGATTATATAACCTTGATGACGCTAGCTCAAAATCGTCAACCATCTGCATAAACAGATCTTGCACAGATAACAAATTTTTAACCTTGCCTGCGCCTTGTCCCATCATTGCTATCGATGCATTCATATCTCCAGAAAAATATAATTCTTTTATCCTTGAGAATATTGCAGGACTGGCGCCATTCTTTCGCAGTGCTTCCGTAGTTGAGGTGGAGAATACGCGCATGGCCGGGGTCTTAAATTCTGTACTCCTCGGCAACATTATTGTGTCAGTTGCTTGAGCATTCAAAATTGCATTCTTATAATTTTCATGTATTGGAGCTTCGGTTGTTGCCAAAATTCTCGTACCTATTTGAACACCTTCAGCACCAAGAAGAAATGCGGCTGCCATTGAACATCCATCGGTTACACCCCCAGCCGCTATCAAAGGAATATCTACCTTAGCGCATATGAGCGGCAATAAAACAAATGTCCCAATGTCCCGATCACTTTTGAATCCAGCACCTTCGCTTCCTTCGGCAATCAATCCATCCACACCGGCCTCAACTGCCTTCAATGCACTTTCAAGATTAGGCACCACATGAAAAACTTTGATACCTGCGGCTTTTAAAGGCTCAACATACTTACTTGGATCGCCCGCCGATGTCGTCACAAATTTAACATCATGACGCACGAGGATATCAACAATTCCAGGATCACGAATAAATAATTGAGCCAAATTTACCCCGAATGGTTTTTCTGTTTTATCTTGCATTGCTTTTAGCTCCTCCACTAAAGCAAGGCTATCGCCAGACGACGTTTCTATCATCCCCATACCCCCAGCATTCGAAACAGCCGATGCAAGGCTTGAACGGGCAATCCAACCCATCGGGGCTTGTATAATAGGAAAGCGTGTTCCCAATATTTTACTGACGCGATTATCAAATATCGCTTTAGCGGGATGTGACATTTATTCCCTCAATCAACCCACATTTATTGAGTTGTCTCTTATTTTACGTTCATTATTTTAATTACGATAACATATGTTTTCATATTTTCAATATCTAAATTCTTATATCCAAAATTTGCCAATAGACCACAAATCAGCTAGGTTCATTTTTAAATACCAAACAAGGTTATCATCATGAAATTACGGCAATCTTCAGAAACCTCAAAAGTCTCCTCTACCCGTGGCAGGCCACGCGATGAAACAATTGACAACACTATTTGCCAGGCCACGTTATCACTCATAGCAGAAGAAGGATTTTCTGGATTAACAATTCGCGCTATTGCCGAGCGTGCAGGCGTCGGTCTTCCAACGATATATCGTCGTTGGCCATCGAAAGAAGCTTTAACAAAGCATGCAATATTGTTAGCCGCTGGAGATCAGTATCAATTTATTGATATGGGATCTCTGCGTGGGGACCTGATTGCCTCTCTCAAAGCTCAAATTGAGCTTTACAATAAACCAATAATAGGCCGAGTTTTAGTGATGCTTGCTGCTGAATCTCTATCTTCAAGCTCATGGAAAAGAGTTTTTAGAAATCTTCGTTCGGCACCCTCAAAAGGAAAACAAGCTCTTGTTAAAAGAGCCATAAAGCGCGGGGAACTTCCTGCTAAGTTTCAAGCTGATATGATGTTTGAAATGATTGAAGGCGTTCTATGGGTACGCGCTTTTACGAATGGCTTACCTATAGATGTGAACGAAGCTGATAAAATCGTAGATCTTGCTTTATCAGGGGTTCATAAAAGTCATGTATAGAAAGTTGCAATTGGAGATTTATTTTCTCCAATTGCAGTTTGGATTTACTTCTTTGCTGCGTCAGAAATCGGGATTTTTATTTGATCCTGTAGAGACGCAACAATAGGAGCCGATAAACCCCGCGGATCTACTATAATGCCGTATTTTTCAAGATTATGCGTATGAGCAAGCATATGAAGCGAAAATGCTGCATTTAAACCCATAATAAAACCCTGACTATCCAAAGCTTGGTTACAAGCCAGCTTCGCAAGCTTAAGACCAAAACCAGGGCGCAAAGCGACTCGACGTGCTAGAGCCAGCGTAAAATCTTCTAATTGATCCAACGGAACAACATGGTTGATCATTCCCAATTTATGGCATTCTTGTGCTGAAATAAAATCACTTGTAAAAAGAAGCTCCTTCGCTTTCCTGGTTCCAAACTCCCAAGGATGAGCAAAATATTCAACACCATTTGTCCCCATACCAACAGTATTGTCTGCAAACATCGCATTGTCGCTCGCAACAATTAAGTCGCAGACCCACGCCAGCATCAAACCACCCGCTATCGCTTTTCCTTGTACTTGAGCAATGGTTGGCTTAGATATACTACGCCAGCGTAGGCACATCTGTAGAAATACTTCAGTCTCTCTGGCCATTAATCCTTCTGCACCATGTTTATCATACCCACCCCATGTCCCAACAGGGTCATGGTCAGAAACAGCTCCTTGTTCTTTCAAATCATGACCAGCCGAAAAATGCGGTCCTTCTCCACATAATATGATGACTTTTACACTGTTATCATGTTCAAGTTTTTTGAAAGCTGCATCCAAGGCATAAGTCATCGCATGATTTTGTGCATTTCTTGCTGCAGCTCGGGTCATGGTGATGCGGCCAACACCCCCTTCCAGAACGTCTGTTGAAATTACAGTATTATCTGGCATCCCTAAATTCCCTTTATCTGGAACTGACTTTATATTGAATTACGATAACGTATGATATACTAATTTGTTCGTCAAGCAATAACAGCTCTGGAGATGACTGTGAGCAACATCGTACTCATTGAAATAACCGATGCCGTGGCGACAATAACGCTCAATCGCCCGGATTCTCGTAATGCCCTTAATAATGAACTTATGCAAAAAGTAGCTGCCGCCTTACGCGATTGCGATCAAAATCCTAGCGTTGCAGCTATAGTGTTAACCGGCGCTGGTACGTCCTTTTGCGCGGGTATGGATTTAAAAGAACTAGAACCTGGGGGATCAATGGACATTGGTGCTTTGACTCTCGCAGGCGACCCTTGGCCGGTTCTAAAAAAGCCTTTAATAGGAGCAATAAACGGCCCTGCCATAACAGGCGGCCTTGAACTCGCTCTAAAGTGCGATATACTTTTCGCAGCCAACACTGCCGTCTTTGGTGATACGCATGCTTCCGTTGGTATTCTTCCTTTTTGGGGCATGACAATCGCTTTACCTCAAGCCATTGGCTACAGAAATGCTCTAGCCATGAGCTTATCTGGTGCCTTCTTATCGGCTCAAGATGCAAAACATTTAGGCTTGGTATGGAAAGTGACAAACGAAGGTGAATTGCTAAAAGAAACTCATGACTTTGCAAGTCATCTAGCAACAGGGGATCAAGATACAAAACTTGCTCTTTTGAAAAGCTATCGCGCTTGTGCGGCAACTACATTCGATGTTGCACGTGAACTTGAACATCAGAATGCTTTATCCTGGCAAGGCAAAGGTAAGGAGTTTAGTGGAAGACGTAAAGCAATTATGGCACGCGGAAAACAACAAGCACAAGAAAAGAAAGCATAAGAAAATTGGCTATGGAATAGAAAGTTATATCTATTCCATAGCCGGAGTTTCTGCAGATTTATATTTAATATTTTAGTCTAACGCGCCATCATACGAATGGCCCCGTCAAGGCGAATATTTTCGCCATTCAGATAACCACATTCAATCATTGTCATAACCATCTGCGCAAATTCATTGGGACTGCCTAAACGTTTTGGAAATGGCACTGACGCCGCTAAAGCAGTTTGAACTTTTTCACCTGCGGTCTGCATTAAAGGTGTGTCAAAAATTCCTGGCAGAATTGTATTAATCCTAATGCCATCATTCATAAGATCACGGGCAACAGGCAGCGCAAGACCGACAACACCAGCTTTTGATGCAGCATAAGCTGCTTGCCCTATCTGCCCATCGGTCGCAGCAACACTCGCTGTATTAATGATAACCCCACGTTCCCCTCCCTCTAAGGGATCTAAAGTCAGCATTCCTGCCGCAGATTTGGCAAGACACCGAAATGTCCCGATCAGATTAACTTGTATGACCTGATTGAACGCGTCTAAGGGGAAATGGGTAATAGCCCCATTTTTCCGATCATGAGATGCTGTTTTGTATGCGTTAGCGATACCAGCACAATTGACAAGAATACGCTCTTGGCCAAACTGACCTCTCGCTTCTATCAGACCAGCGTCTACCGATGCATCGGAAGTTACATCTACACAATAAAATAGCCCCTGCAAATCTTCTGCAACACGTTGTCCACGACCTTCATCCCGATCAAAGATCGCGACCTTCACACCAGCACTAGCTAGTGATCGCGCAACTGCCTCCCCCAGACCGGAAGCACCACCTGTCACAATAGCTGTTATGTTTTTATCAAGCTTCATGAAAAAATTCCGTTCGTCGCCGATTTTTCTATAAGAATTGAAGGGGGAGAAAAGCGAGGCCCATAACGATCTGCTAAGCTATTGCTGCGATCTAGGAACCGATTGACCCCGTATCCATTCACGAACTGAATATATCCACCTGTCCAAGTAGGTGCGCCAATACCAAGAATTGAACCAATATTGCCGTCCGCCACTGATTTTAAAACTCCCTCATCAAGACACCGAAGTGTTTCAATAACAGGGCGGAACAACAATCTATCTTTTATATCTTCTTCCGGTATTTCGTGATCGGAGGTTGGAAATATTTCATACAGTTCAGGCCATATATATTTAGGCTGCTTCTCAGGATAACTATAATAACCACCACCATAGTGACGGCCCCCGCGCCCATACTTTGTGATCAATAAATTACCGACCTCCGTCGACACCATTTTCTCTGACTGAATTCCTAAAGCTACCTGAGCCGCTTCAACTTTACGAGTGAGTTCCTGACTTATCTCGTCATGTATCGCCAATGGGCCATTGGGCATCCCTATTTGCCGACCAAGATTATCTATAACAACTGGATCAACACCATCTTGTAGCAGGCGAGCTCCCTCATCAACATAGGAACCAAATGTTCTAGACGTAAAGAAACCAACAGAATCATTCACAACAATAGGCGTCTTCCCAATTTGACGTGCAAAATCAAACGCACTGGCTAAAGCAAGATCTGAAGTTTTATTTCCAGCAATAAGCTCGACCAATGGCATACGATCGACGGGAGAGAAGAAATGTATGCCAACAAAATTCTCTGGTCGCAAACTCGATTCTGATACCATAGAAATTGGCAATGTAGATGTGTTTGATCCTACAATACAACTTGGTGAAAGATAAACTTCTGCCGAACAGATCGCACTAGATTTTACACTTAGATCTTCGAAAACAGCTTCCACGACAAAATCGCAGCCAACCAAATCCGAATCCTCTGATGTTGCAAGAATTCTTTCTAGAATTCTTTCCCGTTCGTCATCCGAAATGCGCCCTCCTTGCACTTCCTTCGCAAGTAACCGCACCGCGTAATTTTTGCCTCGTTCAGCGGCGTCAAGTGTGACATCCTTTAGAACAACATCAATTCCATGTCGTGCTGCAGTATAAGCAATACCCTGTCCCATCATACCAGCACCCAGAACACCGACTTTAGATACTTTTTGTTTAGGAATCCCCTGAGGACGACTATCACCCCGATTGATCTGATTTAATTGAAAGAACATAGTTGAAATTATATTCTTTGCTTGCGGAGATAAGGTTAGATTTGCCAGCCCACGAGTTTCAATACGCAAAGCTGTGTCAAAATCTAGCCTGGTTGCATCACTGGCAATTGATAAAATGCGCTCAGGCGCGGGTAATAATCCACGAGTTTTACGCCGCAATGCAATGGCAATCCCAGCAATACGACGCCCTAAATCGATCTGATCAATATATCCTCCTGGTATGTTATGGTCTTTTTTATCCCATGGCTGCAAATAGTCTTTCTGATGATCTAAGATCCAAGCTTTAGCGTGTGGAAGCAAATCATCTAAACTATCAACTAACTCGTCTACGAAACCTGCCTCCAATGCTTGCTTTGGCTTCAGACGCTTACCTTCCAACAGATATGGTAGGGCTTTCTCCAAACCCAGCATATGAACCGAGCGAACAATTCCACCGCCCCCGGGCAGCAGTCCTAAAGTCACCTCCGGCAATCCGACGATCACATTCGGATTTTTCCACATGATACGATAATTGCAGGCAAGACAAATCTCAAAACCGCCCCCCATTGCAGCTCCATTTATAGCCGCGACGACTGGTACTTGTAATTTTTCCAAACGCCGTAGTCGTTGCTTAATGCCGGTTAAAAGCTCCATAAATGGCTCTTTATCTGCTGATGTAACAGAAAGAAGATAATTTAAATCGCCACCTGCAAAAAAAGTTTGTTTTGCTGATGTAATGATTACACCAAGCAAGCTATCCTCGTTTTCAAGTCGACCTACTGTGGCATCCATTTCACGATGATATTCATCATTCATCGTATTGACAGGACCAGACATATCCATCGTAACGGTTACTATTCCTGAACCGTCTTTTTCATATTTGAAACCAGCCATGACTTTATCCAGTAATTAAAGACGTTCAATAATTGTTGCTATGCCCATACCATTGCCAACACAGAGCGCAATCAGAGCAAGCTTTAATGACCGTCTCTCTAATTCATCCAAAACGGTGCCGACAAGCATTCCCCCCGTTGCGCCCAAGGGATGTCCCAAAGCAATAGCTCCACCGTTAACGTTCGTTTTTTCATGAGAAATACCAAGATCATTCATGAAACGAAGCGCGACTGATGAAAATGCTTCGTTTATTTCGAAGAGATCAATATCTTCTATTGATAGCCCTGCCTTCTGCAGACATTTGCGTGCAGCAGGCGCTGGCCCACTTAACATTAAGACAGGTTCTGTCGAAAGAACAGCTGTAGAAATGATGCGAGCCCTTGGATTAAGGGAAGTTTGTCTGGCTATATGCTCACTACCAATAACAACGGCGCTTGCCCCATCAACTATACCAGAAGAGTTCCCTGCTGTATGCACGTGAGACACACGAGCAACAGATGGATATTTAGAAATAGCAATATCATTAAACCCTAATTGCCCAATAGCTTCAAATGCAGGTTTGAGCTTTAACAGGCCTTCCATAGTTGTATTGGGCTTTATAAGTTCATCTTGCTCTAAAATCGGCAAGCCATTTACATCTAATACAGGAATGATTGATCTGTCAAAATAGCCTTTAACTTGTGCAGCATATGCTCTTTCTTGTGATGCCAGTGCGAAACGGTCAACGTCTTCACGATCATAGCCGTCAAGAGTCGCCAAAAGATCTGCACTGACACCTTGCGAAATGGGGCCTGCCTCCAGCAAAATTTCAGGGTCCGTGCTCCAAGATGATCCCATAGGCACTCTGGACATACTTTCAACGCCCCCAGCAACGACAAGATCTTCCCAACCAGATGCGATCTTCATAGCAGCTATATTGACCGCCTCTAAG
>JBBCIP010000283.1:0-9847 GCA_037189785.1 Alphaproteobacteria bacterium
CATCGGTGGTTTGTCCTGCGCGTTTTTGGGGGCGGTGCTTTATTTCGCGGCCGATATCCGGCTCAGTTTCCAGCTCGAGGTGCGGGACTTTTTGTTGCTGGTGTTCTTTGCCGGGATAGGTCTGTCGTCCGATTTGGGCACGTTGATCCGGGGCGGCAAACCGTTGGTGATTTTGCTGTGCTTGGCGATTGTGTTTATCATCTTGCAGAACGGTGTCGGCTTGGCCGTTGCTACCGGGTTCGGGGCCGCAGGGTTCGAGATCGAACCGTTGGCGGGCTTGATGGTCGGTTCTGTTTCCTTGACCGGCGGCGTCGGCACCACGGTGGCTTGGGCCCCTTTGATGTCCGAGCGCTATGGCATCGCCAATGCCATGGAACTTGGCATTGCCGCCAATACCGTCGGCTTGATTGCGGCCTGTGTGATTGGTGGTCCCATTGCCGCTTATTTGATGCAGCGGCATAAAGTGGAGCCATCCGGATTAAAAGCACTGGAGATTGGCGCTGTCCATGATGGCGCACGCCCGCTTGATTATTTTTCGGTTCTTTGGGCCGTACTTATTTTGAATATCACCATCATGATCGGCATCGGGCTGCATGCGGTCATTGACCAAACCGGGCTTATTCTGCCGACGTTCGTCAGTTGTTTGCTGGCGGGTATTCTGTTTCGCAATCTGACGCCGTTGGCCGTCGGGCGGGGCATCACGCGGCATTGGCCGGGGGTGAAGCAAGGCATGGCGTTGGTGTCCGATCTGGCGCTTGGTTTGTTCCTGACCATGGCGCTGATGGGACTTCAGATATGGGAGCTGGCCGGTGTCTTCGCATTCGTCACGACCGTGTTGGTGATCCAAATCGTTTTGACTATTTTGTTTACTCTGTTCGTTGTGTTCCGGTTTATGGGGCAGGATTACGAAGCGACGGTGGTCAGCGCCGGGTTCGGCGGCATTGCCTTGGGGTCGACCACAACCGCGATTGCCAATATGACCGCGGTGACCCAACAACATGGGGCCGCGCACCGGGCTTTTATTGTGGTGCCCTTGGTGTGTGGATTTTTTATTGATATTGCAAATTCGCTGATTATATCAGCCTTTTTGCCCTAACCGGTTACGGCGATGCGGGGCCGCCGATCATAAAATACTGAAACCGCCCAAAAGATCAGCCCACCAAAAGCTAAACCGACACCAACCCATCCGGTCGATGATAATCCGTAGCCCGCCGCCAGCGCCAAGCCGGCGAGCCACGGGCCGAGCGCATTGGCAATGTTGAAGGCCGAATGGTTGAGCGCGGCCGCCATGGTTTGCGCCTTGCCGGCCACATCCATCAGCCGGGCCTGGAGGACGGCACCCAGCCCACCACTGCAGCCGATCATGAACACGACCGGGGCCAGGGTCCATAAGCTGTGACTTGCGGCGGAATAAAGGGACAGCGAGACGATGCTCCACACCAAAATCGCGCCTGCGGTTTTCATCAACGCGCGGTCGGCGGCCCAACCGGCGACCAGATTACCGATGGTCATACCGAGCCCGAACACCGCCAACATCGGGGGTATAGCCGAGGACGGCGCAGCGGTGACCTCCAGCATGGTCGAGGCCAGATACGTATAGACCGCAAACATGCCGCCGAATCCGATGGCGCTGATGGCCAGGGTCAGCCACACTTGGGGGCGGGCCAGGGCGGTCAGTTCATCAAGCGGTTTGGCGTCGACCGGGACCGGAGTGCGAGGGGCGTAAAGCGCGATCAGGACCGCCGTGAGCAGGGCCAGAAAGGTGACCAAAGCAAAGCCCCAGCGCCAGCCGACCACCTGGCCGATGGTATTGGCTAACGGCACGCCGATGATGGTGGCGACGGTAAGGCCCATGAACACCCGGGCATAGGCCTGGGCCCGTTTATGGGGCGGGACCAGGGAAGCGGCCACCACCGCAGCCACGCCGAAATAAGCCCCATGGGGCAACCCGGCCAGAAACCGTGCCGCCAGCATGAGATCATAAGATCCGGCCACAGCCGATAAGGCATTGCCGATAGCGAATAAAATCATCAGTCCGATCAAGACGTTGCGCCGAGCGAGCCGGGCCGACAGCACAGCCAGAATAGGGGCGCCGACGACGACCCCCAGGGCGTAGGCGCTGATGACATGACCTGCCGTCGATTTATCGAGGCCGAGCGATGGGGCGAAAAACGGCAGCAGGCTCATCGCCGCGAATTCGGTGGTGCCGATGGCAAAGCCGCCCATGGCCAGGGCGAAAAGCACCAGACCGATATGGACGTCTGGGGCTGAAGGCATTGATGATAAAGGGGATTTTGACGATACTGGTAACGACATCAGGGCCTACAATGGCAATGCTGGGGCAATACTGGGGCAATATAGGAGCAAAAACTACACGGTAAAATATAGGGGGGCGCCGCCATCCCCACATAGTGCCCATATAATATTGCATTGCGATGCGACATAACAATTCCAACGTCCTGTTACAAGGTGTCCACGAAAGGATTTCAGCCTATGACGCTGAATACTGGACAGCTTAGGGCGCAGCTATTAAATACAAGCCTGGTTTAGAATGGTCCTAGATGTGACCGTGAGGGTAGGGTTCATGAAGACGGTAAACGACATTCGGTCGGCATTTCTCGATTACTTTGGACGTAACGGCCATACGGTCGTTCAAAGCGCGTCCTTGGTGCCTCATAACGATCCCACCTTGATGTTCACCAACGCCGGGATGGTGCCGTTTAAAAACGTGTTCACCGGCGCCGAAACGCGGCCTTATACACGGGCGGCGTCGAGCCAGAAATGCGTGCGTGCCGGCGGCAAGCATAATGACTTGGACAATGTCGGCTACACCGCCCGCCATCACACCTTTTTTGAAATGCTCGGGAATTTTTCGTTCGCCGATTATTTCAAGGATGAAGCCATCCACCTGGCCTGGTCACTGATCACCAAAGATTTCGGGATTGCGGCGGATCGCCTGACCGTCACGGTTTATCATGACGATGATCAAGCGTTCGATCTGTGGCGCAAAATAGCCGGACTGCCGGAAAGCCGGATCATTCGCATTCCGACCTCCGACAACTTCTGGTCGATGGGCGAAACCGGACCGTGCGGCCCGTGTTCGGAAATATTCTACGACCATGGCGACCATATTTTCGGTGGCCCTCCGGGCTCGCCGGACCAAGACGGTGATCGCTTTGTCGAGATCTGGAATTTGGTGTTCATGCAATTCGAACAACTGACACCGAGCGAGCGTGTGCCGTTGCCGAAACCGTGTATCGACACCGGTATGGGGCTTGAACGGGTGGCCGCGGTGCTCCAAGGCGTTCACGACAATTACGATACCGATCTGTTCCGGCGCTTGATCGAAGCCTCGGCCGATTTGACCAATGTGGCGGCCGACGGCGATCACAAGGTGTCGCATCGCGTTATTGCCGACCATTTGCGGTCGAGCTGTTTCTTGATTGCCGATGGTGTGTTGCCGTCCAACGAAGGGCGCGGCTATGTGTTGCGGCGGATCATGCGCCGGGCCATGCGCCATGCTCATATGATCGGCGCGCGCGAGCCGTTGATGCATCGCTTGGCGCCTGTGCTGAGTGCGGAGATGGGCAGCGCGTATCCTGAATTGTTGCGGGCCGAAGCGTTGATCCGCGAAACTTTGCGGATTGAAGAAGAACGCTTCAAGCAAACGCTGGAACGTGGGTTGCGGTTGTTGGACGAGGCGGTGCAAAAACTGCCGTCCGACGATGCGGCGTTGCCGGGCGATGTGGCGTTCAAACTTTACGACACGTTTGGCTTCCCACTGGACTTGACCCAAGACGCGATGCGGGCGCAAGGCCGCAGTGTCGATCTCGATGGTTTCAACACATCGATGGCGCGGCAAAAAGCCGAAGCGCGTGCGGCTTGGGCCGGTTCGGGTGAGGCGGCGACGGAATCCGTCTGGTTCGATATCCGCGAACGGGTCGGGGCCAGCGAGTTCCTGGGCTACAGCACGGCAAAAGCCGAAGGTAAAATCGTTGCCATCGTGAAAGACGGTGGCGAGGTCGACCATGCCACTGCCGGTGACGAGGTGGTGGTGATCGCCAATCAAACCCCGTTCTATGGCGAGTCCGGCGGACAGATGGGTGATGTCGGTGTGTTAACCGGTGGCAAAAGCAAAGTCACCGTGTGCGACACCGCGAAAAAGCTCGGCGATCTTATTCTGCATATGGGCAAGATCGACAGCGGGTCGATCAAAGTCGGCGATATTGTCGAAATGGAAATCGATGTGGAGCGGCGCGGCAAATTGCGCGCCAATCACTCGGCCACCCATTTGTTGCATGAAGCGTTGCGCCGCGTGCTGGGGCCGCATGTGACACAAAAAGGATCGCTGGTGGCGCCGGAGCGGTTGCGCTTTGACATCAGTCATCCGAAAGGGTTGTCGGCGGACGAAATCGATGCGGTCGAAATCGATGTCAATCGCATGGTGCGGGAAAACGATGCGGTGACAACGCGGGTGATGACGCCCGACGATGCCATCAAAACCGGGGCGCTTGCCTTGTTCGGTGAAAAATACGGCGATGAAGTGCGCGTTATTTCTATGGGCCGTCCGGTTGATGTCAATCGCGCGGCGTTCTCGGTCGAATTATGCGGTGGTACGCATGTTGAGCGTACCGGCGATATCGGATTTTTCAAGATCGTGTCCGAAGGGGCGGTGTCGTCCGGTATTCGTCGGATCGAAGCTTTTACTGGTGAAGCCGCGCGCCGTCATGCGGTCGATCAAGAAACGCGGCTACGCGATGCGGCACAAACATTGAAAGTCTCGCCGCTCGAATTGAAAGATCGCATTCAAGCCTTGGTCGAAGATCGTAAGGCATTGGAGCGGGAAGTCTCGGAGCTGCGCCGCAAAGTGGCGTTGGGTGGCGGCGGTGCGGCCACCGGTCCGGCCGTGCGCGACATCAACGGCGTTAAGTTCATTGCGCAATTGTTGGATGGTGTGCCGGCCAAAGATCTGCGCGGTCTGGCCGATGCGGCCAAAGGCCAGTTGGGCTCCGGCATCGCGGCGTTTGTTGCGGTGAATGATGGCAAGGCCGCTTTGTTGGTCGGTGTCACCGATGACTTGACGGCAAAATATAGCGCGGTCGATCTGGTGCGCGCCGGTGCGGAAGCGATCGGCGGCAAGGGTGGCGGCGGCCGCCCCGATATGGCCCAAGCCGGTGGCCCCGATGGGGCCAACGCTCAAGCTGCCCTTGATGCGGTGATGGCGGCCATATAAGCGCGGGGCTTTTGTTGAATGGATTGCCGGGTCAAGCCCGGCAATGACGGGTGTATTGTTTGTCACCACCGGGCTTGACCCGGTGGTCCATCTAGTCATGACCGCGCATTTGAAGAAACCGAGTGAAAGCCAACATGGCCATACGATTGGCGACAGTCGATGATGTCGAGGCGATCTTCGACATCCGCACCAGCGTTCGACAAAATCATCTATCGCGCGCGGCGCTGGCGGCGTTAGATATTACGCCGGACACAATCGCGGCGGCGATCATGGACGCCCCTTGCGTTTGGATCGCGGACGTCGATGCGATGCCGGTGGCGTTTGTGATGATCGATCAAGCACTGGCCACGGTGTTCGCAATGTTTGTTCATCCCGATTTTGAAAATCGCGGACTTGGGCGACAGCTGATGGCGGTTGCGGAACAGGCGTTGTTCGCACAGCACGATGTAATCTGGCTGACCACCGATCCCGCCGATCACATTCGCGCCAACGGATTTTACCAGACCCTGGGCTGGGTGCAGGTCGGCCCGGCTACGAACGGTGACGTGCGATACGAAAAACGTGTCGGTGTGAGATAAAATTTGACGCGACTGTGAGCGAGGACAAACATAAAAAAGGCCCCGATGATCGGGGCCTTTTCATTTATAGATGACGTATGACGCAGGCTTATTTGCCGAGCGCCACTTTCAAATTGTCGTCGATTTTTGCAAAGAATTGTTCGGTGGTCAGCCAGGATTGATCGGGGCCGACCAGGATTGCGAGGTCTTTGGTCATGAAGCCGGATTCCACCGTCTCGACGCAGACGCGTTCGAGTGTTTCGGCGAAATGGGTCACGTCCGGTGTGCCGTCGAGCTTGCCGCGATGCTTCAAGCCGCCGGTCCAAGCGAAGATCGAGGCAATCGGGTTGGTTGACGTTTGCTTGCCTTTTTGATGTTCGCGATAGTGGCGGGTCACGGTGCCGTGGGCCGCTTCGGATTCAACGGTTTGACCGTCTGGGGTCATCAGGATCGACGTCATCAGACCGAGTGAGCCGAAGCCTTGGGCCACGGTGTCGGACTGCACGTCGCCGTCATAGTTCTTACACGCCCAAACGAACTTGCCCGACCACTTAAGGGCCGAGGCCACCATGTCGTCGATCAAGCGATGTTCGTAAGTGATACCGGCCGCTTTGAACTTATCGGCGAATTCTTTGTCGAACACTTCTTGGAATAAGTCTTTGAAGCGACCGTCATAGGCTTTGAGAATGGTGTTCTTGGTCGACAGGTAAACCGGCCAGCCACGCACCAAACCGTAGTTCATGCAGGCGCGGGCGAAATCGCGGATGCTGTCGTCGAGGTTGTACATGGCCATGGCCACGCCGCTTGACGGGAATTCGAACACATCGTGCTCAACGGTTTTGCTGCCGTCTTCCGAGGTCCATTTGATGGTCAGCTTGCCGGCGCCGGGCACCAGGAAGTCGGTGGCGCGATATTGGTCACCAAAGGCGTGACGGCCGATGACGATCGGGTCGGTCCAGCCTGGAACCAGACGGGGCACGTTTTTGCAGATGATCGGCTCGCGGAATACGGTGCCGCCCAGGATGTTGCGGATCGTGCCGTTCGGCGATTTCCACATTTTCTTGAGCTTGAATTCTTCGACGCGGGCTTCGTCGGGGGTGATCGTCGCGCATTTGACGCCGACACCATATTTTTTGATGGCTTCGGCGGCGTCAACGGTCACCTTGTCGTCGGTGGCGTCGCGGTATTCCATGCCGAGATCGTAATATTTCAGGTCGATATCGAGGTAAGGGGTAATCAGACGGTCGCGAATCCAGGCCCAGATGATCCGGGTCATTTCATCGCCATCAAGTTCTACCACGGGGTTTTTAACTTTGATCTTTGTCATCCAAGGCTCCTGTTTATCGGCCCATGTTCTCTGCGCTATGGTCCGTACGCCGCCTGATCGCGTAAATACGCTCGGCATTTCTTAAAAACGCCGGAAACATAGCATTCTTGCCGCAAAGTGCAATGCAATGAGGCGCTTTTTACGGAAAAAGGCGCGGATCAAACGTTGTATTACAGCTGTATTACAGCAGATGCTCGCGGTCCGGAATGGCTGGGGCCGGGGCTTGGGCCAGGGTCGGCAACACCGAGGCCAAATCAGGCACCACGGTGAACAGCCGCCGGGTGTCGCCATTGGCGAAATCCTGGGCGATGATATGGTCGATCAGGGCCAGGAACGGGTCCCAATAGTTGTTGAGATTAACCAACAGGATCGGCTTATCGTGGAGCCCGAGCTGACGCCAGGTAATGACCTCGATCGTCTCATCCAGCGTACCGATGCTGCCGGGAAGCGAGACGAAGGCGTCGGCTTCCTCGAACATGCGCTGTTTGCGGTTGTGCATATTGGGCACGACTTCGAGTGCGGCAAGATCCGTTTGGGTGATTTCCACATGATGAAGGTGCCCGGGGATCACGCCCATAACCGTGCCGCCCACCGCCATGGCGCCCCGGGCCAGGATCCCCATCAGCCCGACACTGCCGCCACCATAGATCAGTCGCAGTCCGGCCAGGGCTAAGGTACGCCCGAATTGATCGGCGGCTGCGGCAAAGGCAGGGTCGCTGCCGGTTCTTGACCCACAATAAACAGCGATGTTTTGGATGGTGTGGCGGGGTGCGGGCGACTGGGTCATGATCCTCGATCCAATGGGCGGCTATCTTTACAGTCTTTGTTTGCAAAATTTTTATGTCTTTTTTTCAAGATACATGCCCCAGTGCCTGAAATTGGTCAAATTTTTCTGGCACCACGGGGCGGAAATGCTAAAGACACGGTAGATATCAGTATTGGCACAGTATGGGGTCGGCAGTGGGCCAGCCCGGCTAGATCAAAGAACGGCAAGCGATTTTGGATAGAGAACGCCCAGCACGGTCGTGGTCATTTTGGATGATGATCGTCGTCGCGATCCTTGTGGTCGTAGGGCTGTGGTCCGTGCTGTCTCCGCCGCCACCGTCAGAGTGGTTCAGTGATAGGGGGAGTGATAGCAAACCGGCTCAGGTCGAAACTCCAGCCAACCCACTCCCCGTCGATAGCAGCGTTGTTGCGGATGACAGCGGCCCCAGTTTCGATGTCGTGCGGGTGACCCGTGGCGGCACCGGGATCATCGCCGGTCGCGCAGACCCCGGGGCTGAGGTTGAAATCCTGGTCGATGGCCAGACTTTGGGGCGCGTTCAGGCCGATAATCGTGGCGAATGGGTGTTGATCTTCGATACCCCGATTAAACCCGGCGGCGCGGAAATCAGCTTGGTGTCCCGCTTGGGGAAGCAAAACCCCAAACAATCCAAAGACATCGTGGTCGTTGTGGTGCCCGAACAGCAGGATACGGCCTTTGCCGAGTCCGGTGAAGGGGTGATCGCTTTAAAGGTGCCGCGCGATGGGCAGGGCTTAAGCACTGTCTTGCAACGGCCTGCCGCGTATACGGATTTCGGGTCGGGACTGTTTATCGATACGGCCGATTACGATGCGGCAGGGCGGGCGACGTTTGCGGGGCGGGGCGCTCAACGGGCTGAACTCCGCCTCTATCTGGATAATAAATATCTGGATTTGGTGACCGTTGGCGATGACGGGCGGTGGGTTTATGCCCCCAAAGATCCCATTGCCGCGGGCGATCGCATTTTACGGATCGACCAAGTGGTGGCTGAAGGCAAGGTGTTGCTGCGGATCGAGGTTCCGTTCAACCGCGCCAAGCCGTTGGACGGCAGCAAAACATCCGGCAGCATCGAAGTCCTACAGGGCAATCATTTGTGGCAGATCGCCCGCAATCTGTATGGGGCTGGCTTCCAGTATACCTTGATTTTCAGTGCCAATAAGCAGCAAATCAAAGATCCGAACTTGATATATCCCGGACAAGTATTTGAATTGCCTGGGGAAAATTTGACCAACGCAGATCCGGGTCAGGATGTTGACCCTTAGTCATGCTTTGATGAGCAGCCCGTCAAATTGCTGCAGGGCCGGACGGAGCTGGAGTAAGATAACGGCAAGGGCATGAACACCAGCTTCCAGCGTTAGGTCTTTTTCACACAACGTTTCTGACCGCAGGCACAAGCTGTCGTTTTTATCGAGGGTGTAATGGGCCCCGCCGCCTTGCATGGGACCGGACAGGACATTTTTCACAGTCCGCCTTGATTCCAGGTTTTCGGCGCTGAACGGCAACCGTCCCAAAACGGCGGTTAAGGCTAATGTTGTGCCGGCTAAAGTTGCTCCGGCCATAATCGTGGCGGTCGAGCCGACGAAATCATACCCGGCCCATCGGAACGAAAAGTTTTTCGGGAACAGCCTGGGGGGCGGGGTAGTGGAGGCTAACCGTTTGACGAGACCGGGGATCTTGTCCAAAGCTGTGCTGAGGCCTATATCTTGCGATACGTCGACAGCATCGTTTGGCGTGGTCAAAAGCATGGACGATTTACCCTTTTCTTTCCGATCCCTTTTGAACCATTGGTCGGCACTCTAATTCCAGCGGTATCCGCCACAATGCCGCAGCTGCCCTTAATATCCGGTAAAACTAGCCTTTTCGGGAGTTTCGCGTGCCGTCGCAAGATACTGTTTTGAAGCCTGGGACTGAAGCCGAAGCTCAGCTTC
>JBBCIP010000284.1:0-3820 GCA_037189785.1 Alphaproteobacteria bacterium
TGTAAGTGGTGCGTCGGTTACAATAGCCAAATTTGAGGAAATAGTTTTAAGAAGTAGATCTTTTGAAATCGCAGGATTAATTAATCTAATAACACCTTCGATCTCATTCTGCCAATATAACACACCATGGGGGCGGAGGGCGGACTTAAGGTGATTGCGGGCTTGTGACTTTCGTAATGATAATATCAGATTATGCTTGAAGCATTGGTCGAGCGAAATCTGTATATGATCTTGACTTCTAGATATCCTAAGCGTCGATTGAATGAGCGCAAGGCGTTGCATTCGGTTTTTCCGTGTGTGGAAAAACCCAATCTGTTGTGGTGTGACCGTAAATATTTCTGTCTTTGCGTCTTTCATCAGTTCATTTTTCAGGTATGACGTCTTTCAATTTTTTATATATATTATTCCTCATAATTTGGAAAATCCTTTTGGCAAGCCATTCAGTTGTGTCTAATGGAGTCAATTCTCGATAATAGCATCCGCCAGGCAACGTCGTCAAAAGGTTGGTTCTGACGACGTTCATTATCAACACACAATATTGTCCATGCCCCCTTGATCTAATGCAGCAGCACAGGATCAAGGGAGGTAGGGTGGAACGCAATGGAGCGTCGCATTCCAGATTTTATCGCTCAAGCGAGCGCAGCGCGGGCAGTCTTCGCTGCTTGGACCATGTTGACAAGAGCTGGCTTTACGTCCTCCCATTTGCGTGTTTTAAGACCACAATCGGGATTTACCCATAATTGTGATGCTGAGAGCCGTTCGCCGGCCTTGACCAGTAAGTCGCGCATTTCTTCGATTGGTGGTATGCGTGGCGAGTGAATGTCGTAGACACCTGGCCCGATCTCGTTAGGGTATTTATAGGTCGCGAATGCGTCTAGCAATTCCATTTTTGATCGCGCTGTTTCGATCGAGATGACATCGGCATCCATCGCGGCAATGGCAGCGATAATGTCGTTGAATTCCGAATAACACATATGGGTATGAATTTGTGTTTCCGGTTTTACACTCGATGCGGATATACGGAATGCCTCGACGGCCCAATCGAGATAATGCTGCCATTCCGCACGGCGCAGTGGTAATCCTTCGCGCAGAGCAGCTTCATCAATTTGAATGATTTTTGCGCCAGCCTTTTCGAGGTCATCCACTTCATCGCGAATGGCGAGTGCGATTTGACGACAAGTATCTGAGCGTGGTTGGTCGTCCCGCACAAATGACCACTGTAATATGGTTACAGGGCCCGTTAACATTCCTTTGACTGGTTTTTCCGTCAAGCTTTGAGCGTATTGCCACCACTGAACGGTCATGGGGTTGGGGCGAGAAACATCGCCATAGATGATTGGCGGGCGGACACAACGCGTGCCGTAGCTTTGGACCCACGCTGCTTTGGTGAAAGCAAAGCCTGCAAGCTGTTCGCCAAAATATTGTACCATATCGTTGCGTTCGAACTCGCCATGAACAAGAACATCAATTCCAATTTCTTCCTGCCAACGAATGGCACGTTCGGTTTCTTCGCGGAGAAATTCTTCGTAAGCGGCTTGGTCGAGTTCGCCCTTGTCACGAGCGGAGCGCGCTTTACGAACTTCGGAGGTTTGTGGAAAAGAACCGATAGTTGTCGTAGGGAGAGGAGGCAAATTCAGTATTGCCTTTTGCAACTTCATACGTTCATCAAAGTTTACAGACCGTTGTGCCCAGTCAGACGTTGCTTCTTTCATTCTTGTGCGGATGGTGGCGTTGTTCGTCAAGGGAGAGTTGCGGCGGGCGGCAATGGAGGCAGAGTTAGCATTGAGCTCATCTTGAATGGCCAAGCGATTATCATTGAGGGCTTTGCGGAGGACAGATAATTCATCAAGCTTCTGAACTGCAAAGGCCAACCAATCTTTCAATTCTGGTGTAAGCTCGGTTTCGAGGGAAAGGTCGATCGGTGTATGAAGCAATGAACAAGATGGTGCAATTTGCAGTATTCCGCGTTGCTCAGAAATCGGTTGGTAACGATCAAGGAGTGCCGTCAGATCGGCTTTCCAGATATTGCGACCATCAATAATACCTAGTGATAAAACAAGATCGTTCCGCGCACCAGCAAGAATAGGGTCGAGTTGCTCTGGGGCTCGAATAAGATCGACATGTAAGCCTGCAACAGGAAGTGACAAAGCTACATCTAGATTGTCCCCCAATGCACCAAAATAAGTGGTCAGCATTAACTTAATGCCATCGACTTTCGCCAGCTCAGCATAAGCTGTCCGATAAGCCGCATGTGCTTTATCGCTGAGGTCGAGTACGAGTGCAGGTTCGTCAATTTGGACCCATTCCACTCCTAGTGCCCGAAGGTCTCGAAGCAGCTCCGTGTATACTGGTAGGAGTTGAGGTAGTAGGGATAATGGATCAAAATCCTCAACCTTTGATTTTGCTAGCAAAAGCCACGTAACAGGTCCAAGAATGACAGGCCGCGTGTCATGGCCAAGTGCTAAAGCTTCTTTGTAGTGATTGATGGGCTTGGTTGCATTCAGTGTGAACAGTTGACCAGGTTTCACTTCGGGCACCATATAGTGATAATTGGTGTCGAACCATTTGGTCATTTCTTGAGCGGGAACATCGCCTCCGCTGCCGTGTCCGTGTGAGCAGCCATCTTCGTGCGTGTCCGTGCGAGTGCCTCTTGCCATAGCAAAATAGACATCGAGTGGGTCGCCTGCACCGACGCTTTGATAGACCTCGGGAATAGCGCCCACCATGATGCTGGTATCGAGTACCTGATCGTAGAATGAAAAATCATTACTGGGAATTACATCAATTCCAGCGGCCTTTTGACGATCCCATGTCGCGGCACGCAGGCGTTTCGCAGTATCAAGTAGTTCATCTTGGCTGATTTTGTTAGCCCAGTAGGCTTCTATGGCTTTCTTAAGTTCCCGCCGCGGTCCAATACGTGGGAAACCGAGATTGGCTGAGACAACAGACATGAGTGTTCTCCTGCAGCGACATGCATATGCATGGCTGCCAATGGTTGTTTAATGAAGAATGTGTGTGAGATCGCGTGCGTCGTTAAAAGAGCAGTACGCGCTCCGGCATTCGGTCCGGTGGGCTGACGGCATTTCGAGGTAAATATATGAACATCGACCAATCACCTTTAAGTTTGTGGCGGAAGGTCGCTGGAAGCGCGCGAATAAACAATATCTGGACGGAGCTATAGCCCATAGACCAGCTTCACGCGTCCACCGGAGGCACCCCCGTCCGAGGAACATTATCGCGTCAGAGGCAGGTCTCCTGGCTCACAGGTCATCGCAGCGGCTTCGGTCTTCCCGGTACTTTGCAGGCACCAGTGACATTGATTGAAACCGCCACTCGCCGCTTACAGTTGCGGGGGCAGCGCCGGATTCTGTCTTCTAAGACATCACCGTCTTCCCGTCTTAGCCCTACCGCCATAGCTGGAGTGGGGAACCTCGACTATTGCAGTTAAGTCAAGTTTAGAAAGATTGTCAAGACAATATAAAGAATTCTTTATGTGTTTTTGTGAGGGGCGTCGCCATAATAAAGTTCGCCAATACGGATTTCCTCACGTCCCTGGGAAAGGCGATAGGCGTTGCTGTCCCGGAGAGAATAAACGCAACCGCAATATTCCTGCTGGTAAAAGTGTTCGCGTTTGGAAATCTCGATCATTCGACTGGAGCCACCTCCTTTGCGCCAGTTAAAAGTCCAGTAGGTCAGATCTGGATAGTGAGCTGCCGCACGCTCACCGCTTTCGTTGATCTGCGTCATATTCTTCCACCGTGAGATGCCGAGTGATGACGTGATGACAGGAAAACCATGTTCATGAGCATAAAGAGCTGTG
>JBBCIP010000285.1:0-15116 GCA_037189785.1 Alphaproteobacteria bacterium
TCTCCATGGACCAAGTGGGCGATCTTGACTTTGACATTCCAGGTTTGGCCGCCCGCCACTTCAGCTTTGTGAAAGTGTCGGCTGCCTTGTTCCAGGGAGACGATGGTCTTCTAACATTAGAACGGTTGAAAGCGGCGCTCAGCCGTCACGAAATCGATCTGGTTGTTGAAAAGATCGAAGATGAGCCGACCATTATTGAAATTCTCGATACCGGAGCGCTCTATGGTCAGGGCTTTTTGTTCGGTGAGCCGCGGCCAAGTCGTGATGATGCCTTTGACCGCGATGATGACTTTAAGGGAACTGCTGATGCAGACGCACCGACCCGCGAGCTTTAAACGATATGGTGTTTGAGTGGCGGTGATGACCGCCTCTGAATGAATTTATCTGGATATTATAAGAATGCGTACCCCGTCGAAGGCTGTCGTTGCGCCAGCCGAAATTTCTGGCTTGTCCACCGTTGCTGATAATTTTTCTGCCGCTTTTTGTGATGTGTGGGGTGTGCTGCATAACGGTCAGGCAGCGTATGAACCGGCTCGTGTCGCGGTGGAGAAATGGCGCGCCGCTGATCGGCGGGTGATTTTGGTGTCAAACTCGCCACGTCCAGCCCCGCCTATTTTTGATCAGCTGGCGAGTTTCGGCATTTTTCCCGAAGTTCACTTTGATGCTCTGGTGACGGCGGGGGATGTCACCCGGGCCGATCTGCTCACGACCTATGCCGGTAAACGATGCTACCATATCGGCCCCGATCGGGATCTCCCATTATTCGACGGTGTCCCGGTGAGCTTGACCAATTTTGCCGAGGCCGAGGTGATTGTCTGTACCGGCCTTGTCGATGAAGATCGGGAAACCGCAGAAGATTACAGACCGATCCTGACCGAGGCCTTGGCGCGGCATCTTCCTTTGCTGTGTGCCAATCCTGATATCGTCGTCCATGTCGGTGAACGGCTGTTGCTGTGCGCTGGTGCCATCGCCACCCTGTACGAGACTCTGGGGGGGCAGGTGGTCTACGGCGGAAAACCTTATGCCGGTGTCTATGATCGAGCCATGTCCGTCTTAGCCGGATGCGTGGGGCGACGGGTCGAGCGTGATAAAATTCTGGCCATAGGCGATGGCATGCCGACCGATATTAAAGGTGCCCATATGGCCGGGTTGCAATCTCTGTTTATCGCTGGCGGAATTCATCGTGATCGCCTGGAGCGGCAGCAATCATTGAGCGCGATCAGTCAGACCTTAATGGATGACGCCGGTTTTAGCTCGACCTGGGTCATGGAAACCCTGCGGTGGTGATCGCGCTGCCGTTCAAGACCCTTAATTGAATCCCCTTAATTGAATAAGGCGTCGATATCCGCCTGGGTCGTGATGCCCGCACTGGTTTGAGCTGTGGCTTGAGCGGTGGTTTGATCTGATGCGTGAGCGGGGCTTTCCGGCGCTTCGTCTTTGGTCTTAGCGGCCGCTTTTGGTTTGCCCGGTTTGCTCGGTTTAGTCGTGTTTGATTTTGTGCTTTCGGTTTTGGTTGCGGTTTTTTTTGCAGGTTGCGGTTTGACCGCTGGAGCCGTCTCAAAGGCGGTCTCTAACAAGGCATCGACCTCTGCTTGATCGATCCCTTCGCCATCAAGGGCCGGGCCGGATAGCAAGGCTTTATCTTCATCAATCTCTTGATCGGCTTCGGGGGCTGCGATGGCTTGATCGCGCACCAAGTCGATATCCATAATTTGTTTGAGTTCGTTGGCGCGCTTTTCGATATATTGCAGCGTGTCGACGACTTTGCTGATGCGTTGCCCGGTGATGTCCTGGAACGAGCATGCCTCGAAAATACGCATCACGGCATCTTGAACTTTGGCTTTATATATATCGAGATCATCATCATCGGCCGCCATTATTTCTTCGGCCGCTTCCATGATGGTATTGGTTGCAACTTCTGTCTGTTTGACAATGGCATCCAGTTCTTTACCGGCACGAGGAATACGCGCGCCTTCCAGATTTTCTGGTTGAAGGGCGACGATTTCCTTACGGGCATTGGAGATATAGTCGCTCAGGCTTTGGCATTCTTCATAAATGCGTAAGTCGACGGAGCGAAAGAACAGCTGCATGGTCTTCATAAGCACTTCGGTGACGGCCGCCACCTCGGTCAGCGAAATAACCGACTGCTCTTTCCGCCGGATCGAATCGACCAGAGCTTCTATCTGCTGTGACAGCATGGCCTGGGGCATGCAACTGTCCTTCTGGAAGGTTTTCAAGCGGCGCTTGAGAACACCATTCTAAAAATCACCGATAACAGCTTTTAATTTTGCTTTCAGCGTTTCAGCATTGAACGGTTTTACGATGTAATTATTCACGCCGGCTTTCTTTGCGGCGATGACGTTATCCGTTTTGGACTCGGCCGTTACCATGATGAACGGGGTTGTCTTCAGGTGTTCGTCGGCGCGCACTTCCTTCAGAAGCTCAAAACCGGTCATTGGTTCCATGTTCCAGTCGGAAATAACCAGGTTATATGACTTGCTGCGCATTTTGGCCAAAGCGCTGGCACCGTCAGTTGCTTCATCGACATTGTCGAAGCCGAGTTGCTTCAGCAAATTGCGGACAATACGGAGCATCGTCTTATAATCATCGACGATAAGGATTTGCATGTTGAGATCAACGGCCATGGTCGTCCTTCATTTATCCTAGAAAATCCCAAATATACCCTGTGGATGCGGCTGTTTCCGGGAACCGCCCACTGTCTGAACAGCTACCATAGACAGAGGCCATTAAAAAAAGCGTTAATGGGGCACTGTTTATCCGTGTCGGAGTATCCTTAAAGTCCGGACATGACTTGCCGACCGGTTCGGCGCTCGGTTATAGTCCCGCCCAATTTCTTAAACTTCGGCTCCCTATGCGCTGAAGTCTTAATAACAAAGGGACGACAAATGAGTGCGGATCGCCACGGTTATTACTTAGAAGATCTGAGTGTTGGGCAAAGCTCTTCCTTTGCTAAGACGCTGACGGACGCTGATATCCTGTTTTACGTGGGGATTTCAGGCGATACCAACCCGATCCATATCGATCAGGACATGGCGGCGGCGTCCCCGTTCAAGTCACGGATCGCGCATGGGATGTTGTCGGCGGCTTTCATTTCCGCGGTATTGGGCACGCAATTACCGGGGCCAGGCTGCATTTATCTAAGCCAAAACCTAAAATTCAAAGCACCGGTGCGCATTGGCGAGACGGTGACGGCGACCGCGACCATCACCGCCATTGATGAAGCCCGCCGCAAGGTTACGCTTCTGACCCAATGCACGGTCGGTGGTACGGTGGTTATTGATGGTGAAGCTGTTGTTATGGTTGATCGTCGTCCTTAAATTTGGCCCTATTTTAGCCGGACTGTCTGCCACGACGACAAAATGGACCTTGTAAGCCCATGCGTATTTTCCGCCACCATGATGATATTTTGCCCGTCCTCAAAGGCGGTGTGGTGGCGCTCGGCAATTTTGATGGCTTTCATCGCGGCCATCAGGCGGTTATTCGTGCTGCGGCGGCGGAAGCCGATCTTCTTCAGGTGCCGCTGTGGGTATTCAGCACAGAACCGCATCCGCGCAACTATTTCGCCCCGGATAAGCCGGTTTTTCGGCTGACGCCATTTCGAGCAAAAACGCACTGCCTTGAGACGTTCGGCGTTGAAAACATGCTGGTTTTGCCTTTCGATAAGGGCCTGGCATCGATGTTGGCCCAGGATTTCATTATGGATGTCTTGGTCAAAGGCCTCGGCGTCAAACATGCTGTGGTCGGCTATGACTATCGGTTTGGCCAGCATCGCGGCGGTGGGGTCGATGTCCTACGCTGGATGGGGGCTATGGAGGATTTCGGGGTCACCATTGTCGAGCCGATCATCGAAGCCGACCGCACGGCGCCGGTGGTTTATTCTTCCACGGTGATCCGTCAGGCTTTGCGCGATGGTCGGGTCCGGGATGCCACCGAAGCCCTTGGTCATTGGTGGTTCATTGATGGTCATGTGTTGGATGGTGATAAGCGTGGCCGCTTGTTGGGCTTCCCGACCGCCAATTTGTCGATGGATGACTATATATTACCGGCCTTTGGGGTTTATGCCGTACGGGTCCAGTTGCCGAACGGGATGGTGCGGGATGGTGTGGCCAATATCGGCCGGCGCCCGACCTTTGCCAAAGCGGATGTCACATTAGAAGCCCATCTCTTTGATTTTTCTGGTGATTTATATGGCCAAGTGATCAGTGTCGAGATCGTCGATTTCATCCGACCGGAAATGAAATTCGATGGTCTAGACGCGCTTAAGGCCCAGATCGATGCGGATTGCCAAACCGCGCGGACGATCTTAAGCGCGCCGCTTTTGGATCGTCAGCGTTATGCATTGCCGCGCTTGGAACGTCATATTTCGTCGTCCCTGAATGGTCTTGCGCTCTAAATAGCCTTTAAGCCGCCTCAGACAGGAGTAAATCCTCAAAAAACGCGCCAAATGGACGATCCGGATGGCGAATGTGCATCTCCAATACCCATAAATCCGTGGCCGGAGTGAAATCCGCGTTGGCCAAGGCCCCTTTATGGATCACGGAATGAGGAAAATCGGCTAAGCGGTGGCCGGATAGGTCCAGATTAAGTCGCCATCCCATGCGTTCGGCTTCTTGTTCGGCGAAGGTATATAAGTCAACGCCGGTGCTGTGATCGGTCCGCCATTTGTCGTGGACGCGATCGAACAGTATCCTCACATCCCGTTTGGCGGCCATGAAATCGCTGCCGGTGCCGGTGGTAAAGGTTTCGCCGCCGTCCCCCTCCCAGTGTTTCCAGATCGGGCCGATGTCGATGAAAAAGATGTCGTCGGCGCCAAGGATCTTGCCGGGTTCTGACTTATCTCCAAATGTTTTCAGGGTGTTGGACCCAAAACGGACGTAAATCCCATGCCAGCCGCGCAGCATGTCGGCGGCTTTCAAAACATCGCGGGCCAAAGCCACGGCATCTTCTTCAACCATGCCGGGATGGATTTGAGCGGCAATGTCATGAATGGCTTTACGGGTGCGGGCCCGTGTTTCGAGCATCATGGCGCGGTCATAATGGGCGCCCACGCCTTCGGATGATTGTTTGTCGCTGTTTGTCATAAACGCCGTAATACCTAGGATTTATTGAAGCATAGTCACGATAATAACGCTCTCCTGAATAGCTAGACGGCCTAGGGAGCGTTAATCCAGATTGCCAGCCTAAATGCCAAAGTAAATACCGGCCCAGATGTTGATATAGAACAGATCCCCATAAAGCGCCCATAAAGCGGAGCAGTCTTTTGACCAACTCGTTCAACAAAGCGGGTTACGTCTCGACAATATGGGCTCCGGCTTGGTAGAACAACGGCCAACTAAAGCACAGCGAGTTAAACCGATGACCAAAGACTATCGCAGTACGGTGTTCCTGCCGGCGACGGATTTCCCCATGAAGGCCAGCTTGCCGCAACGGGAACCAGAGTTTCTAAAGCTTTGGCGTGACATGAAGCTTTATGAACGCCTGCGCGCGGAGCGTAAGGGCTGCGAAAAGTTTGTGCTGCATGATGGCCCGCCCTATGCGAACGGCAATATTCACATCGGCCATGCCATGAATAAGATCCTCAAGGATGTGATCGTCCGCTCGCAAACCATGCTCGGCACGGACGCGCCCTATGTGCCGGGCTGGGATTGCCACGGTCTACCGATCGAATGGAAGATCGAAGAAAAATACCGCGCCGCCGGGAAAAACAAAGATGAAGTCCCAGCCCTAGAATTCCGTAAGGAATGCCGTGACTTTGCCGCCCACTGGATCGATGTCCAGCGCGAGGAGTTCAAGCGTTTGGGTGTCGACGGTGATTGGGATCGTCCCTATACCACCATGGCCTATGCGGCCGAGGCGCAAATCGTCAAGGAATTACAAAAGTTTGCCATGAGCGGCGCGCTTTACCGTGGGTCCAAGCCGGTGATGTGGTCGGTGGTCGAAAAAACCGCCCTGGCCGAGGCCGAGGTTGAATATCACGACCATACCTCGACCATGATCGATGTGGCGTTCCCTGTGGTCAAAGCCAGCATCCCGGCCCTTGAAGGTGCTAAAGTGGTGATCTGGACCACCACTCCCTGGACCATTCCGGGCAACCGCGCCATCGCCTATGGCCCGGGTATTGATTATGTGGTGATCCAGGCCGGGCCTAATCGCCTCGTGGTGTCCGAAGGGCTGGTCGAGCAATTCTCCGGTCGCGCCGGGTTGGAGGGGGTCGAGGTGTTGGCCCGCTTCAATGGTGCCGATCTGGCCGGTACGATCTGCCACCACCCGCTCCATGGCCGTGGTTATGATTTCGATGTCCCGCTTCTGCCCGGCGATCATGTGACCACCGATCAGGGCACCGGGTTTGTGCATACCGCGCCGGGCCATGGTCTCGAAGATTATGAAGTCGGCTTGGCCCATAACATCGAAGTGCCGCAAACCGTGCAGGGCGATGGGACCTACTTCCCCCATGTCCCATTGTTTGCTGGTGTCCATGTGTTTAAAGCCGATGTCCCGGTCTGCGAGGCCTTGGGCGAAGCGCTGTTATCGCGGTCCAAGCTGGTTCACAGCTACCCCCATTCCTGGCGTTCCAAAGCGCCGTTGATCTATCGCAATACCCCGCAATGGTTCATCAGCATGACCAAAACCGGGCTGAAAGACTCGGCCCTGAAGGCGATTGATGATGTGCGCTGGGTGCCCAGCACCGGGCAAAACCGTATCCGCGCCATGGTCGAAGGCAAACCCGATTGGGTGGTGTCGCGCCAACGTGCCTGGGGTGTGCCGATCACTGTGTTCACCAACAAGAAAACCGGTGAGCTGCTGCGTGACGATGCCGTCAATACGCGTATTGCCGCGGCTGTTGAAGAACGCGGCGCGGATGCCTGGTTTGATGGCGACCCGACCCGCTTCCTCGGTAATGATTACAACGCGGGAGATTGGGAACCGTCGGAAGACATTCTTGACGTGTGGTTCGATTCCGGCTCGACCCACGCCTTTGTGCTGGAAGCACGTCCGGAATTGAAATGGCCCGCTTCGCTCTATCTCGAAGGGTCCGACCAGCATCGCGGCTGGTTCCAGTCATCGCTGATGGTCGGTTGCGGAACCCGGGGCCGCGCGCCCTATGAAGCGGTTTTGACCCATGGTTTTGTGTTGGACGACGAACGCCGCAAAATGTCCAAGTCCAAGGGCAATGTGACCGCGCCGCAAACCATTGTTGACCAGTATGGGGCCGATATTCTGCGGCTATGGGTGGTGTCGTTCGATTACTCCGAGGATGTGCGGATCGGCGAAGAAATCCTGAAGGGTTTGACCGAAGCCTATCGGAAACTTCGGAATACACTACGCTATACATTGTCGAACCTGTCGGGGTTTGATGAGGCCGAGCGCTTGCCGGTAGCGGAGATGCCCGAGCTTGAACGCTGGGTGCTGCACCGTTTGGCGGAATTGGATGATTTGGTCCGTCAGGCCACCAATGACTTCAATTTCACCCGGATCTACAGCGCGTTATATAATTTCTGCGTGGTTGATCTGTCGTCGATCTATTTCGACATCCGCAAGGACAGCCTTTATTGCGACGCGCCGGACAGCATCCGGCGGCGGGCGGCGCGCACCGTTTTGGACGAAATCTTCCGCTGCTTGACGGCGTGGTTGGCCCCGATCCTGGTGTTCACCACCGAAGATGCGTGGCGGTCGCGTTATCCGGATACGACCACCAGCGTCCATCTTGGGACCTATCCTGAGATCCCGACGGCCTGGAAAGATCCGGTGCTGGCCGAAAAGTGGTCCAAAATCCGGGCGTTGCGGCGGGTCGTGACCGGGGCCCTCGAGATCGACCGTAAGGAAAAGCGGATCGGCTCGTCGCTCCAGGGCCAAGCCAAAGTGTATGTCGAAGACAGTGGCTATGTGGAGGCGTTCAAGGGTGTCGATCTGGCCGAAATCGCTATCACCTCGGCAGCGGAGATCGTGGTCGGCGCGGCGCCCGAAGGCGCGTTCCGTCTGGACGATGTGGCTGGTATCGGGGTGGTCACCACCTTGGCCGAAGGCGAGAAATGCGGGCGATGCTGGCAGGTTCTGCCGGACGTCGGCACTCTTGAAGACCCGGCCTTGTGCGGTCGCTGCTTTGACGCCGTTGACGGTATTGATTTGCCAAGCGGCGAGGAGGTGGCTTGACGTCCATAGCCAACAATCCGCTCTTCAAGCGGGGCATCGCGATAGCCCTCGTGATTTTCATCGTCGATCAGATATCGAAATGGTGGATTCTCGAGGTTTTTGATCTGCCGTCCAAGCGGATTGTCGAGATTCTGCCGTTCTTCAACTTGGCCATGGTGTGGAACGCCGGGGTCAGTTTCGGCCTGTTTGCCGCCAATAGCGACGCGGCGCGCTGGTTTTTGATTGGTTTTACGAGCCTGGTGGCGGTGATTGTCGCCGTGTGGCTATGGAAAGCCGATCGGCCACTGATCGGTTGGGCTTTGGCGCTCGTTCTGGGTGGGGCCATCGGCAATATCGTCGACCGTATAAGGTATGGGGCGGTGGCTGATTTCATTCAGTTGCATGCCGCAGGCTATTCATTCTATGTCTTTAATGTTGCGGACGCGGCCATTAGTATCGGGGTTGCGCTCCTTCTCCTGGATGCTATTGTGTCCGGGCGTGAAGACAGTAAGTCGAAACAGTAACCGGCGCCCAAAATAAGCCAAAATAATAGACCAGGAATAATATAGTCGTGAACGAGAGAGCCGTGATTAAATCATCTAGCATGAAAGTTGTTGGCGTTATCCTGGGGTTTGGGGCTGTGTTAAGCCTTGGCGGCTGTAGCGCGATCGGCAATGCGCTGGGCTTTTCCAAGCGCCCGCCGGATGAGTTCGAGGTGGTGTCGAAATCGCCTTTGGTGATTCCGCCGGACTACAATCTTCGCCCGCCAGGGGAAGAAGATGTGGCCTTGAAGGAAATGAATCCGAAGGACATGGCCTATCGGGCGTTGTTCCCGACCCGGGCTCAGGCCAATACTCCAATGCCGGCCGTGCCGACCGATGGGGTTGGGACTGCCCCCTTGGCGCCCCCGGCGGATAGCGGCCTTATGGATGGCTTCACTGAAGGTGTCAGTGGCAGCCGGCCAGATGTATCGAATTAGTCTTCAATCCTAGACATAAGGGGACGATGCTTTGCGCCTCCTCCCGGCGATTTTCGCAGGTTTGGTTCTTTCGTTCAGTGCGGCTCCGACCGTATCGGCAGCCAAAATTGAAGTCGAAACCTTCAAGCTGGCCAATGGGCTCCAGGTTTTGGTCATCCCCGACCATCGCGCCCCGGTCGTGACTCACATGGTCTATTACAATGTCGGCAGCGCCGATGAGCCCGAAGGCTTATCGGGCATCGCCCATTTCCTTGAGCATTTGATGTTCAAGCGGACCAAGAAGCTGAAGGATGGCGAATTTTCGCAAATCGTCGCCGAAAATGGTGGCGAACATAATGCGTTCACCAGTTACGATATGACGGCTTATTACCAAAGCGTCGCGGTCGATCGACTGGAATTGATGATGTCGCTCGAAGCCGACCGCATGACCGGGCTGAATTTAAAGCCCGAGGATATTGCGTCGGAGCGCGAGGTCATCATCGAGGAGCGGCGTCTGCGCACCGATAATAATCCGTCGGCGCTGATGTCCGAGCAAATGATGGCGGCGCTGTTTTTGTCGCATCCTTACGGCACGCCGGTGATCGGTTGGAAGCATGAAATGGAAGGCTTGGCGTTCAAGCCGATCATGGATTTCTATGATGCCCATTATACACCGCATAATGCCTATTTGATCGTCGCCGGCGATGTGACCGCCGACAAGGTCAAGAAGCTGGCCGAGAAAACCTATGGCAAAGTGCGCGGTCCGGAAATCGCGCCGCGTCAACGGGTGCAGGAACCTGATCCGGTGGCCGCGCGTCGGGTGATTTTGGAAGATGCGCGTGTCCGTCAACCGGAATGGGAACGGATATATCTCGCCCCTGGGTATCGTCAAACCAAACGCGACGAAGCCAAAAAAGGCCAAGGCGATGCTTTGACTGTGCTGGCCCAGATCCTGGGCGGCGGCACCACCAGCCGGTTGTATAAAAAACTGGTGATCGACGACAAAATCGCGACGGATGCCGGGGCTTATTATTACGGCTCGGCCTATGACGACGGCTTTTTTGGCGTACATGCGCAACCGGTGCCGGGAGGCAATGCGGAAGTGGCGCGGGCGCGGCTTTCGGATATCGAGCGCGCCATGGACACGGCTTTGACCGATCTTTTGGCGAAGGGTGTGACGGCGGCCGAACTTGAACGCGCCAAGCGTCAGTTATTGGCCGCGGAAATTTATGCCCAGGACAGCAGCGCCGCTTTGGCGCGGGTGTTCGGGCGGGCGTTGACGACCGGGCTTACGGTTGATGATGTGTTGAATTGGTCCGACCGGATTAATGCCGTGACTGTGGACGCAGTTTTGGCTGTGGCCCAGCAGGTGATCCAAGCGCGCGGCTCCGTCACCGGATTGTTGTTGCCAGAAGATCCGAAAACGCCGGTCGGCACAGAACCGGCATTACCCGCACCCGCGCCTTCATCCACATCGGCTTCTCAACAAGGAGCGGCACAATGAAAGCTTTGATTGCGCGCTTTGTTGTGGTGATCGGTGTCGTGTTTTTGGCGCTGCCCGCGCGCGCCATGGATGTGCAGGTCGTGGAGTTGCCGGGGCTTGGCCAAGTTTGGCTTGTGGAAAGTCACAATCTGCCGATCATTGCCGTCAATATTGCCTTTCGCAATGCCGGCACCGCCCAGGATGCTGATGATAAGACTGGGCTGTCGAGCCTTGCCGCTGGATTGCTGAACGAAGGCGCCGGTGATCTGACCTCGGAACAGTTCCAAGGACGATTGGAAGATTTGTCGATCGGGTTGTCGTTCTCGGCTGACCGCGATCACTTTTACGGCCAATTGAAAACGCTGACTGAAAATCGTGAAGAAGCGTTTCGCTTGTTAGGACTGGCTTTAACGGCGCCGCGGTTCGATCAGGACGCCGTGGACCGCGTGCGCAATCAACTGTTGGCGATGCTGGCGCAAAGCGATCAACAACCAGCGGCTGTCGCAGCCAAGGAATGGTATGCCCGCACCTTTCCTAATCATCCCTATGGCAATGCACGCGATGGCGAGCCCGATGATGTGGCGAAGATTACCGTTGCTGATTTGAAAGCTTTGGCACCGGCCCGGTTTGGTCGTGACAATATCGTGGTGTCTGTGGTCGGTGACATCACGGCGGATGAATTGAAGCGGTTGTTGGTTCCGGCTGTGGCGGCGTTACCTGCAACAGCCGATGTCCGCACCATCGCCGAGGTGACCGCGGCTCCGCCCGCTGGGAAGTTGGTGGTCACCCGGCCCATTCCGCAAAGCGCTGCGGTGTTCGGTCTGCCCGGGATCAAGCGCGATGACCCGGATTGGTTCCCGGCGATCGTCATGAATTACACCTTCGGTGGTGGCGGCTTTGCCTCGCGTCTGGTCAATGAAGTGCGTGAAATTCGCG
Source organism: Alphaproteobacteria bacterium (assembly GCA_037189785.1). Lineage (GTDB taxonomy): Bacteria > Pseudomonadota > Alphaproteobacteria > Sphingomonadales > Govanellaceae > Govanella. The sequence goes on from JBBCIP010000285.1 coordinate 11,529, forward strand.
GCCTTGCTTATTCGGTCAACACCACCATCAATCCGCTGACACATGCCGGTGTTTATGTCGGCAGTGTCGGCACGCAAAATGACCGCATGAAAGACTCGATCGAGGTTATCACCGCGGAGTTTACCAAGATGCGGGATCAAGGCCCGGCTGCGGAAGAACTGGACGCGGCGAAGAAATTCATCACCGGATCGTTTCCGCTGTCTTTTACAACAAGCAGCAGTATTGCCGCGCAATTGATTGCGGCGCAGCTTGAAAACTTCACGCCGGATTATTTTGAAAAGCGGAACAGCTATGTGGATGCGGTGACGCTTGACGATGTCAAGCGTGTGGCCAAGCGTCTGTTGGACCCTGAGGCGTTGTCATGGGTTGTCGTCGGTCAACCGACCGGTGTTGAAAGCAAATAAGGACGCAGTCTTTGGCGTCGTTATTGTGTATCGCTGATCGAGGTATATCGTGACCATCCGTCTGTTGTCGGAACGCACTGTCAACCGCATCGCTGCGGGCGAGGTGGTGGAGCGTCCGGCCAGTGCTGTCAAGGAATTGGTCGAGAATGCCATTGATGCCGGTGCCAAACGCATCGATGTGGAAATAGCCGAAGGTGGTCGGGCCATGCTCGCCGTCACCGATGACGGCCATGGCATGGCGCCGGAAGAATTGGCCTTGGCGGTGGAACGCCACGCCACATCGAAAATCAGTGATGACGACGACTTGACCCAGATCATGACGTTGGGGTTTCGCGGCGAAGCCTTGCCGTCGATCGGTGCTGTATCGCGCTTGACGATCACCAGCCGTAAACGGGGGAGTGACGCCGCGTCAGAAATTTCCGTCGAAGCGGGGCGCAAGTCCGATGTCAAACCGGCGGCGTTTCCGGTCGGCACCCGGGTTGATGTGCGCAATTTATTTTTTGCGACACCGGCTCGGCTTAAATTTTTAAAAGCGGACCGCACCGAAGCGCAACATGTGTTGGATGTGATGCGGCGCTTGGCGATGGCGCATCCGGATGTTGCGTTCACGCTCAGCGACGATGGCCGGTCCGTGATGCGGACCACGGCGTCGCTCAGTGATGATCCTTTGAAAGATCGCCTGACTTCGCTTCTTGGGGCTGAGTTCACGCTCAATGCCGTAGCCGTTGCAGCGGAACGACAAGACCTGCGCTTGCACGGCTTTGCCGGATTGCCGACCTACAATCGTGGTAATGCGCAGCATCAATATTTGTTCGTCAATGGGCGGCCGGTGCGTGACAAATTATTTGTCGGTGCCGTGCGCGGCGCTTATGCCGATTTTTTGGCGCGGGATCGTCACCCGTTGGTCGCGTTGTTTTTGGATGTGCCGCCCGAGACGGTCGATGTCAACGTCCATCCCGCCAAAACAGAAGTCCGCTTTCGCGACAGTGGTTTGGTCCGCGGGTTGATTGTCGGTGCGTTGAAACACGCGCTGGCCGAAGCCGGGCATCGTGCGTCGACCACAGTTGCGGCGGCGGCTTTGGGTGCGGCCCGACCCATGGGTGTGCCGGGCCAGATACCGCAAAGCAGTTTCTCGTTCAGCCGCCCTCAGTCCTATAGCCCGCCGAGTTATAGTTTGCGTGAAGCGGCAGCAACCTATCAAGCGCCGCTTGGGCCGACCACCGACGATTATTTTACTGGTGGTGATGGGAGTGATGCGCCGACCGATAATGTTCCGGGCTTTCCCTTGGGACAAGCGCGGGCGCAATTGCATCTTACCTATATCTTGGCGGAAACAGCCGATGGCTTTGTGTTGGTCGATCAACACGCGGCCCATGAACGCCTTGTCTATGAACGCATGAAAGCGCAAATCGATCAAAGCGGTGTAGCACGACAAACGTTGTTGATTCCCGAAGTGATCGATCTTGAGCCGGGTGCGGTGGCTCTGGTGGTGGCGCGGGCGGCTGAGCTTGCCGAACTTGGCTTGATCGTCGAAGCTTTTGGCGATGGTGCGATCTTGGTGCGGGAAACACCGGCATTGTTGGGGCGTATGGATGTGGCTGGATTGATCCGCGACCTGGCCGATGATTTGAGCGAGACGGAGACGGCGCTGGCGTTGAAAGATCGTCTGGCTGATGTCTGCGGCACCATGGCGTGCCATGGCAGTGTGCGGGCCGGTCGTAAATTATCGATCGATGAAATGAATGCATTGTTGCGGGAAATGGAGGAGACTCCTCATTCCGGGCAATGCAATCACGGTCGCCCGACCTATGTGGAATTAAAACGCAGCGATATCGAAAAGCTGTTCGGGCGGCGTTAAAGATTCACTCTGAAATTATCTAAACGGCTGTGGCGATGATCAGGCGCGTATCGCCGATGATGCGGTCTTTGTCGATTTCATAGTTATCGCCGATCACCGGGTCTTCGTCGGCCGCGCATTCGATCACGACGACGCTGCCGGATTTGATCCAGCCTTTGCTGACCAGACTTTGCAGTGTCGGCGCTATCAGATCCTTGTGATACGGCGGATCTAAGAACAACACATCAAACGAGTCCGACGCCGTCGGTAAATTGCGACTATCGGCCCGCAGAATTTTTGCAACCTTGTCGAGGCCAAGGTCGGTGACATTGCGGCGGGCGAGATCCAAGGATGTTGCCGTGTTGTCGACTAAAACGGCATGGGCGGCCCCGCGTGACAAAGCTTCAATGGCAAGCGCCCCGGTACCGGCAAACAGATCGGCGACGCGGGCGCCGTCCAGCTCAAGTCCGATGCTATTGACCAACAGATTGAACAAGGTTTCCCGGGCGCGATCCGATGTCGGTCGGATCGTTTGACCATGGCCATGGGCGGCGCTTGGTGCGGTCAGACGGCGGCCCTTCAACTGTCCGGAAATCACACGCATGACGACTTATTCGGATTTAGGGGACGGTTTGGAAGGGGCCCGTTTGCGGCGTTGTGGGTCTTTGAGTTTTGCCTTGGCCCATCCGGCGCGGGATGCGCGCGTTGTCTTGCGTTCGATTTCAACATAGGTGTTTCGGGTGCCATCGAAAAATCCCGGCAACATGCGGCGCAGCGTGTCATCGGCCACCGGCTCCACAGCCCCGCGTGGCAAAGTGCCGAGCGCGAACGGCCCGTATTCAATCCGCATCAGGCGATTGACGGTCAGGCCGACATGCTCCATCAAGCGGCGAATTTCGCGATTCTTGCCTTCGCGCAAGGTAACGGTCAGCCAGGTGTTGGCGCCGGTTTGATCGGCATCGAGTTCAACACCGACAGCGCCATATTGGACCCCTTCGACGGTCACACCTTCCCGTAACGGACGCAGCGCGGATTCTTTAACCGTGCCAAAAACGCGGACCCGATACCGCCGTGGTAGACCGGTTTGCGGCAGTTCGAGCCAACGCGATAAAGCACCATCATTGGTCAGCACCAACAGACCTTCGGAATTGATATCCAACCGACCGACGGCCACCACACGCGGTAGCCGCGGTGGTAAAATATCAAACACGGTGGTCCGGCCTTCGGGGTCAAAATTGGTGGTGACGATGCCGATTGGCTTATGCAATAGCCAGACTTTGGTGGGTTCGGCCGCGCGAACCGGTTTGCCGTCCACCGCAAGCCCATCGGTCGAGGTGACGAGGGTTG
>JBBCIP010000286.1:0-16245 GCA_037189785.1 Alphaproteobacteria bacterium
GGCGTGAATGGTGCTTTGTTTGATATTAACACTGTCGAGGTTTTGAGAGGACCTCAAGGCACTCTGTTTGGGCGGAATTCAACTGGTGGTGCTGTAATTATTCGTCCCAATCAGCCAACGGATGAATTGGAAGGAAGTGCATCGATAACAATCGGTAATATTGGTACAGTCAATGCCGAAGGTATGATTAACGTACCAATTAGCGATATGCTTGCTTTCAGAGCCGCGGTCACAAAGCGGACCGATGATGGTTTTGTCTATGATGAAATTTTGCAAAGGAATGTAGACGATACTGATAAATTCGCTGGTCGCGCGTCATTATTGTTCAAATCACCGGGTGGTGTCGAGTCGCTGACAACCTATGAATATTTCAATGAAGATGATGGCGGAACGCCTGTCTTCCTTAAGTATGCTAATCCAGCAGGGTCCTTTAATTCTCCGGGATTGATTGCGTCGAATAATTATCGGCCTGTTGATGAGTTGTTAGCGGAGCAGCAAGCGCGTGGTATCTATCGTATTGCTAACGGCACGCCGATCTTTACGAAAGTAAAGACACATACCATTGCCAATACTACATCGGTTCCTGTAACAGATGATATCACCATTAAAAACATCATTGGGTATCGTGATATTAAAAGCCACGATTATAATGATATGGATGGAACCTCGAACTCATGGTTTCCGCAAGAACGCTATTTCACCAGCGATCAATTCAGTAATGAATTTCAAGCATTTGGTGATCATGGTGCTCTCAATTGGATTGCCGGCCTTTATTACTTCACTGAACATGGTCGTGACCTAGGAAAGTCTGCAGCTTCTGCTGTTGATCCCGGTAATATTGAGCCGGGCAGTGTTCATGGCTATCCGGCCGCTCACTATTCCGTCACAGATATTGAAGGTAAGAATTCAAGCTATGCTGCCTTTATGCAGATGAGCTATTCTATGACCGAAGCTTTAAAGGTAACGGGCGGTGTTCGTTACACACGCGACAAGCGCGAAATGACCGTTCGGAATCGCACGGCTTCCATGTGCCGGTTCACGCTTGATGACGATAATAATCCGAATACACCCGAAGTGCGTCCATCTTTGGATAATTGTGAATTAACCGTGGACGATAGTTTCTCGAAGGTCACATATAATATTAATCTTGAATACCAATTTGACCGTGACAGATTAATTTATCTGGCCCATCGCAATGGTTACCGCAGTGGTGGCTTCAGCGCGCGGCCGACCACTCAATTGGTTTTCCAAAGAGCCTATAAGCCTGAAGTCTTAAATGATTTCGAGTTGGGTTTGAAAGCCGACTGGTATATCAACGATATGTTCTTACGGACCAATATTGCTGGTTTCTATGCAAAGTATAAAGATATTCAACGTACGTTGACCAATCCGAATTTTGCACCGGTCCAAACCGTTATCGCCAATGCTGGTAAAGCGAAAATCAAGGGGATTGAACTTGATATCTTGTTCCGGCCGGTTTCTGATTTAGAACTCACGTTCTCCTATGCCTACACAGACACCAAGTATGTTGAATTTATCACGCCATCCGGCCAAGATTTGTCGGGTGACCCGTTCGCTCGTGCTCCGAAAAATGTCTATACGATAGGCGCGCGTTACACAGTTCCGACAAGTGATCATGTTGGAAATGTAAGCTTCGGTGGTTCATTCTATCATATCGATGGGTACAACGCGAATGACACATATGTTCCAGGCATTACGGAGGTAGAAGGCTATAATCTTCTGAATGTGGATGCGCGTTGGAACAATGTGCTAGGATCAGATTTTGACTTTTCACTCTTTGCAACGAACTTATTGAAGAAGAAATACAGTTCTTTGGTCATTGATTTGAATGGCCTTGGGTTCACGACGCATACGCCTGGGGCACCAAGAATGTATGGCGCTACCTTATCCTATCGCTTCGGAGCGAACTAAGATAAGGCAAAATTCATAACAGTTTTACGACCGTGGAACTGGGGCATGTTTAGAACAACATGCCCCTCTTTTTTTACTGGATATAGGCGCTATTGTTGTTGTTTTAACCATTGACAATAGCCCAGGTGACGTACCATTGTGTTGCCAATCTGGTTAGTTGCTCCTGCGTATTAACAAGAACTTACGGCAGAAGATATTCTTAAAGTGAGGTTTAGTTTTGGCACGTCCGAAACAAGTTTTGATATCTCGTGATGCGGTTATTGAAGCCGCTATGAAAATCATTGAAGAAGAAGGATTTGATGCATTAAGCCTACGTCGCTTAGGCCAGGCTCTGAATGTTAATTTTGCTTCGTTCTATCACCACTTTTCCGGTAAAGAGGAGATCCTGGAAAGTGTCGCCCGACAAGCTTTGAAGGAAATCGAGCTGCCGCCCCTGCAAGATGATTGGCAGGAATGGATTTGTGGGGCGGCGGTGGGATACCGACGTCTTCTTGTCGCAAAACCTTATCTTATCCCATTAATGTTAAATGGTTATAGACCAAGAACTGTAGCGACAGCGATCAATGAAGCGAAGCTTGCTGAAGCAGGTATTGCAGCAGAGCATCAAGCTGAAATCATATTCGCACTTGATACGACGGTTGTCGGATCGGCTTTGGTTACGATTGCTTCACATCGTGATCGCAAGAAAGCGACTGGTGATGTTGCGAAGTTCGATCACGAGCGTATTTTGAAGAACACGATTAATACGCTTTTAGATAGCTATTGTAATGTTTCGAAAGAAACGAAAGTAAAAAAATAAGCGGCTATAGAAGTAGCCGCTTATTGTCTGGTATGGTTAAGCCGTCTTTTGCATTTTTCGGCTCAGTATCAAGAACAGAATAGCCGCAGTCAATAGCAGCGTCGATGATGCGAAGAAGGCGACTGTATAATTACCATTATAATCATATAAAAAGCCGACAACAGGCGGTAAGAAAAATAAAAATGGTAATTTTAGGGAATAACTATATCCCATAGCTTTACTTATATTCTTAGCAGTGAATATTTCACTGAGAACAGCGCCGTGTAATGTTACCATCGGAATACTGCACATACCAAACAACGCCGCTAGAATGAAAAATGGCGTGCCATCAACCGTCAATAATCCAGTAAAGAGTAGAGTTTGACAGATAGCGGTTGATATCAAGGCTTTTGCGCTACCGATACGATCAGCCAATGGTGGAAAAATCATTAATCCTAGGATACCAGATGCGGCATATAGGGACATCAACAAGGAGGCTGATTGCAGTGGCATGCCTTTCATCACGCCAAAGGCAACAATATGAACAACAAATACTGTGCCAACGCCAGCCATAAGACCAATTCCCAAGGAGACCAACCAGAATTCCGGCAGTTTTAAGATCGCCTTGATGGATAACACATCATCATGAGGTGTTGCATGGGCAGTATCGGATACGGCATTCGCACTGTCTTGGCTTTGTGATGCTGTAGGTTTATCTTTAATAAGAAACAACAACGGTATCAGTAAGAAAAATAATACGGCTGCAAAAGCAAGTATTGTGAAACGTCCGTGGAGTGGCAAAAACTCGCTCACCAGATAAGGTGTTAGAAACAAAGCCAAAGGCAAATTAACAATACTAAGAGTTTTCGCGCGATTACTTGAAAACCAGTTAGCGACTAGTGTCAATGGACCAAGAATAGCCAATATCGAGACGGCTAGACCGATCAGGGCATAAAATAAAAGTGCTACTTGGTAGATATTTGACAAAGCCAAACCAAGATAGGCAACGCCACCGATAGCAGCGCCGCCGATCATCACTGTACGAATGGAAGAATACTGTAAAATATTACCAACGAACGGTGACAGTCCGCCAATTGCCAGCGTTACCAGGCTCATCCCCACCGATGCAAACGCCCGGGTGATACCGAAATGTTCTTCACTACTTTGTAGTAAAGCGCCGAATGATCCAAATGTGAACCCCATAGCGATATTCTGAGTCAAGAAACATATGAGCAGAATTTGCCAGCGAAGATAACGATCTTTGTTATTCGCTGTTGCCATTGTCATCGTGCTGCCGGTCATAGGCGATATTGCCTCTATTTTTAAATTTTAGGACATGAGTTTATAGCAATGAGTGTATTTATTATGATAACCAATCATTGTTTGATTTTATGCTATCATCGTTTTAAGGCGGTTACTACAAAAACCTCTTATTTATAAAATTTATGGGGTTCACCAAACCCAATACATCATGAGTCTTTTGAAGGCTTCATATATTCTCGCTAATGTACCAATTCAAAATCGATTACATTTAATAAGTGTTCACAAAGTAGATACCTCATAAACCTCATCCCATTCGAACGGATAGGGGGTGGACGCCTAACTATGGCCGAAAGATAGACTGCTTTATGGCCCACAAACGATCTACGGTTAGTCACTCAAATAATAGCAATATTGCAAGGCTGCCAAGCGATCCAATCGCTACGGTCTGCTCAAGGAGAGGAATAGATGACTATCCGCCGCCACGCTATGTCAACTTCCAGATATCGTTTCCATCACTATATACATTCAACATTGCCTTGTCCGCTGCTCGCGTCTGTTGTGATGGCGGCTGTAGCACCTGTGCCATTTCACGTGATGGCTGCTGAGCCGGCTATTTTGGAGGATATTGTTGTGACGGCTCGGCGGCGGGAGGAGCGGCTCGTTGATGTACCGGTAGCCATCAGCACCTTTTCGGCCCGGACTCTGGAAAATACCAATGCCCAAACAGTCAAAGATCTGGCGGTTCGGATTCCTAATTTCAGTATCACGGAGTCTCAACAACCTGGGGTTGCCTTTATAAATGTACGTGGTATCGGGCAGGCGCGTAACGGGGATTCTCCTCTGGCTGTGGTGGTTGATGGCGTTCAAATCAACAGTGCCTATCAGATCACGCAGCAATTCTTAGACATTGAAAGTGTTGAAGTGCTGCGGGGCCCGCAGGGAGCGCTTTATGGTCGTAACGCCATCGGTGGGGCTATTGTTATCAATACGCGGAAGCCGAGCGATGAGTTTAGCGGCCAGCTTAATCTGGCTTATGGCACCGGCAATGATTTTCGTGCCAATGGTTATGTCAGCGGCCCGCTGGTAGAAGATAAATTAGCTTTCAAAGTGGCAGGTTACTATCGTGATTTCGATGGTGATATCGACAGCCTGTACGCCCCAGGAAAGGCCAACCCCGAGGAACAAAAGAACGTTCGCGCCGGTCTATATTTCACACCAACGGAAACGATTAGTTTTGACCTGCGCTATGCGCATCTCGATCAAGATGCGAGTGGTGCTTGGTTCAAGCCGGGCGTACCTGGTAGCCACGGCTCAAACATAGTTGCAGATTGGAACGGTACATTTATCAACAGTTCGATGCGTAAATCCGATGATATTTCTTTTAGAGCAGATTTCGATTTTTCTTTTGCCACATTGACAGCTATTACCGGCTATTCAAAGATCAAAGCGCAACTTGATCAAGATTTAGATCTTTCCCCGTTCAATCTGTTTAATGCCAGTCAGACCACGAAATCCCGCGGTATTAGCCAGGAAGTCCGTCTGGTGTCGGCATCTGATCAAGCATTGCAATGGACGATTGGTGGTTATTATCTTGACATAAACTATCGTCAAGACACCATCGTTGTTTATCCGGTTGACCCCATGAGCACTGAATTCAATCCGCCTGGCAGTATGATACAAGTGGTGCCGTCCAATGTGCAGGATAACGAGTCCTATGCCGTATTTGGGCAAGTATCATATCGCACGGAGGGAGGCATTGAGCTGACGGCCGGTGGTCGTTATGATGTGGACAAGCGTCAGGCTGTCGGTCGTCCTGGATTAAAGTTTGATTCGTTCCAGCCGCGGATCTCACTAAGTTATTTCATGGCGGATGATCAGCAAGTTTATGCGTCTGTGGCACGCGGTTATCGGAGTGGTGGCTATAATGCAGTGCCGGGTCCGGACGGTATTTACGATGCAGAAAAAGTGTGGACTTATGAAGTGGGCTTTAAGGGCGTATTCGATGAAGGTCGTGCCACGATATCGCTCACAGCTTTTTACAATGACATATCAGACCGGCAACTTTATGCATTTGATTTTCCCAATGCATCGCAGATTATCCGCAATCCAATTGACAAATCGCGGGCTTATGGCGTTGAAGCAGAATTGGCGTGGCGGCCTATTGCGGGTTTGGATCTAATGGCAGCGTTGGGATGGCTTGATACCAAGGTTAAGAAATATACGCCGTTGCCCGGTTATGTTGGCGGGCGAGATTTCACGGGCATGGATTTGCCTTATAGCTCCCCCATTACCTATTCGTTTGCTGGGCAATACGATATTCAGGTGAGTGATGGTTTTGTCCTGACCCCACGTATTGAAGTAAATGGCTCAGGGCCTTGGTATTGGGAAGTCAGCAACGATGACCGTCGCAATAATGTCACTTTGGCCAATGCCCGGCTAACGGCAACTTTCGGTAACATGTCCGTTCAGGGATATGTCGAGAATCTTTTTGATAAAGATTATAATATAGAATTTTTACAAGCCGAATTTAATGGAGCGCCGTTTGATCCCACCGCACGGGCTCCTGGGCGTCGGTGGGGCATCGAAGGCAGATATAGGTTCTAGTCATGGCGAACGAAGGTCAGGAACGTGTGAGTAGAAAATTTGCGGCATCAATTGAAATGGTCTGGCCGCTGGTATGTTGGGAAGGAACGGTGGCTCTGGCAGGCACCGATGCTTTCGAACGGGTCGACTATGACGTGCCCGGTACTTTTGTCGGAGCGACGAAGTGGTTACACATTTACCGCGAAAAGCCGATCCGGGAACGTCTGGATTGGATTGGCGATGATGGTTATAGCTATGGCTACAGCATCATTGACCGGGGGGTACTGCCGATAAAATCCTACGAGGGTTATTTGCGTTTGACGCGGGAAGGCGCCAATAATTGCCATATTGAAATTGGTAATCGGTTCGTTACAGACGGTGTCGACGCCCAGGAATTCGGTCAGGCATGGCAGCAGATGGAACGCCAGTTGCTGGAACAACTGGCTGAAATTGTGGAGAAAAAATAATAGCGCCCTGGTGACTTGTATTGCCGGATATGTTGTGGCCAAATAAGCGTCTCTAGACCATCCTGACCTAAGCCACGAGGATAGCATGGCCTTAAATCACTCTCTTCCGTACCGTTACGGCCCCCCTGCAGCGGCGCCTGCTGTTATTGTGCGTATGCCATTATTACGGCAGTTATCTGAAGCCAGTATGCGCTGTCGTGTCAGTTTGTTACGGGGAGCTGCTGGATCGGGGAAAACCACATTATTGGCGCATTGGCGCACATTGCTGGTGGATATGGGGAAACCGGTGGTATGGCTCAGTCTGGATGTGGCAGACAGGGATATGTCGACCTTTATTGGGGACTTCGTTGCTGCCTATTCTCCCGCGGCTGAAGCCTCATTCGAACCATCACTGGAATTCTCTGATTTGCTATCTGGTCATGGCCACGCGGAAACGGTGGCGCGCCAGTTGGCGACCGACCTCAATAAAATGGCGCAGCGGCTGATCGTTATTCTTGATGGTTTCGAGGCTATAGATGGCTCCGATACGGCCCAGGTCATCCACAATTTAATTCAGCATACGCATACGGTGCACTGGGTTATAGCAAGTCGGGTGCGGCCGCGTTTGTCATTAGCGGCATTACGGGCCAGAGACGAATTGTTTGAGCTATCACCCAATGATCTCAACCTAACTGCTGGCGAAACCGTTGCCTTCCTTGGACAATATGTACCGGATCTTTATGCGCGCTGCCTTTTTGCAAAAACGGATGGCTCGCCAGTTGCGCTTCAGTTTGCTCATCGGGTGTTGGAGCGGGATGAACCGACGCTCATGAATGATAGTTGGCAAGATTGGTTGCATGATTATTATCGTGAACAGATCTTGGATTGGCTGCCAGCTGATTTATCTCACGCTATGAGCAGATTGGTGGTGGTGGAGTGTTTTGATTTGTCGCTAGCCGAAGCGTTGGTTGGTCCTGCGGCAGCGGATATAGTGGATAAGCTGTCTCACACCAAGGGATTGTTGCTGCGTGATAAGCATAGTCGTGCTTTTCACTTTCCAGAAGTTCTGCGTAGCTTCCTTGAATCTCGTCTGGAATGGATCCCTCAAGAAGAAAGACGGCAGCTCCACATGCGGGCCTGCGACTGGTTTGCTCAACGTGGTATGTATGAAGAAGCCTTGGGTCATGCCGCAAAATGTGGGGCTTATGAGCAGGCGGCCAGTTTCTTGGGTCAAGTAGATCATTATAGACTCCTGTTACGCAGCGGCACGCTCTCAATTGGTCAGCTTTTGGAATCACTCTGTTCCGAAGCACCGCAACAGCTGACATCTCAATTGTCTTTGACCATCTTACGGGCCCATGAAGGCAAGATCCACGAAGCACGCCAAATGGCCGGTCAGTTGAAATTGGTTCAGAAGTCCTTGGCGGTCGATGACGATATGGCGCGGACACTTGAGCATGGCCTAGCTCTTTTAGAAGGCATTAGCGCCGGATATTTGGGTGAGCCTATGGATTTTTCCCAGGTCGATATCCTGCAGCGCTTTCTGGCCTCCAAAATAGAAGGATCTCATTATGCACGTGCGCTTTCCTGTGTCTTCTTAGCCTGGAATCACTATCAATTGGGTCAGTTGAATCACGCAGAAAAGCTGCTCAATGATGCAGATATTGAGTATGCTGGGTCTGAAGGTATTTTGGGTAACTTGTTTCTACATGTGCATCGGGCATTACTCCAGTTTTGGAATAACAAGTTAGATGTGGCGTTGTCTGAAACAGTCCTTGCCGAAAAAATGGCGCATCTGTTTTTTCCCGAGAATCAGCGGCTTCATGTTTTAACAGCCATATTCAAGCATGGTTTTTTGTTAGGCTACGGACATCGAGACGCGCGCATATCGCCGCTTGATTTGGTCGGTGCGGCATCCCGTTTGGAAGCGTGGTTTGATGCTTTGTTATGGGGCCATCAGTTTGCTATCCGGGCGGCCTTGATCGATGGTGGTTTTGATGAAGCCCGCGCCCTATGCCATAATGGTCGTGAGGTTGGCCATCGTATGGGCTGCGAGCGTTTGGTTTGGCATATGCGCCGCGACGAGATCATGGTGACGCTGATAGAAGGTAATGTAGAAAAAGCATGGCGATTAGCCTGTGAATTGGGTTTGCCGCAACAAAACTTTATGGCAGAGACGACAACGCAGTTCGGTTGGCAAGAACAGTTTTCAGGACTTGCGCTGTTAATACAACTTTATCAGGCCAAAAAGGAATACCGTCACGCTCATCAAATATTAAAGATGTTTGCGGCGGAGTTGGAAAAAACACCGGTCCCAAGATTTGAGGCTATTTATGGGATATTGACTGCATCTTTGGCGGAGCAGGAGAGAAAACCAAACACGGCGGCGTCTGCTCTGGCGCAAACGCGGGCCATGTTCCCAAATGATATTCCTGTTCAGCTATTGCAAGAGTATGGGCGGAACTTGCGCGATCAGATGGATCATAGCTGCGGTAAAGCGGTAGGACCATTTATCAATCCGCCACAAATCGTTAAGTCGGTTACCACGGCTACAGACGATCCCTTACTTACGTCTCGAGAAAAAGAGATCATGAATTATATGCGCGATGGTCATTCCAGCAAGATCACCGCACATTATATTGGACTGAGTGAGGCAACGGTAAAATTTCACCTCCGCAATATCTACCGTAAGCTTAACGCGAAGAACCGCACTCAGGCCTTGTCCCGGTATCGGGATGTGTTTGGAATAATATGATTTAGGCCGCTTTTGCGCGTTGTATATGCGCCACGATCTCGCGTGCGAGCTTTGCTGCGGACATGGGATTCTGACCAGTGAAGAATGGTGCATCGCATATGACATGTTCGGAAAATGGCGGGGCAGCCATATAGAGCGACCGCAAGCGACGCAGCACGTCTTCGGGCAAAGCTGGTACAATCTTATCCAGGCCCATGATTTTATCTTCTGCATTGCTAATGGAAGTAATCAAACGATTTTTAACCAAAGGCTCGCCATGAGGCAGCAGGGCGTCTGTTAAGCCGATGACGCCGTGGCATATGGCGGCTATGACTTTGTTCTCGTTATATGTTGTTTCCACCAGTGTTTTCATATGGTCATTCAAGGGGAAATCCCAAGTCGTTCCAGCACCGCCGACTAAAAATATGCCGGATAGTTGCCCCTGATCCAAATCGCTCAGGGTAAGAGTAGACGTCAGTTTGCCATGGGTTACGGGGTCATTTAAAAACCGCCGACCTTCCTCGCTAATCCAGGCGTCTTTAAGACTGTCTGGATCCAAAGGTGCGGCACCGCCCTGGGGTGAAGCCAGAATACAGTTAAAACCAGCCGCTTCAAAAATCCAATACGGTACAGCCAGTTCTTCCAACCAGGTCCCTGTTTTATTGCCCGTGGACCCTAGAACACTGTGGGATGTCAGAATAAATGCTATGGTGGGTGATGATCGTGACACCAAGGTAACTCCCTATAAAAAATGACCTTGGATCAACCTTAACCTAATATTTTACGGGAAATCGAGACATCCAAACGGTGATATAAGCCTATCCCTTTGGCTGGCTAGACGGAGGTTCAACACTTTGGCAGGCTGATACTATTCTTTATCATGAGGATATATGTCATGAATGTTCGCTCCAAATCGTCGCCCGCTTACTCACCAGATCAACCTAAGTTCCGCCGTGCGCTTAGTGAAGCCGTACCGTTTGAGGGCGAGGATGGCCTGTTTACACAATCTTGGTACCCCATTTGTCTGGCCAGTGCCGCGACCCCGAATTTTGTACGTGGCTTTGATTTCTTGGATGGACGGGTTGTCGTTATCCGCGATAAGACTGGTAAAGCCCGAGTGCTCAGTGCCTATTGCCCTCATATGGGGGCGGACCTTGCCATCGGTGACATGGTGGATGGGCAGATCCGCTGCATGTTCCATCATTGGCGCTTTGGTCCTGATGGTCGTTGCACCGGGATGGCCAGTAACGATCCGGTGCCATCCGTGGCGCGGTTGTTTGAATTTCCCAGTCAGGAAAAGTATGGCATCGTTTGGGCTTATAATGGTACGGAGCCACATTACGAGTTACCGGACTTTCCTTATCCGGCAGAAGATTTGGTCTTTAAGGTCAAAGCATTTGGTGAAGAAATGCCTGTTGATCCTTGGGTTATGTGTGCCAATACACCGGATATCCAGCATATCCGCTATCTGCATGGCGTGAATATCAGTGGCGAAAATCCGCATGATCAGGTGGCGTGGACCGACCATTCCATGCGGTACTATTTCGAGGGAAACCACCCGACGGGCGAACCGATCCGGCATTGGGTTGGTATTTACGGTACCTCGCTCTATTATCAACACACTGATTTTGCCGGTAAATGGTTTGGCTTTATTGCACCATTTGGCTTGCCGCGTATTGGTAAGTCGAATGTTTACTTTGTAATATGTGCCAGAAAAGACATGGGCACTCCGGAAGAAGTGGATAAGTTTCTTGATTGGGTGGTGGATCTGGAAACAAAAGTGGTTTTGGATGATATTTTAAATATGCAGACCATTCATTTTCGGCCTGGTACGTTGACACGCAGTGATCTGACACTCAGTCGCTTCTTCCAATATATGCGAAATTTTCCTCGGGCGCATCCATCCAGTGAATTCATTCGATAGGGGTTGGGCCGTTTAATACAAAGGGAGAGCAGTGATGCTCTCCCTTTACACGCTTCATATTAAATATCATGAAGTTCTAAAAACGCACGCTACCGCGCAACCCATATGTCCGTGGCATACCATATCCGACAAGAGTACGTTGGGTGCCAAAAAGATCATTGAACAAGGTATCGTCCATTAGACCCGAGATATAATCTTTATCAAACACATTGTTGACCCAGGCCGTCATTTGCCAGCCATTGTCGACATGAGCAAGTGAGAGCGAGAGGTCGACTAAGCTATAGCTTGTGGTTTTGACGCGTGCTTGGTTGGCAGGCGTTCCATATGTGTCGCCATGGTATGAATAGTCGCCACGCCAGGTCAGCATGCCCCATTCGAAAACTGGGTGAGAATACTCAGCGCCGAAGCTTGCGGTTAGCTTTGGTGCATTTGGTAAACGATTACCATCGCAATTGATGCCTGGTCCAGAACAGTTGGCATATTCATCAAAAGTTGCTTTCAAGTAGCCTAGGCTACCGTTCAAGGTTAAGCCGGTTGTTGGCCGAGCGGTGAAATCGACTTCGATACCTTTGATAACAGCTTTCCCTGCGTTACTTATAACAGTTCCGCCACCTAAAACGCCCAAGAACTGGGATACTTGGAGGTTTTTATAATCGCCATAAAAAGCCGATAAGTTAGCCATGAATCGGTTGCTTGCATCAGCCCACTTTAAACCAGCTTCATAACTGATGACATTTTCAGGAGCAAATTTGATTGTTTTCGGGTTGTTTGATGGATCAAAGTACGGCGGATTGGGCTGGCCCAGATAATCTGCATTCCAGCCACCGCTTTTAAAGCCTTTAGCAACCCGTGCATATACATTCAGGTCTTCATTAACTTTGTAGCTTAAGCCCCCCATCGGAGAAAATGCGCCGTCAGAAAAGCTATCCGTGAAGAAAGGATATGTCGGGAGAGCAAAGGGCGCCTGACTTTGTTGTGTGAAAGCTAAATTTTTCTTCTCATGCGTATACCGTGCGCCCAATAAGATATCAAATTTATCCGAAAGATGAATCTGTGCGTCAGCAAACACAGCATAGCTTTTGGTTTTCACAGACCCAATGGCGTCGGTGAAGAGTTGTGTTGGAATGCCAAAAAGTGCGAGGAAATCAGCGCCGAATACACCGCGGTTGAACTGGCTGGATGTTTGTTCGAAATAGTAAGCCCCAACGACGTAATCGATGAATTTTCCAGCAGGAGAGGCATAACGCAGTTCTTGGGTGAAATGCGACGCATCACGGTTAAATTGGGCGGACAAAATATCAAAGCTGGTGTTATCATTATCCATTGTGTAGTCGGATACGGAATCACGATATCCTGTGATTGATGTCAGCGTACCCCCTGTACCAATGGTCCAATCGACGTTCAGGGAGACCCCCCACAACTCTCGTTTTTCAAATGGATTGACATCCAGGCGCACGGTCCGTGGCCCCGGAGCATTAGAGGGATATGGGCCTGTATCGGTGCTATCCGTTACTTCCGGGTACGAAGGCTTATTGTCATCTTTGGTATAGTCAGCACTCAACAGAATTTCCAAGTTCTCTGACGGTTTAAAGAGAGCTTGTATGCGGCCGCCATGCGTGTCTTGATCATTATAGCGATCGCCATTGTCCAAGTTGACGACTGTGCCATCACGTTTCTTCGCCATGACCGAGCCTCTAAGCGAAAGGACTTCGGATATAGGGAGGTTAGCTGTGGCATTAACATGCCAGTAGTCTAGATTTCCGACTTCACCACGGAAAATTGCTTCAAGCTTATCTTTGGGCTTTACAGTTGTGATGTTGAGGGCGCCGGCAATCGTGTTTTTGCCGAACAACGTTCCTTGTGGTCCGCGCAAAACTTCAATGCGATCAATATCGAGAAGGGCTTGATTGAAGCTTGATGGGCGACCCGTAAACATACCGTCCACGTAAACGCTAATCCCAGATTCAAACCCAACGTTCCGCGCATCTGTGGAAATACCGCGAATAACGTAGTTACCACCCGATGATAGACCGGCGGAGTCGGATAGGCTGACATTGGGGATGCTCGATATAACATCATTGACTCGGCTGATCCCCCGGGTCTCAAGGCTTTGGCCAGTAACCACGCTCAATGAAAGTGGTACATCTTGTAATGTCTCTGTCCGCTTCCGTGCAGTGACTGTAATCTCTTCCAAGAGATCGAGCGACTGTGCATATCCTTCACTGGCGAATGGAATTAAGCACAAAACACTCACGACGCTTGCTCTATATAATTTTGGTATGTACCTTTTAGACATATTTCCTCCGCATGTGTTCTCGGGGCCCAGAATATGAGCGACCTTATCGATCACAGTATAGGGGGTGTTTTCCTAACCCACTTGGCTAGATTGGACAAAAACTTGATTATCGCAGACCAGTTTGGGCTGTTTAGGGGGCTTAACCTTGGGTAAGGCGTCTATATTCGCGTGGGGATTGTCCAAATGCTGTTCGGAAAGCCCGACTGAAATGGGAGCTATCGTTAAAACCCCAATTATAAGCAATGTCTAATATGCTATTGTTATTAAAACGAGGATCGGCAAGGTCGCATTTTATGCGCTCTAGCCTGCGTTGTCGAATCCAATCAGCTACGGAACAGTCTAATTCTTCAAATAGACGAGAAAGATGGCGTGCCGAAAGATAAACTTCTTCGGCTATCATTTGTGGGCGCAAATCCGAATTAGAGAGATTATCTTCAATAAAATTAATTGCGCGTTTTAAGCGATCATTACGCGTAATATTTCTTTTCTTTAATTGCTGAGGTAACGACGAAAACAAAAGATCTAAAACATTTTGTCGATATCTTATATCATCTGGATGGAGCGATGGGGCATGTTCATAAAGACTCCGCGTAAAATTGCTGAAAAGAGCGCTGGCCCCTGTAGATCCGCTTAAAAAAGCTGCGACTGGTAAGTCGTTATTTTGCAACTGTGCAGTCACCAAATCGCGTGGTAAATTTAATACCAGAATATGAAATGGACCTTCAAAGCGAAATTGAGCTGGTCTTAAAGAGTCTATAATGGTCCAATCGCCAGTTGTTAAAAGCACATCATTGTCATTTTGCGAAATAAATGACCGTCCATGTGATAGTTGCAGAACGACATAACAATATCCCGTTCGGACTTCTGCGATATGTCGCCGGTCCCAGTGAAGACTTTCAAGTGCACCTTGGTGGTCAAGCATATTGATGTCTGCCACCCGGCGAAGATTTATTTCGCCAGAAAACGGAATCTGTTTTTTGGGATATGCGCTCAGAGGCCCACAGATATTTCGAGTAACGGTTTCCCATGTCTCGAATGTCATTGCCTCTGTCATAAGAATTCTCTTATCGATAAGTCGTAAAGCTTATTTAAGTATGAGTGAAATTCAAGCCTATGCTAGCGGTAGTCTAGCTTTCCTGTCAACAACATATATTGCATGAAGTATCCTGTAATAGTTTAATTATTCTAATAAGTTAGCCAAATTTGTTTATGCAAACAGGGGGTGTGCGGATACACGCAGTTCGTGTCCAAAAATGCACAGTTTATGTCCGCTCTGAGCAAGTCGACCAAATATTTAACTGATAAACTTACGCCTTATCTCCGGGACTGTGGGGGCGGGACTGTGAGGATGTGTACGGCTATTAATAGATTTATTCGTAATTTCAGGAGGTTTAATGACTGCTCAGGCTGTACCTGATCATGAGGCGGATTTTCACGCTGCAATTAGAAAGCAGTGCGATCATTTTGGGGCATGCTTTGCAAGGGGAGATATTTTGGCTCTAGTCGAGGGCTATTATACGGATGATCCTTGTATCATTGCCGCTGACCAACCTTACCTTACGGGACGAGAGGCTGTAAGGAACATTTTACAGGGGCTTGCAAATAGTGGTGTGAAAAACATCAAGCTTGAGACAGTTCGGGCCACGGTAGATGGTAATTTAGGCTATGAAGTTGGTCGCGCAACCTTAACTGTTATAAAGGACGGCGCCCCCGTAACTATGCCGGCTCGTTATCTCGTGACGTGGAAAAAGGGTGATGACGGATGGCGTGTCGATGCGGACATGTTTGGATTTGGCGAGATATGAGACAATAAATGGAAAAAGATGTTTGCTTTTTATCGGCTTCGGAGCTGTCTGAGGCTTATTCTCAAAAAAGACTTTTTCCATCTGATGTCGTTGATGCCGTTCTTGATCGCATTGAGAAACTTAATCCAACGGTGAATGCGTTTTTTTATGTAGATGCTGCTGGGGCACGTGAAAATGCAAGGCAGTCAACGATGCGTTGGAAATCCGGCTCTCCGCTTAGTCAGTTGGATGGAGTTCCATATTCTGTCAAAGATCATATTCTGACTCAAGATATGCCCAGTGTGTGGGGTGTTCCTGGTATCGATGATACAGGCCCATGGACGGTGGATGCTCCTATTGTGGCCAGATTACGAGAAGCGGGTGCCGTGCTTCTGGGAAAGACGACGCAGCCGGAAATGGCCATGTTCTGTTCCGGCATCAGCGGGCGTTATGGCATAACACGCAATCCTTGGAATATAAATAAGACTCCTGGTGGATCATCAAG
>JBBCIP010000287.1:0-21669 GCA_037189785.1 Alphaproteobacteria bacterium
ACTTTCAGGACGTAGATAAAGCGTACGAAGCGAGACCTGGCTGCGGCAGCGGACTTCATGCTCAACCCCTTCCGGTATCCACAGCGCCCGCTGGGGTGGAACCACATATCCTGCTTTTTTGGTCTTTACGGCCATAATACCCGAACAGGCATAGAGTATCTGGATATGCGCATGTCGATGCATGGGATCGACAAAACCAGCCGGATATTCGTCATGGAGAGCCACGATCGGCCGATCGCTGCACAGAACTTCGCTACTATGTCTCATGGCCTGATACCGATAGTTGTCTACATAATTGGTAGTTTGGGCCTATTTTGGTTGACAATGCAAGATACTCGGCCAAACTGGCCTAAACCAAGCATGTTAGAGCCGAGCAGAGCGATGTGAATAAGCATGCCATGGCGGCGGCGCCTGACAAGGAATGATCTAAAGTGACGGCAAGCAGTAATTGTTCCCCCGCCAATGGGATCGATCCTCAGATTCGTGAATTTGCCCGGCAACTCAATGCCGCATACAGATCTTATGGCGCTGTGGAAGACCTATCCGAACGCCGGTATATTGCGGAACAGGTACGAAGAACGTGGCGAATCGGTGGTCCGAAAATGGTTCGGTCACAGGATTTGACAGTCAACGGTTTGCGGGCGCGCCTCCATCGGCCGAATTGGTGTGAAAAAAGTCCGGCCATGCTCTATATCCATGGCGGCGGGTGGATGCTGTTCAGTATCGATACTCATGACCGGTTGATGCGTGAATACGCGGCCCGTGCCGGTATCGCCGTTCTCGGTATCGACTACAGTCTGTCTCCCGAAGTGAAATTTCCCGTAGCGGTCAACGAGATTTTTGCGGCGCTGCAATGGATGGAGGCGCATGGGGACGCACTGAACCTCGACACCGCACGTCTTTTTATCGGCGGCGATTCGGCCGGCGCCAATCTGGCTGTTTCAGCCTGTCTTATGCGCCGCGAGATCGGATTGCGTAAGGTGACCGGGATGGTCCTGAACTACGGTGCGTTTGATCCTAAACCGACTGCAAGCTATGCCTTATATTCCGGGCCGGATCATACTTTAGACGCCGAGGAAATGACCACGTTTTGGGAAGCGTATATCGGCGATCTGACGCAACCGATGGATCCATTAGCTGCGCCACTACGCGCCGATCTTCATGATCTCCCCCCTACTTTTCTGGCGATCGCTGAACAGGATATTCTGGCTGATGGCAACCGTGCCTTTGCCGCAAGATTACGACATGCCGGAACAGATGTTGTAGACGTAACTTATCCCGGGGCCACCCATAGTTTTCTTGAAGCTGTCTCCATTGCGCCGCTCGCGTCGCGGGCTTTGGATGATCAAGCTGCGTGGGTTATGGATCGCTGCAAAAAACCTTGATCATGAACACCACTGAAAGCGGTGCCACTGCACCATTTGTTAGATTTGTTAGATTTGTTTGATGGAATATTATGTCATCCACTAAAAGCCCCCCATCCTCTACCGTCTGGCCCGATCTTTCCGCGCCGACAGCGCCACGCAAAGACATGTGGATCGAGCAGTTGCGCCGTCACCGCAATGACCCATATGACTGGATGCGATTTATTCCCCAACAGGGCACGCGAACGCTCGATACACTGCCGGTGCAACTTCATGATCACTTGACGGCAGAGATGCAGTATGCCGATGGCATCATTGATGCCCTTGCGCCGCAGATCAAACGTTTCAGTGATCAAATGCGGGCGCGTGCGCCTGAAATAGATGTGCCATTGCCGATGTCGTCCCATGGCTGGCGTTACGATTTCCGACATCTAGAGGGGAGTGCTTATCGTTTATTTACCAGGACAGCGCCGTCAGGCGAGGAGCATATTCTGTTCGACGAAGCAGATCGTGCAGGAGAGCATGCTTATTATCGGGCGACCGATCATCAGCGCAGTCCTGACGATCTCTATTTTGCCTGGGCTGAGGATATCATCGGCAACGATAGACATCAGATTTGTGTTCTGGACGTGACTTCGGGCCGCATCCGAATTTTGGTCGAGGCCGATGCCTATGGTTATGGCGGTTTCACGTTCTCGCCGTCTTCTCGCTATTTGTTTTGGATCTGGCGCGACATCCACAGCCGTCCAACGCGGCTTTACCGTACGGCCATTGAAAGCGGCGATACAGTACTGGTCTATGAAGAACATGACCCGGCAATCTTCATGCAGGTGAAGCGAACCGCAGCCAATGGGTTCATTGCGCTGACCCTCGGCGGTCCTGATATGGCGGAAGTGCGTCTCATTCCTGCTGATGCAGAAGTGGCAGTGCCCAGTGTCGTCCGTCCACGTGAGCGCGGCGTCACGTATGAAGTGGATGAATGGGCGGGCCGGTTGCTGATGCTGACCGATGCCGAGGGTGCGATCGATCGCAAACTTCTCGCTCTCGAGCCGGCAAGCTTCCAAATCCTGTCCGAGCTTGTGGCGCATAGAAAAGGTGTGCCGATCATCGCGATCTTGCCGTTTGCCGGGACGCTGATCAGATTGGAACGCCACAATGGTCTTCATCGGCTTGTTTTACAGCACACGAACGGAACGGAAGTTCCGGTTGAATTTGACGATCCTGCCTATGCCATCAAACTCGTTCAGGCTCAGGATTATGAGGCACTTCATGTGCGCATCGTGTATCAGACGCCATCCAGTCCGCCACGATGGATTGATGTGAGCCTGGCTGATGGTTCCTGCACCATGGTTGGACAGGAACGGCCGCGGAATTTCAATTCTGCCGACTATCGTGTCGAACGCTTAGAAGCGCTGGCGCCGGACGGGGAGACTATACCGATCACGGTTTTGTCCCGCCGCACTATGTCCACTGATAACACCACGCCACTGTTGCTGACGGGTTATGGCGCTTACGGCATTTCCAGTGATCCGTTGTTTTCCCTTGCGGCGACAGTGCTTGTTGATGCGGGGTTTCGGTATGCCATTGCTCATGTTCGCGGTGGCTCGGAAAAAGGTCGCGGTTGGTTCCATGACGGGCGGCGTATGAAAAAGCGCAATTCTATGACCGATTTTATTGCCTGCGCCCAACACTTGCAGGATGCGGGCTATGCGGCGAAGAGCGGGATCGTGGCGCATGGTTTGTCGGCAGGTGGTTTGTTGGTTTGTAGTGCGATGAACATAGAGCCTGAACTATGGGCGGGTGTCATCGCTCAGGTGCCGTTCGTGGACATGTTGAATACAATGAGCGACGCCGAACATCCGCTCGTGCCTTTGTTTCGGCCGGATTGGGGAGATCCACTTGCCGATCCTGAAGCTTATGATTATATCGCGTCGATCTCGCCCTATGAGAATGTACGGGCGGCACCTTATCCGCCGATATTATGTACGGCAGGTCTGAAGGATGATCGCGTGCCTTATTGGGAGCCGGCCAAGCTGATCGCCAACATCCGCTATTGTTCCCAATCGGACAATCCGGCTGTGCTCGTGCTCGATCCTGACAGCGGACATCAGTCGAGTGGCGACCAGGACAGCAAATTCGCTGAGGCCGCTTTATTCTGGGCTTTTGCGCAGCACTGTGTGGCGGGTAAATCTGGCTGACAATAGTAAATTGCGTCCACTAGCTCGGCAGATAGTGTTCCGCCACGGCTTCGCGACGGGTTTGCATGAATGAATGGGCGGCGCAAAAGGCAGATAGCACAAGCGCCGGTATCGCTGTCATCGTTATGGCTTCCAGTAAATTGTTTTGCAAAAGTGTGTGCGAAAGCATACCAGCAACCAATGGTCCTGTGGCTGAAAAGAGCGACACGACGAAGCTCCATACCGCAAAGCTTCGCGCTCTTATTGAGGCTGGGGTCAGATCCTGCAACATGGTCGGCACCAGGGCATTAGCCGTGCAGGTGACAAATAGAAACAGTCCGAGAATGATCAGCGCATGATCGATTTCTGAACAGAACGGTATCATCGCCACCAATGGTATGGCGGCCATTGCGCCGATCCCCATGATGAGCGGGCGCGAGGCTTGTCCGAAATAGCGTCCTAGCAATCTGTCAAGAAGCCCTGCGATTGGCAGGCAACCAACGCTGGTTAGCAAAACGATTAGCCCCATGGCATGGCCGATCGTGGCTATGTTCGTATCAAATCGCCGCTCCATACCGAGCGCAATGAGCTGGTTAACCGCCTGCACTGCGATCAATAGAGCCCCCGCGACCCCGACAAACAAGCCCACGGCCTGCCAGCGCTTTTTGAGGAACAGGCCTAATGACGTCGTTAGCCGGGGATTGATATTGCTGAAATGACGGGGGGGATCGACCACGAGCAAACCAAGCAACAAAAGCGGTAGTCCTGCCATTGAAAGGAGTAGGAAGCCTTTGCGCCATGGTTCGATATCAAAGGAGAACAGCGCTGTGGCCGTTTCAATGATTGCGGCGCCGAAGTAAAATCCGCCACTTGCGCCAGCCGCCATCAATGCGGCGAAGCTGAGATTGGCCACCACCCGGTCTCGTTCCGGGGCTAAGTCCGGGATCATCGAATAGACCAACGGGATCATCGCAAACTCGGTAATACCGGCCGCAGATCGGCCAATGAAGAACAAAGGAAAATTAGGCGCAAAAGCACTCAACACCATCATTGTGGTCGACGCCAAGATCAGGGACAGCAGAACGCGCTTACGCGAAAAGCGATCCGAAAATCGCGCCAGCGGGATGGCGACAAAACTACCAACCAAAATCCCAGCCAGCCCTTGAAGAGCCCCCAGGGCTGCATCGCTGACGCCGAACGTCTCCTGAATAGAGGATAGGGATAAAGCCTGAACACCGAGGTCGCTCATCTGCACACCTGCGGTAATGCCAAGAAATGCAACCGTAAAAAGAGCCTGCAATGACCAGGCCGTTACTTCAGAATTCTCAGATCGCTTTTCCGCTAGGGTTATAGGATCGGTTGGGGTGATAGGATCGGCTGGGGTCATAGGGTAGCTTTCGCTTTCTCATCGTCGGTCATATCGTACAGCGCAATAATTTGTTCAGTCGGGCCAGATTCTGATTGTTTCGGGCCTGGACATATGCCTATTATTGCAACTCATTCTTAATTACCTTAATGACAGATGCAAGCACCGCTCACAAGCGAAACCCGAAATAAGGAGTTTGCAGAAATGTCATGTATTCGTGAGGATTTAAGCCTTTCTGCGGTTCTTCTGGCAAGTGTTGCCATGATGGTACCGACCGTTACCCATGCACAGGACGTAAGGTCTGCCGAAGAACAAGCGCTTGATACCGGGATCGAGGCTATCAGACAGGCCGACGGGGCGATCATCGTGACCGCGCGTCGTTTTGTTCCCGATGGGGCAATTACAGCGAGTAAGACCACTGCGCCTCTGATTGAAACACCACAGTCGGTTTCCGTAATCTCGCGTGATCAGATCGATCTTTTGAACTTTGTTGATGTTCAGCAGGCGGTGCGCTACACGGCGGGTGTGGCGGGCGAGAATTACGGGCCAGACCTGCGCTTTGATTTCTTGCGCGTGCGCGGCTTTATTCCGATTCAGTATATTGACGGCCTGCAGGCTCCGGTCAGCGATACCATCGATAACGTTGGTCTCGACCTTTATGGCTTCGAGGCCGTCGACATCCTTAAAGGTTCGGCCAGCGCTCTTTATGGCAGTACGCCGCCGGGCGGCATCTATAATCTTTCCAGCCGTCGACCGTCGTCACGGTTCGGCGGAGAAGTGCAGGTTAAATACGGTACCGACGATTTTAAGCAGGCCGCAGGAACCATCACGGGCGCGTTGAGTGACAGTATCAGTGCCCGACTGACCGGCCTTTACCGCGACCGTGACGGACAGACGGATTATGTCACCGCCGAGCGCGCCTATGTCGCGCCTGCCATTACTTTTGAGATCACACCTGATACCAAGATCACAGCACTGGCCTATTACCAGTGGGATCGGGTCGAGGGTGATACCAACGGCTTTTTGCCTGCGAACGGCGTCTTGTTCGACAACCCGCTTGGGAAGGTACCGCGTGGTGTGAATTTGGGGGAGCCTGATTATAACTTTTATCGCCGTGAACAATGGGGCATAGGCTATGAGCTGACCCACCGTTTTTCTTCCGCACTGAGTTTTACTCAAAATCTACGTTGGACCGACTATAGCGAATATCAACAGATCATTTATGGATCATCCCTCGCTGCGGATAACCGGACTGTGTCGCGCTTTAATTTTCCGTTCGCCGACGACACCCAACAGTTCACCGCTGATAATCGGTTTGATATCAACTTTGCAACAGGTGCGATCGAACACAATGTGTTGGTGGGGTTGGACTATCGCAACTATCGGGAACAATCAGCGTTCGCTTTTGCTTTGGCAACGGATATCGATTTGTTTGATCCGGTCTACAGCACCACACCGATTGCTGTTCCAGCGCTTGGCCCTTTCACCAATGTCCGCTTGAAGCAATATGGTCTCTATGCTCAGGATCAGATGAAGTTGGGTAACTTTATCCTGACCTTGTCAGGTCGGCAGGATTGGACCGAGGTTACCAACTATATTGCTGTTCCTGAGACTGAGACCAATCAGAGCAAGTTTACCTGGCGCGCGGGTGCGACCTATGTCACCGAATCTGGTCTTGCACCTTATATCAGTTACTCCACCTCGTTTCTTACCAACGTTGGATCGACGTTCGCAGGACAACGGTTCGTTCCGAGCGAAGGCGAGCAGTGGGAAGCCGGTATCAAGTATGACGCCCGGGATCTTGGTGACGACATCGAAGTGTTCGCTACGGCCGCCGTGTTCCGTATCCAGCAAAACAACCCGCTTTTGACCGATCCAATCAACGTCTTTTTCGATATTCAAACCGGTCAGATTGTTTCAAAGGGCGTTGAGTTGGAAGCTGTTGCACGGATCCAACAGAAGCTCAGCATCAATGCATCCTATAGCTATACGGACGCCAAAATCACACGCAGTGAGTTTGCGCCGGAAGTCGGTGCGCGCCTTGAAGCCACGCCGCGTCACAAAGCGTCGCTATTTGTCGACTATACCCAAGATACCGGAGCACTCGCCGGTTTTGGCGGTGGCGCCGGTGTGCGCTATCTCAGCAGCAGTCCCGGCGTAACTCCATCCACTATTGGTGGAGAGCTGTATGTCAGCCCGGCCGTAACGCTGTTCGACGCAACGCTTCACTACGACATTCCAGGGTGGCGCTTCGCGCTCAATGGCAGCAACATATTTGACAAGCGCTATGCTGGCCGTTGCAATGGATCAATGGGCTGCTTCTTCGGTCAAGCCCGACAAGTTATCGCAACGATGACGAAGCAGTTTTAAACTGGGCCACTTGATTTAGGGCTGTTTTACAGCGCCTTTTTATGTTCGTTATGGAGATTGTTTGGCTGAACTTTAAAGAGTTGCCACAGCTAAATTGACAGCCAATATTATTGGGCGTGCACCACGGCTGGACGTTGGCGCATCCGCAGCAGCATCAATAATGGTAAAGTCGCGATAAAACAGGCGAGTCCCATTAAAGCAATCCCCTCATAGCCGATCTTGCTGGCAATAAGCCCTGCAGTTGCAGGGCCCACTGCCATGCCGATCGTCTGGCTGGTTACGCTAAGGGCGATGACCCGACCGCTTGGATCGATAGCCGACATAGCCCCGCCCATATAAGCGAGAAACAAGCTCCAGACATAGCTGATGGTTAATACGCCTGCAGCAAAAGTCCAGGATGTCTGGATCGGACCCAATAACGTAGCACCGACAGCGGCCAGCGAAATGGCAATGGTGAGGATGGGAAAGCGTCCAAACCGGATATGAAGGATCGATGCGGTCAAGGCTCCAGCGATCGAAAACAGCGGCCCAATGGTCAGGACGAAGCCAATTCCCTGAGGCGTAAGCCCCGCGCTGGTGCCCAGACGTTCGACAAAGGCCCAAATGCCGCCAACACCGATCCAGAATAACAGAGACAGCCCCAACGCCAAAAGGCCGTCGGTCATTGGGAACGGTGGTAGTCCCGTTCCGTCGGCATGGCGGGTTTGCGTGCCGACCCGTTCAGGGACGCGGTGTACGGTGATATACGCTATGGCCAAGACAAGGGCTAAAAAGGCATAGCCGCCTGGCACACCGTACCGGCTCAGCACCCATAGTCCTACAGGCACCATCATGGCGGAGTTTACATAGGTCAGGATGTAATACAGGCCGAAAGTGCGATCAGGATCCCGCGTCGTACCGATTACCGCCAGAACAATCGACGCTATAAGACCGCAGCCCGTGCCCGCGACAAAGCGAGCCACCAAAATAGGCCAATAGGCATCGGTCAGCATGGGAACAATAGATCCCAAAATGCCGAGTGTCGCCCCGGAGATGATGACACGCCGTCGTGGCCAGCCGCCGCCCAGCGCCGCCACCACAAAAGCAGCGATGCCAATGCCGGCCATTTCTATGCCGGCGACGAAACCGGCTTGCGGGGGTGTAAAGAGATATTCTTGAATAAGAGCGCCGACCAGCAGCGGTTTGATGACCAGCAGACCGGCCGAAGCGGTGCCGGTTAGGAACACCGCGATCAGCATCACGGTGTACGCTTTATCGAACCCTTTGGGTGCGGCGGCGGGACTACTCAAAAGCAGGCCTTACAACAAATGGTTACGGACAAACTCTCCGCCTTTCATGACGACGGGTATGGTTTTCAAGGGTTCGCGGAACAACGCTAGATTGGTGAGCGGGTTATCCTCTAACACCAAAATATCCGCGAGCGCGTTTGGTTGTATACAGCCCAACTGTCCAGACATTTGCACGATTTCGGCATTTATGGAAGTGGCGGAACGCAGCACATCGATGGGTTTGCTGACTTGTGCCCGCAATTCAAACTCACCACCTTGGGCCGGGTGGAACTTATGATCCAGCAAATCGGTACCAAACCCAAGCTTGACACCGGCTTTGGCGCACAATTCCAACGATTGCAGCATTTCATTGCCGATGCCGTTGATTTTACTAATGATAGCCGCATCCAGATTAAGGGCGGTTATATGCTGTTTCATAATGTCGACAATGGACAAAGTTGGTACAACATAGGTACCGTTTTTGGCCAAAATGTTGGCGGTTTCGGTCGTATTGATCAAGGTTCCGTGCTCGATCGTGCGCACCCCGTATTCGGAACACCGGCGCGATGAATCATCGGTGTGGCTGTGCGCCATGACATAGGTGTTCCGGGTCGATGCTTCATAAACCACCGCGCGAATTTCTTCTTCGGTGAACTGCGGCATTGTCATCGGGTCGCTCGGGGATAAACCACCCCCTGAGACGAAGATTTTGATTTGATGCGCCCCCCGGCGCAATTCTTCGCGGGCGGCGGCGCGCACGGCATCCGCCCCGTCTGCCACCAAGGTCATAGAACCGGAGTAGCCATTACACCCGCAGATTTGGTGTTTATGGCCAGGCCGCATGTCGCCATGACCACCGGTTTGCGATAGCGCTTTCCCAGAAAAATAGAAGCGCGGCCCTTTGATCAGTCCCTGTTCTATGGCCAGCCACAGACCGATGTCGCCACCGGCGGCGTCCCGCACCGTGGTGAAGCCCCGCGCCAATGTGCCTTCCAAGATCCGCACGGCATGAGACGCCATCAAGGGCGGTGGCATATGATCGCTGCTGGTGAGGTCTAGGCTTGGGGAATAGGCATGGAAATGGCAATCGATCAGTCCCGGCATCAAGACGCGGCCTTTGCAATCGATGACCGCGGCGTCCGCGAAACTGCCGGTCGTGGCCGACACTTCGCGGATGCGGTCGCCTTCTACCACAACGTTCACTCCTTCAAGGATGTCTTCGTTGTATCCGTCGAAAACGCGGGCGTTGCGGAAGACTGTAATCATGCGGCACGTAACCTTTCCGTTTGAGAGTGATCAATGGCCCAGGTGCCATTTTTTTCTATGACGGAGACGCGATAAACTTTCTGGGCCGTTTCGGCGTCGATATAACCGTTACGGACGTCATAGAGTACCAAGTTTGGGTCGCGGTCGTGTGGGGAGCCCCAGCCGCCGCCGCCGCCGGTGGTGACACGGAGCACCGTGCCTTGGGGGAACGGGCCAAGGCTGGCGACACGCTTGGTATAGGCTGTTTCATCGGCACGGCCCGGATTGATCATAAAAGATCCGGGTATGCCATTTTCGCCGTTGCTGACACCTTTGGACGTCACGTCGGTGGTGTTTTCGGTGACCAGCGCAACGTAACAATGGTCTTCCAGGAACCGGTAATCTTTGCGGACACCATTGCCACCCCGGAAACGACCAGGACCGCTCATCTCTGCTGCGTAGATCAACTGTTCCACCAAGACAGGATGGCGGGTTTCCATCACTTCTATGGGATTGGTGGGCAGATCGCCGTTGCCGATGATCTGATTGGTGGGGCCATCCCCATCATGGGTGGCGCCGTTGCCGCCATGGACCGGATCGGTCATCACAAACGGTTTCCCATGTTCCGGTTGTGTCCGGGTTACGAAACCGCCGGTTAACTGAAAACCACCGGCCGGACAGTGTTCCGGCACGATATTGGCGAAGCAGCGGAACATCAGTTCCATCAAGCTGCTGACAATATAGCCGTAGGAGTCGGTGGGGGCCGGTCGTGACGGATTAATAAGCGTATTGGCGGGCAGTTCATAGTCCAGACACATGGTGTGTCCGGCATTGCAGGGATCATAAGGCAACAGAAGCCCCTTGATGGACGACGCCAGAATACCTTTTGTGCACGGGGCGGGCAGATTAATGGGGCCGCGTGCCGTTGGACTGGATCCGTTCAGGGAGAAGCGAATGCTATCCTCCATCACGGTGACCTTCAGGCAGACGAGAAACTCCCCGTCTGGATTGACGCCATCGCTATCCAAGCGAATAGACGCCCCATATTCACCCGCAGGCATGCGTGACACTGCCCGACGCATCGATTTATCGGTTTCAGCAATCACGTGATCCATCGAAGCCTGAACAACGTCCGGTCCGTATTTCTCACACAACGCTTGAATGCGCGCCACGCCCTGCTGACAGGCCGCGATCTGAGCTTCCAAGTCACCTTTCACGATGACCGGAACCCGAACGTTGTCACAAATGAAATCCCACAACGCTTCGTTCTTTTTCCCGGCCGCCACAATTTTTTGATGACGGAAGCACATGCCTTCTTGGAACATGTCGGTGGTGTCGGGGCACCAGCCGCCGGGGCTTTTACCACCGATGTCGGCCCAGTGCGCGGCAATACCGCAAAAGGCAATCAGTTTGCCGTTATGGAACGCCGGCATATAAAGATTGGTGTCTGAAATATGGGTGCCGGTTTCAAACGGATCGTTGACGATCATAACATCGCCTGGTTCGAAATTATCGTTCCAGCGCTTAATGCCGTTACGAATAGCTTCGGGGAAGGCTTGGCTGAATACGATCACGCCCGGTGTTTCGGCCCACATGTCGCCGGCGGCGGACATGATGGTGATAGAAAAATCCTGGACCTCATAAAGCAGCGGATTATAGGCTGTTCGGACCAGGGTTTTGGCCATTTCCTCGCTCACCGCAACCAAACGATTGCGGATAATTTCGGCGCGTACAACATCTACTTTGGTCATGTTATCTTCTCCTAGCGACCGGATGGCTCAAGAATTAGATTGCCATAATCATCACAAACACAGACCCAGCCTGGCGGGAGCACAGTGGTCATGGTCCATTCATCGATGATGGCAGGTCCGGTTATTTTTTGGCCAGCGGCCAGAGTGTCACGTTCAACAATCAAGGTTTCCACGGCACCGTTTGCGCTATCAAAATAAACCATGCGATGCTTGTTGGGCGTGGATTTAACCGGTGCCGATATTTTTGCTACGTCCGGTGCGCGCACATGGCCGATGGCGCGGCACCGCAGCGATACTTGTTCAAGATTGGCTGCCGGATCGCCATGGCCGTATAATCTTTGGTGGGCCGTGATGAATTTTTCTCGTGCCCCTGCTAGAATCGATGAAGGATCCCGCCAACTGGGCTCTAAATCAATCGTCAACGTGTATTCCTGATTTTCGAAACGCAGATCGACACGTCGTAAAAGTTCGATGTCTTGCCGTGCAAAACCGTAGCCGGCGACCGCATCCAAAGCCCGCTCCGCGAGCGTATCTATGGTGGTTATGGTTTCGACAATATGCTCTTGATCGAACGGGAGCACTCGGGTCTGTACTTCATCTTCGACATAGTCGCTGGTGAGGATGCCCCAGGCGGAGAAGTTGGCAGGGGCCACCGGCACGATCACTTTGGGTATTTCCAATTCTTCCGCCACGGCACAGGCGAACAAGCCGCCGCCGCCGCCATAGGCCAGGGACACGAATTCACGTGGGTCGAGGCCGCGCGCCACAGTTTTCGTGCGGATGGCGTTCGCCATGTTGGTTTCAGCAATGGCGACAATGCCTTGGGCCGCTTTTTCCAGCGAGATCCCGAGCGGCGTGGCGATTTTGTCCTGAATAGCTTTTTGAGCCGCGGCTAGATCCAGGGTCATGCGACCGCCGAGAAAATAGGTGGGATCAAGCCGCCCCAGCACCAAGTGAGCATCTGTTGTTGTGGGTTCCGTGCCGCCGGTACCGAAGCAAACGGGCCCTGGTGTCGCGCCGGCGCTTTGTGGGCCGACCTGTAGCCCGCCGCGGTGGTCGAGCCAGGCAATGGATCCACCACCGGCACCGATCGACATCACGTCGATCAGTGAGCCCAGGATGGGGCGCCGGGCAATCTGGGTTTGGCTGCGTTCGAGAATGGCACCATCTTCAATAATGGCAACTTCATAACTGGTGCCGCCCACATCAGTGCAGATGACATTCTTATAACCTAAATGCGCACATAGGAATTTGGCGCCGATAACACCGCCTGCCGGACCGGACATGAGGGTCCGGATGGGTTTGTTGGCCACGGTATTGACATTGGCCACCCCACCACTGGACTGCATCACCGCGAGCGGGCGGGTGTAGTTGGCGTTCGTGAGCTTTCGCTGCAATTCTTCCAGGTAGCCTTTGACCACTGGTTGGATAAAGGCATTTAATACTGTGGTCGAGGTGCGTTCGTATTCCCGCCATTCTGCGGCGATGTCATGAGATGCGGATATCGCAATATTTGGATAGCGGGCCTGAATATGGTCCCGGGCGGCAACTTCATGAGCTGGATGCGCATAGGCGTGGAGGAAGGTGATGGCGATGGCCTCTACACCCTGGGACAGCAAGTAATCTACCTCCTGGTCCAATTCATTCAGATCTAGGGGGGTGAGTACGTCGCCACGGAAATTGATTCTTTCGGTGACTTCGCGACGCAAAAAACGCTCGACAAGCGGCTTCGGGCTTTTTTGGACGAAATCATATACCGGCTGACGGCCGCCACGACCGATCTCGAGCACATCACGAAAACCTTTGGTGGTTATCAAGCCGACCCGGGCGCCACGTTCCTGCAGCAAGGCGTTTACGCCGACGGTCATGCCGTGAAAGATCCGGCCAATCTCGTCCATATGCACGTTAAAGGATTGAAGACCCTTCAAGAATTGGCTCGGCAGTTGGTCAGCGAGCGAAGGGATTTTTTCCACCTTGATGGCCCCCGTCGTTTCGTCCATCAACACGAGATCCATGAACGTGCCGCCGACGTCGACAGCGATGCGGTATTTTGCTTCCATTCTCATCTCCTTGGGAGCGGCATTAACCATTGTGCGAAATCTTGATTTTGCCCAGATTTCCAAAAATGTTTTCGAAAATGTTGCCGCGCTGTATCTGTTATAGTTTTGTGCCTGTTATAATTTCAGCCAGGTATAATTTCAGGATGTCATTCGCTTTTTGGGGTCGCAAGCAAGAAAATGGGGGATCCCCGATGCGGCTTTGGGTTTGAGGGGTATCCCCCAAAATACTTGAGCTATCCCACATCGCTGCAGGTTGACCCTATACCAAACCGCTTTCTTAATAAGGTGGCCTTAATAAGGTGGCTCGATTGTCGCAGATTGAGTGTCGCGGCTTGATCATTTGACGTGATCTCAAGGACTTGACGCTGGGACTTGACGCAGGGAGCTTGGTTTCGACCATCAATATTAAACAATATCAAGATTAAAGGGAGACACGCTATGCGCATAACTAGACGCTTGTCGATTTTAGCTTGTACGACAGTCTTAACGGTGCCGGTCCTTGCCATGGAGCAGAAGGTGTGGGCTGCGGACAGCACGTTCACGATCGAAGAAATCGTGGTGACATCGCGCAAACGTGATGAATCGCTCATCGAAGTACCCGATTCTATTACAGTATTTACGGCCGAGCAGATTGAAGCGGCAGGCATCAGAAATGTCACCGACATGGCCAATTTGACGCCGAATATGTTTTTCACGCCGACCTATCGGCCGTCGGAAATGCAAATGACCATTCGTGGTATTCCCACCGCCCAAGGTGGGGAAGCGCCGGTGGCTGTGATTATCGACGGCGTGCAAATAGCGCATCCGACATTCGTTAATCAGGAATTGATGGACATTCAACAAATTGAAGTCTTGCGCGGACCGCAAGGCTCTCTTTACGGTCGTAATGCCATCGGTGGAGCGATCAATATCGTTACCAAGCAGCCGACCAATGACTTTGAAGGTTTGGTGCGCGGCTCTTACGCTTCGGGCAACGATTTCCGTGGTGCTGTTGTGCTGTCTGGACCGATCGTGCAAGACAAGCTGTTGTTCCGAGTCACTGGTATGATGCGTGATTACGATGGTCAAATTAAGGATCAAACAGCGGTTCGTGGCGGGCGTAATGCGGATTTTGATAAAAGTTATATCGCCAAGGCGTCGCTCCTTCTGAACGCCAGTGAAAATTTGAAAATCGAGTTACGCGGTAATTACTTGGATCAAACCGCCGGTGCCCCTACAATTGAGATTGTTAATGGGCAGAATTCTGACAATTACAGCCAATCATTCTTGAACCGAAACGTGATGACATTCGATGAGCGAGAGATCAAAGATGTCTCGCTGAAAATCGACTATGATTTCGGGGCTGTAAAATTAACATCGATCAGCGGCTATAGTAAAAGCGTTGCCAATTTATTTGGCGATGCCGACTTTACCCCGGCCCCCATTCTGTTACAGCAGGTCGATTTGAGCGTTAAAGCACTGACCCAGGAAGTGCGTCTGGCGTCTAATGATGATGGGCGGGTGAATTGGCTGGTCGGGTTTTATTATCAAGACCGCGATACCGATAACTTTCTGCAAATTCCGTTTGATGACGGGACAGGACAGCCAGGTGGCGGTTTCGCCATTCAAAGTTTCGACGTTGGCTCAAGCAAATCGGTGGCGGGTTTCGGATCGGCAAGCATAGACATCACGGACCAGTTGGAATTTACGGTCGGCATGCGCTTGGACAGCGATAAACGTAAGTCTGTGGATGCCGCGTTCGCGGGGTCTGATGCGGGAGAAACATTCAAGTCGCTGCAGCCTAAAGTGCAGTTGCGCTATCAGTGGACTGACGAGATGAGCACCTATGCCAGCTATGGCCGTGGTTTCCGGTCTGGCGGGTTCAATTCTTTCTTTGCCGTGGGTGGTGCGGACCGCGGTTTTGACAAAGAAATCTCCGACAGTTTTGAAATCGGCTTTAAAGGCCAGTTCATGGATGGTCAGTTGCTGGTCAATGCTGCCGCATTTTACACCAAATTCGATAATCAGCAGTTCTTCTTCGTGACCGTCGATCCGCCATCACAGAATATTACCAATATCAATAAGGTGGATATTACAGGCTTCGAATTCGACATTACAGCCCGGCCTACGAATAACTTGGATATCACCGCGAGTGTCGGATTTGTCGATTCATCGATCAAGGATTTTGATGGCACTGGCCTTTACATCGGGAATAAGGCCCCGCAAAGTCCGCAATATACAATGGGCTTGACGATGCAATATCTAATGCCTTTGAGCGATGGTGTCGATTTGCGCGCTTATGCGGCCTATATGCGCCGCGGGCCTATTTATTGGGATATGGCCAATGTCTCAAAAACGCCTGCCAAAGATATCATCAATTTGCGGCTGTTTTTGGAGCTGGAGCAGTGGTCCATCGGCGGGTATGTCGATAATCTCACCAATGCTCGCTATCCTACTCAGTTTGGAACCGATGCGTTCGGGCCGGATGCGCATTCACGGGTACCGTCGCCAAAGCGGCAATTCGGTGTGCAAGGCACAGTCCGCTTCTAATCCAGTATTATTCTGTATTGCTGAACGTCGGCCCTTTTCTGGGCCGGCGTTTTTTATATGAAAATACCCTTTTATATGAGAATACCCCGGCGCTTTGCTTCCTGGACCGCTTCGTCACGATTATGCACGTCAAGTTTTGCATATATTTTCTTCAGATGATGACGCACAGTTTCATGGGAGATATCCAGAGTCCGGGCAATGATTTTCGTGGAATGGCCAAGCTCCAATCCCTGTAGCACTTCTCGTTCCCGCGGGCTCATATCATTGGCGACAGGACCTTGGTTTGAAACGCCAGCGTCTATGGTTGTCAGGATGGTATCTATCCAAGATTTGTGACTTTCACCTTTTTTGCGGGCCATGAACCGCAACAGATTGATACCCTCTGCGCTCATATCGAGCAGCGGACGCAGGGCGGCATGTTCGGCGGTGGCATCCAAAATACGGCGCAAAACCACCTGGGCCTGAGTACGACTGCCTTTGCGTAACAAGCATTCCATAACAACCACATCGGCATAGGCGGCGACTAAAGACCGACCGCTTTGTTGGGCGCGTACGGAGAATTCGTGTGCCAAATCATGGCTGCGATCAAAATCTTCCTGGTGAAGCCAATAGCGGGAAAACAGCCGTACCAGCGCATGCGTTTCAAGCCACGATCGATTGAACCAAAGTTGATTGTTTGCCAGTTTTTTCCGCAAATCTTCTTTGACGATCCATTCTTCACAGCCATCTATATTACCGATTGACAGATGTATCTCGGCCACTGTGGCCGCGATGATGCTCTTCATACGCGGCAAGGAATATGTGCAGGCAAATTCGTGGCCTTGGATTAGATCCGCCAGTGCGCCTTGAACATCGCCTAAGATAAGTTTGGCACGCGATGCGGTGCAGATGTATCCGGCCATTGTGGTCAGTAGCGCGTATGGCAGATATTTGGGAATGTCGTCGAACGTGCGCAGGGCAAGATCAAGCTTGTTCTGCTCGAAATAACACTCTCCCAAAATAGCGTGGCAGTATTGGCGCATCATGGTGTTGCGGGTTTCCCCGGCGGCGCGAACACGGTCCAAACACATTTGTGAGTAATATTCGGCGGCCGATAAGTTCCCTTTCCATAGATTGACAATGCTCATGTGATTGATGATCCATGAGGCATTGGCGGAAAAGCTGGCCGATTGAAACAATTCAGCCAGGTCTTTCGACCGTTGATCAGCCCGTTGTAACGAGCCGCAATCGATCAAGAATAGAAATTCCAAAATCAATGCCTGGCCATAATAGCGGGGTTCTTCAAATTTACGGGCCAGGGACTTCCGGTGGCGTTCATCAATTTTGGGCCAGGGCGCGTCCACGTAGACTTGCGGACATTCGGCTAATTCACTGATCCCGCGGACGAGTTCGATCGAAAGTGCGAAGTCGCTGTCGGCAGCCAAATGTTGGTTTTCCGGGCTCGCAAGGGTCTCCAAAAATTGGTCGAATTCATAAAGCCAGTCCGCCGATGTGCCTTCCATGGCGCTTTGCATGAGGCGCATCAGATGCAGACGGGGACGGTGCGTAATCGCGCTTGGCGGCAGGGTCGCCAGATAAGACCGGGTTCTGCTATAGCCTTCGTTAATATTCAATAGTGCGCCGCCTGCGTCTTCCAAGATTTCCGCCACGAGATCTTCGGAGCCGGATTGCGACGCATGATGTATGGCTTTTTGCAGATCTTTGCCGTTGGCAAAATACCGTGCAGCCCGCTGATGGAGTTCTGTGGCCGAGGTAATAGGAAAGTTCAAAAACTCGTGGCGCAAAAAATCCCGGAATAAGGGATGCAGGCGGATGGCTAACGGATGCTCATCAATAACCGTAACGATGGGGCGGAGTCGTAGGAGACTATAGATCGCTTTTTCCGTATTGGGATGCTTGGTCACCGCCTGGGCCGATGGAATATCCACTTCCGACAATATGGAGAGTTCCAACAGAAAATCCCGCAAGTCGGGAGCGAGGCGGTTCAGAATTTGTTCAGCCAGATAATCGAAGATACCAAAACTGTGCCCAAGTTGTGGGGCTATGGCTGGCGCAGCATGGCTGGTCGTTTGCCAGTTCAATTTGGCCAGTTGCACCATCACCGGCCAACCTTCGCTCTGTTGCAGTAACTTGCCATAGTCCGCAGGGACCGCGGATAGGGGCAGCAACGTCTCCATCTCCTGATCGGTAAAACGCAGCTCCGTTGCGTTCACGATGCGCACCGACCCATCGACCCGAAGCTTGGCCAGGCTAATCTGCGGCAACTCGCGGCTGGCTATAAACAAACGGCACGACAATGGGAGCGCTCGGATAATATTTTCCAACACCGCATCGGAGCCATCGGATGCTGCGTTTTCATATTCGTCGATGACCAAAGCAAGCGGGCCACTTTCCGACAGAATATCCATCAGATCGTCGACCCCGTATTCAATCAAACTATCCAAAAGACCGGCACTGCGTAGGGCATGGCTTATATTGGTCAAAAGCACGTCGGGATCGCGGTCTTCATCGGTGCAATTCAGCCAGATGACGGTGCTGCCTTGCGCCATCAAGGCTTTTTGAAGGTGGGATAACAGGGTTGTTTTGCCGTATCCGGCCGGGGCAATCAGTAAGCTGGAACGGGCAGACAGGGGCGGAGCACTCAGGGCGGCTACGATCAGCCGTTGGCGCAACAAGGCATCGTCGGCCGAAGTATAAGGGGCAAACTTCATGGTGACGATGTTAGAGCAATTTGCTTCAAAATTGAAAGCTTTTCGTGTCCCATCCGTGTTACGAGACTGATGCACGCATATTAACCTTATATGTCGAAAATCGTCTTTGACGTCGATCGTTTAGATCTGCCGTATAAGATCTATTATGGATTATGGGCAACGACAGCGCACGATCCTCAGCGACTATAATGATGGCGTCTATGACACCTCGCACACAGGTATCTCGGACATAATGTATTGCTCGTATGCGGCGCGATAGCACAGGCATAAAAATGCGGAAGGTCTCTAGTTTTACAAGGGTAGTCCACCGCTAGGGTATAGCGGTGCGACGGAATCATTTTTGCTTTGATATAGACGCCTCTATCACAAACCATTTTACCATCAATAACTATGCGCAGAACCTTTGTCTCAGGCAGGCTATCTAAATCTACCTTTGGTGGTCATTGTCTATGACTATAAAATCGGCAAAGTTTCCGGGCCGTATTGATCCAATAGCGTTCCAATCCATCACTTTTGCGGCATCATGAGTCCAGATACGAGCGGCCTCTGTTTGAACGAATTTAATTTGTCCAAAAATATTTTTTGTGCCTCAGACCGTAGCCGCTCGTGAAGCAAATGATATCGGTGATCCGCAACTTTGTTAGTTCCAATAAAGGCTGTACATAAATACTGAATTGATTTTCGCGGCGTAGTTTTTGATAAGCTTGACTATCGTCGAACTCCGGTGGGGTCTTCGTATATGGTTATGCTGTCCATGGCATGAGTGCTGCCATCGGAAAGTTTTCTAAATCACCTGGCGGCTGCATGAACGGCGCAAC
This sequence comes from Alphaproteobacteria bacterium, assembly GCA_037189785.1. Lineage (GTDB taxonomy): Bacteria > Pseudomonadota > Alphaproteobacteria > Sphingomonadales > Govanellaceae > Govanella. The sequence continues at coordinate 19,660 of JBBCIP010000287.1, forward strand.
ATTTGCTATCGGAGAGTGGCATGGCACAGTCCAATTGTTGATATCGCCTACCAATAGCTGCTTTTGTTTGACGCCCTACGCACGCAACAGATCTTGTGCGCCTACAGGCTCCTGGTCATAAAAAAGCATCCGATACACCATCAAAGAGCGCACAAGATAATATGAGCGCGGGTATAAAAAATCTGGGGAGGGAGGGGGATGGTGCCGGCTGCAGGAATCGAACCCGCGACCCCCTGATTACAAATCAGGTGCTCTACCAACTGAGCTAAGCCGGCCCGCGACGCCTATTGAGGCGAGTGGCGCGCAGAGTATGGTGGGGCGCAGTGGGAATCAAGCAAAAAGGGGGAGCAATCCATAAAAAGGGGCAATCCTTAAAAAGGAAAGCCGTCAATCAGTTAGTCGAGCAGTTACGGGATGCGCCGGGCAAATTCGTAAAGCGAGATCGCGGCGGCGTTCGAGACATTCAGGCTTTCGATGGCCGAGGTGATAGGCAGTTTGGCCAAAGCGTCGCAATGGCCGGCGGTGCCGTGGCGCAAACCGGCCCCTTCCGCCCCCAGGATCAAAACGATCCGGGCCCCGAGGTCGATCTGGTCCAATCGTTTGTCGGCCTGGCCGTCAAGGCCGATCCGCCAGAAGCCGTGCTGGGCCAGATCATCAAGGGCGCGGGATAGGTTGACCACCCGCAGCCACGGTATGGTTTCGAGCGCGCCCGAGGCCGATTTGGCGATGACGCCGCTTTCGGGTGGGGCGTGGCGGTCCTGCGTGACCACGGCCACGGCACCAAAGGCTGCGGCCGAGCGCAAGATCGCACCGATATTGTGGGGGTCGGTGACCTGGTCCAGAACAACGACGATCGCCGGCTGTTCCTTATTCATAACAGTGGGTAAGTCTTCGAAGGCGAGCGCGGGCAGGGGCTCGACCGCTAACAGGATGCCTTGATGGACGCTGCCGATCGGAGCCACCGCCGCCAGCTCGTCCCCGGTCATGATCTCCATACTAAGACGGCGCCGGGTAATGGCGTCCCGGGCGGGGGCGGACAGGGCCTCGGCTGCGTTCTTCGTGGCCCGCAGCGCCAGGCAGCCGCGTTGACCATTCAGAAGCGCCGCTTCCACAGCATGATGCCCATAAAGCCACAACCGCTTGTCGGGTCGTGCGATCTCATTCTGGGCCCGATTCTGGACCCGGCTTGGGGCCTGACTTTGGCCCTGACTTTGGCCCCGGCTTTGGGGGTTGCCTTGGGTGATGGTGGATCCGGATGATTTGCCGGATGATTGGGTCGAAACGTGCTTAGGGTGCGGGGCCGTGTGTCGGCCGGGCTTATGGCCCCCGGACCCTGTCCTGGGTGGGGTTTTGGGGTCGTTCCCGTGGCCTTTCCCGGGCTGTGGCCGTCGCTTATTGCTCATGGTAGTGCTATAGTCGCTAGTGGTTTGAAAAACAACTTGTTCGTCAATCCGACGGGGAGCGGTCCCAGAGACATCGTGGGTTCTACGACAGAGTTTAAGGTACGGTTAAAGTTTCGCCACTTTCCAGTTGACAGGGGGAGCTGAATGTTGATAGTCCGGCACACCTTAGGCCTTGATAAGAGCAGGGCTTAGCTGGAGGGGTGGCCGAGCGGTCAATGGCAACAGACTGTAAATCTGTCGGGTTTTCCCTACGAAGGTTCGAATCCTTCTCCCTCCACCACTGCTCTCCTTGGCTTGAGGATGGGATCGGGTCACTTATGCGGGTGTAGCTCAATGGTAGAGCCTCTGCCTTCCAAGCAGATTACGTGGGTTCGATTCCCATCACCCGCTCCACTCGGAGTCCCGATTTATATAAGTTTATCAATTTGTTAATGGCCTCGCATTGGGAAGATTGAACCATGGGAATAGCGAAGTTTGAGCGGAATAAGCCGCATGTGAACATCGGGACGATTGGTCACGTTGACCATGGGAAGACGTCTCTGACGGCGGCGATTACGAAGGTATTGGCAGAGACTGGCGGCGCGACGTTTGTTGATTACGCGAACAT
>JBBCIP010000288.1:0-21154 GCA_037189785.1 Alphaproteobacteria bacterium
ACCCGGCCGAACCGCCATTGCTGATGCGCGACACTGTGTTCACATTATCGGATTTGGTCGATGAAAAACTGATCGAAGCATCGGTCGAAGAAATGGTCAAAGCGGTGCAATCTTATGTTCCTGGCTATCGCTTAAAACAGAAGCTTCAGTTTGAACGGTTCGGCTCAAACCGCCAGCTTAAAATCCCGGGCTACGGCACATTCGAGGGCTTGAAGACTTCAGTCTTTCTTGAGGTTGAAGGCGCCGCTCATTACCTGCCCGCCTATGCCGGAAACCTAGACATCATGACCTCCGCCGCCCTTGGCACCGCAGAGCGCATCGCCGCCCTGAAGTATCAAGCCGCCGCAGCGTAAGAGAAAGTTCGCCCCATGTCCCATTTTGATCCGACCAGCACGAAACTATATATTCAAGACGTTACCTTACGTGACGGCATGCATGCCATTCGCCATCAATATGGCATCGACCATGTTCAAAAAATTGCCAAAGCGTTGGATGCAGCGAAAGTCGACGCCATCGAGGTTGCCCATGGCGACGGTATTTCCGGCTCTAGCTTCAATTACGGTTTCGGCGCCCATACCGATTGGGAATGGCTGGAAGCTGTGGCCGAAGTTTTAACGCACGCCAAACTCACCACGCTGTTGTTGCCAGGTATCGGCACCAAAGATGATCTGCGCCGTGCGTATGATATCGGGGTTCGATCCGTTCGTATCGCGACCCATTGCACAGAAGCGGATGTGGCCGCCCAACACATCGCGGTCGCCCGTGAAATGGGCATGGACACCATCGGCTTCCTGATGATGTCCCACATGATCGCGCCGGACGCTTTGGCCCAACAAGCAATCTTAATGGAATCTTATGGCGCGACCTGTGTTTATGTTGTCGATTCCGGTGGAGCTTTGGACATGGACGGCGTGGCCGCCCGGTTGCAAGCCTTTGATGCAGTCTTAAAGCCGGAAACGGAACGTGGCATTCATGCCCATCACAATCTGTCGCTCGGTGTCGCAAATTCCATTGTCGCCGTACAAAATGGAGCGATTAGAATTGATGCCTCCTTGGCCGGGATGGGTGCAGGCGCCGGTAATGCCCCGCTCGAGGTGTTCATAGCCGCTGCAGCCCGCAAAGGTTGGCAACATGGTACCGATCTATATACCCTGATGGACGCCGCTGAGGATTTGGTGCGTCCGCTTCAAGACCGCCCGGTTCGTGTCGATCGCGAGACGTTGTCGTTGGGGTATGCCGGTGTCTATTCGTCATTCTTGCGCCATGCTGAAACCGCAGCAGAAACCTATGGTCTCGATGTCCGGCAAATCCTGGTCGAGCTTGGGCGGCGGCGCATGGTCGGCGGGCAAGAAGATATGATCGTCGACGTCGCGCTCGATCTTCTCAAAAATCGGGAGCAGGCATAAGCCTGCTCCAAATCATCATATAGAGTCCCATCACATGGTCATGGCTTCTATTTTATTGCCATCAGGATCACGGAGAAACGCGGCATAATAGGTTGGGGTATAGGGGCGGAATCCTGGTGCCCCATCCGACGTTCCACCGTTTTTTAAGCCAGCTTTATGAAAAGCATCGATTGCGTCCTTATTCGGCGCGAGAAAAGCGATGTGCACACCGTTACCTGGCGTAATCGCGTCACCATTATGGGCAGGCCCGATCCAGAACTCAGGAAATTCCGTGCCATAAGCAATGCCATAGGGTGGTTCTTCCATCACTACGCCATAGCCGAGCGCACCAAGCACGGCATCGTAAAATTTCTTGGCCCGCGCCAAATCTGTGACGCCGACAGAAACGTGACTAATAATACTGCCTGTCATCGATCCATTCCTTTGGTTACGCGTTCACGTCAATGACCACACGCCCCCGTGTTTGACCAGCAATAATCGCTGCAGCCAAATCCTTGATTTTCGACATCGGCTCAACCGATGTCATGGACGCGAGTTTATCAAGCTTTAAATCCTTGGCTAATCGTTGCCAGGCTTCAACGCGACGATGTTTTGGACATAGAACGGAATCAACACCCAAAAGTCGCACATTGCGCAGAATAAATGGATAAACACTGGCCGGTAAGTCACCGCCACCCGCCAGACCACAAGCAGCAACAGCCCCTTCGTATTTGGTCTGTGCCAAAACAGTCGCAAGCGTTGTCGAGCCAACGGAATCAACGGCCCCGGCCCACCGTTCTGCTTGCAGCGGACCACCGGCTTGCAAAAGCTCAGCGCGGTCGATGAAACTTGTCGCACCCAGGCTGCGCAGGTAATCATGGGTTTCGGGACGCCCGGTCGATGCCACCACAGTGTAACCCAAATCGGCCAACAGGGTGACGGCTACTGACCCGACCCCACCCGCGGCCCCTGTGACCAACACCTCCCCTTGGTCCGGCGTGATCCCTGCTTTTTGCAAAGCGATCACACAGAGCATGGCGGTATAGCCCGCCGTTCCAATGGCCATGGTGTCTTTGAGACTGAAGGAGCTTGGAACTTTCACTAACCAATCTGCTTTCACACGAGCACGTTGACTGTAACCACCCCAATGTTTTTCCGACAATCCCCACCCGTTGACCAGAACCTTGTCCCCGGGCTTGACGTCATCGGATTTACTTTCCAAAACGGTCCCAGCTAAATCGATACCAGCAACCATCGGAAACTTACGGGCGATCGGAATAGTTCCGGTTATGGCCAGACCATCTTTGTAATTAAGGGATGAATAAGCAACCTCGACCAGCACATCTTCATCTGGGAGATCCGCCAAGCTTAGATCCTTGATCTCGGTGTGAATTTTACCATCCGCTTTATCAATCACGACGGCTTTGAAAAGGTCGCCCATTATTATCTCCTTTTATCCTACCCAAGAATAGCTAGTCCGGCGATCAGTCTATGGCTCAACCAAGACAAGTCAACCTTCACAAAACGCCATACTGACGATTTCTTATCATCTTTGGTTTCAAAAGAAACATCGCATTATTGGTTTCTTTAAGCATAAAGAAATCAATATAAACACGCCAGGCGTGATATGAGATGCCCATGAGTCGACCCTAGATAGTTTGCGCAGAGAAAATCAACAACAACCCCTAACCATACCCTTGCTCAGGGAAATTTTTATGCCTAGCATCACGCCACGAGTTGTGTTCTGGGCGTCGAGGGTATGTCCATTGTGTTGATGGGTGCGTTACAGAAATGTGAAGATCTCACGTTCGAAGGGGGCCTCCCCTTTCTGGACCGCGTCTCTATACTAAGAGATATAGGTATTCGCAGCTACTATACAGACCTCGTGCAAAGGCAAACCATTTTCTATAGCCGCGATGGTAAAGTCACAACACTCGATCTGCCATTAAAGTGCACCCATGATGTACCGCTAAGTTTTTCAGCGCTTGAAATCCGGAATGTGATTGCGGCTCAAGATATTGGATATGAAGATTTCCTTTGCAGCCTGATGACGGCTGGATGCGTGAGTTACAGTGTGTTCTTTGATGGGCGTATTGTTTACTTTGGCAAAAACAGCAAATTTCATATGGAACACTTTAATCCGCACATCACACCGGTCGACGGTTCTGCACGGTTCTAAACCGCCCGGCCACAAACGCTACATCGGTCAAAGTTGCGTTCCCGGCAGGATTGAGCCCAGACACATGCAGATCACTATAGGCGGCAGAAAAATTAATCGGCATCGCGCCGCTGGTCATATTGATTGTCAAATTTGCTCCGGCCCAGGCAAAGGCCGTTTCTGCCTGTTCAATAAAAGTATCGTCCGTTGCATATAAGAAAGCTGTGATTGCACCGATTTCCTTGGCATCCTGGCTAGCTAACCGCAATGCTTCTTCGGCGTTATCCGTTGTGATCAAGAATGAAACCGGCGCAAAGCGTTCTTCGCCATAAAGGTCCCGCGCAGATTTATCACACCGAATGATCAAGGGCGTCGCCGTTCGCGCATGTGGGAAATCTGGATGGTCATAAGAACCGCTTTGCCTTACGACATCAGCGTTTTGCGCATCCGCCATCGTCATATCTTGAAGTATCTGTAAGGACTGTTCCGATTGGATTGCGCCCAACAACGCGGCGGCACGTTGGCGATCACTAATTAAGTCATCAACAGCTTTTGACAATCGATGCCCGATGTCTTCAACAGTGACGCGCTGTCCGTTGGCGATGATACCGTCCTTGGGCAGAAAAATATTTTGCGGGCTGGTACACATTTGGGCAGAAAACAAACATAACCCATGAGCCAATTTCGCGATCATACCATCAAGATTATCGGTCCCTTGCAAAACGACCGTATTCACGCCGGATGTTTCCGTGAACGTCAGCGCATGGCGTACATTGTGTTCGATCCAACCGCCGAATCTGGCACTGCCGGTAAAATCGACAATGGCAATGCCGCGATGCATGACAAGCTGTTGCGCAATAGGTTCCGCCACACTGTCCGTAATCATGGTGATCACGTTCGGATCATGGCCTAGCTCGGCTAGTGTTTTACGACAAATATCAACGGCAATCGCCATTGGCAAAATGCAGTTCGGATGCGGTTTCACGATCACCGGATTACCGGTCATGAGATTGACGAACATGGCCGGATAGGCATTCCAGGTTGGAAAGGTCGCACAGCTGATGACCACCGCCGGCCCCAAAGGTATTTGGCGATAGGTTTTCTGTAAACGGACAGGATCGCCAGGACCAAATGACTTTTGCCATTGTGCTGATTTGGGGCTCATGGACAAAACACGATAAGCCATGCCCAGCGCTTCCAGTCCGCGATCCAGAGCATTAGGGCCGCTTCCGGCAAAGGCCATGGGGAAGCTTTGGCCAGCCGTGTGCATCACGGCATGGGCAATTTCAAATGACGCTGCGTGCAATCTTTCGATCATCTCGAGACAGACATCGGTCCTGATCCCGATATCGGTTGCAGCCCACAGCGATAGCGTGGCCCGTGAAGCGGCGACAACCGTATCGAGATCATAATAAGGATAGTCGATGCCCAAGGGACGCTGCGTAAAAGGCGATACTTCTGCCCCAACCCGCCCACACGCCCCAGGATGCCCAGGAAGATCAAAGGACCGGCCCAATCGGGCATCAAAAGCCGCCTTGCCGTTTTTTGGCGCGTCCTCCCCGTGCAATTTGGGGCTGGCAGACTCCTTAAAGGGGCTCCAACTCGCGCGGCTATCCAGAACGGCGAGCACCTGGTCCAAACGTGATTTATGCAGCGCTTTATCAATCATCACGATGGTCCCTCGGGTTGGCATCAATCCACAATAAAAAGCTTGGCGCCCGTCGCCGTATAGGACTGATGCGGCTCGGCGCCGTCGCCCACTTGGTAGCTCATACCCGGGGTTAGGATCACCACACGACCATCTTTCAAGTGTGTTTCAAGGCGACCTTCCAAACAAAACAAGACATGCCCCTTTTCGCACCAATGGTCGGCAAGGTAATTGGCCGAATAGTCGACACGGCGGACCCGAATTTGATTATCTGCTTCACCAAAAAACAAAGTTCGCCAAGTGGCTAGCCCGGTTTCGCCGGGATGCTCGGTCGGTTCAACTTTGTCCCAATCGGTGACCTCAAACGGGAAGCTGGTCATTTTCATACTCTGTCTCCACTGCCGATACACCCGTGAGGCGACGGCTTTCAAAGATTAACAATGTAAGTTCAATTACACAAGTTTATCGCTTACCCTCAGAATGGGCCTAGGCGATCCGCCATAGCCTAGGCTATAGTATTGGACCAACAAAGAAATTCATATGCTTCGGTCAGGGTGGAAAAAATTGCGGTCCAGGTCCAGTACTATACTGGCCCCTAAAAGAGAGCATCTTCCATGAAGAAACTTTTGCTTATTGTCGGCGGGCTTATACTCTTGCTTATGGGGGCCGCCATCGCCTTACCGTTCCTCATCCCTGTCGAACGCTACAAGCAAGAACTAACGACTCAAGTCAAAGCCGCCACCGGACGCGACCTCGTGATCGCGGGTCCGTTGTCGTTATCCGTTTTCCCCAATCTTCAACTCAAAGCGGAAGACGTGACCTTTTCAAATGCTCCCGGTCGGAAGGAGCCGAATATGCTGAGCCTTGATCAGCTGAGCATATCTGTCAAATTGTTACCCCTATTGTCAGGTTCATTGGAAATCGACGGCTTTGAGCTGGTCCGCCCCGTGGCGCATCTGGATGTCGACCGGAATGGAAAAGGCAACTGGGAATTTGGCGACGGCGCTGAAGCCCCGGCGGCAGAAAGCGGCGGCGGTGGCATTGACGACGTCCTGAAAGATTTGAAATTGGGCGATGTGCGGCTAGTTGATGGGCGTGTTACCTATACGGATGCCGCAACCGGAGAAACGATCGAAGCCAGCGCCATCAATGCTGCCGTAAAGCTCCCGGACTATTCCGGCCCCTTGAATTTCAAAGGTGATCTGGTTTGGAAGGGAGAAAAGATCGGCCTCGATCTTTCAACCGAAAACCTGAAAGGGTTGATGGACGGCACTCAGCAACCGTTGAAAGCCGCTATTAGTTCAAGCCCCGTTACCCTTGCGGTGGATGGAACCGCCACCAAAGGCGACGTCCTGAAACTCAACGGCAAAGTCAGCTTGGATGTGCCATCCGTTCGTAAACTCGCGGCCTGGCTGGATACCCCACTCGATATGCCTGGGGATGGATTAGGCCCACTGAAAATCGATGGTCAATTAGACCTCAACGATAAAAATTATGCGTTCCGCGATGCGACCGTCAGCCTGGATGCCTTAAAGGCCAAGGGTGCTGTGGCCATCAATACCGCTGGCGAACGCATTGCGGTCAACGGTAACCTTGATGTCGAAGCCCTTGACCTCAATCCTTACCTTCCACCCGAAACGGAAGAAACGACAGCTTGGACCGGCTGGAGCACCGACCCCATCGACTTGTCGGGTTTGAAAGCTGCTGATCTTGACTTTGCTTTCAAAACGCAATCGTTGAAGTATCGTAAAATTACAGTCGGTGCGAGCGCCCTGACTGTAAAACTCAAGAGCGGGATCTTAACTGCCGATCTTCAAGACATGAATTTGTATAGCGGTCGCGGCAAAGGTACCGTGAAGGTTGATGCATCGGGGACCACCCCCGCGATTGCCATGAAGTTCGACCTATCCGGTGTGACCGCAGCCCCGTTATTGAAAGACGCAGCCGACTTCGAGCGCTTGTCGGGCGACCTTGGCACGAGTTTCGCGATCACCGCCCATGGGAAAAGCCAGAAAGATATGGTTTCGACCTTGAACGGCAACGGTACCTTCAAATTCGCTGACGGTACGCTGAAAGGTGTCGACCTGGCCAAGGTCGCAGAAATCATCGAGCAAATTTCCAATGGCGTCAAAGCCGGTGGGGCCGATATGTTGACCAGCCTGACGTCGGGCAATTTGATAGGGTCTCTGCAAGCCGTGGCCAGCATGTTCGGCGGCAAGGGTGAAAGCAATGCGGAGACGAAGTTTACCTCATTAGACGCCAGTTGGACCGCAACGAACGGGACCATATCCAATCAGGATCTGGAACTGATCGGCCCGCTTGTGAATAAACGCGCCTTATTCAAAATGAACGGCAAAGGAAATATTGCCTTACCGGCCGAAACACTCGATTACACGGCAGAAATCCGGTCGTTTGCCAAAGGCGAAGCCGGGTCAGGCATTGGCGGCACCGTCAAACTAAGTGGTAAACTGACGGAACCGGATGCCTGTGTCGTGCTTGGATCGCTGTGCATCGGCAAAAACACCAAACCAGGTGATCTATTGAAACAAAAACTCAAAGATCAGTTACCGATTGGTGGCGGCAACGGCGAAAAGCCCTCCCTCAATAAACTGAAGGAAGGCTTAAAAGGCTTTAAACTCGGCAAATAAGAAAGCACGCTCTAACGAAAAAGCCGGGGAGAATCCCGGCTTTTTCTGTATCTACTTCTTTGAAATTGATCCTAAAACGCCACGACTGATCTCACGCCCCAAGGTCGAGGCGACAGAGCGTTGCGTCGCTTTAGAAACCTCATCGACAAAGCTCACTTCTTTTTTAGTCTTTGTGGCATTTTTCTTTGTTTCCGTGGTCGCTTTCGACGGATTTAAGACTTTCTTGGTGAACGCCGCGACCAAAACCCCGACCACAGCACGTCCCACTGCAGATGCTACCGACCGCAAGACAGACTTAGATACAGCCTGTGTCAATGTGTCACTGCGGCGGCCGCCCTTGGAGTTAGGGGCTGACTGTTTGTTTGCATCGGCTTCGGCTTGCGCGCTGACTTTAGCTTCAGCCGCCCGCCCCAACATCTCATAAGCACTATCCCGATCAAGAGTTTGATCGTAAGCCCCCCGCACGGGACTGGCGGCGATGACGCGTGACCGTTCTTCATCAGTCAATGGACCAAGTCGCGACCGCGGTGGACGGATCAAGACCCGCTCCACAATACCGGGAGAGCCGCCCGCGTCCAGGCAGGATACCAAGGCCTCGCCCACGCCGAGCTCGCCGATGGCAGCTTCGGTATTGATTTTGGGGTTCTGGCGGAATGTCGAGGCCGCTGCTTTAACAACCTTGGCATCGCGTGGCGTGAACGAGCGCAGCGCATGCTGGATACGGTTTCCAAGCTGCCCCAAGACTTCATCCGGCAAATCGAGCGGACTTTGCGTTACGAAATAAACACCAACCCCCTTGGAGCGGATCAGCCGCACAACTTGGGCCACTTTCTCGACCAAGGCCTTGGGTGCGTCAGTAAACAACAAATGCGCTTCATCAAAGAAGAACACCAGTTTGGGCTTATCAACGTCGCCGACTTCGGGCAGTTCTTCAAACAATTCCGACAGTAACCACAATAGAAACGTGCCATACAGCTTGGGCGCATTGATCAGACGATCCGCCGCCAAAATGTTAATGGTCCCGCGCCCATTTTGATCGTAGCGCAAAAAATCATTCAGCCGTAGCGCCGGTTCGCCAAAGAACTGTTCGGCTCCTTGTTGCTCCAATTCCAGCAAACGGCGCTGGATTGCACCGACGGTAGCCGGGGCCACATTGCCATAGGTTGTGGTCAACCGCTTCGCTTGTTCTGCCACATACGTCAATAAGGCGCGTAAATCCTTCAGATCAAGCAGCAAATAGCCTTCGTCATCGGCAATCTTGAAAACGAGGTTCAGGACCCCGCTTTGGGTCTCGTTTAATTCCAAAAGACGACCGAGTAAAAGCGGGCCCATTTCGGAAATTGTGGCCCTGACCGGATGGCCGGACTGCCCATACAGATCCCAAAACACCGTTGGATAGCCTTCAAACCCATATTGGTCATAGCCGATCTTGGCGGCTCGATCGGTGAAAGACGCTTTTGCCACCCCTGGCTGGCTCAATCCACCCAAGTCGCCTTTGACATCTGCCATGAACACCGGCACCCCGGCTTGGGAAAAACCTTCAGCCAGGATCTGTAGGGAAACCGTTTTGCCGGTACCTGTTGCCCCGGCTATCAAGCCGTGGCGATTGGCCCGTTTGAGATCCAGAAATTGCGCCGTTTCAGGGGCCTCAGCCGCCGCCCCGACAAATATTCGGCCATCGGACACTGTCTCTATGCTCATTTAGCTCAATCTCATGCTTAACCCAACTCTGCCGCAAGCTTATCCGATCAAGCCCTGGTGTGAAACAACCAAAAAGCCGCCAACCACTGGATCAAAAAGCCGACTGTCATAAATCTTACGCATAATTGACACACAGGCGTCACGGGACGACGGCATGATCCGCCGCAATGGTAAAGAAATTTGGAGAAAGCGCCCAAACCATGGATAAGCTGGCCAAGGCCATTACATCCTTTCGCGACCTTAGCTTTTCCAGCCCCCCAGACGTCATTGATAACCCGCCAAATCATCACAATGATGATGACCCGAATGATCCTATAGAAGAACCGAAAGTTCGGCGTCATCGTGCGATTTGGATATCAGACATCCACCTCGGGACCAGGGGCTGCAAGGCAGACGCTTTGTTAAGCTTCTTAAAATACAACGACAGTGACTACTTATACCTCGTCGGCGATATTATTGACGGTTGGTCGTTACGGCGGTCATGGTATTGGAAGCAAAGCCACAACGATGTCGTGCAAAAGATCCTTCGCAAGGCGCGCAAGGGGACACAAGTCATCTATGTGCCAGGCAATCACGATGAAATGTTGCGGCCCTATACTGGATTAGCGTTTGGTGAAGTCGCAATCGAACGTGAATACGTCCATATCACAGCCGACGGTCGCCGGTTTCTGATTTTCCATGGTGACGAGTTCGACGGCATCATGCATTACGCAAAATGGCTGGCCCATGTTGGGGATATTGCCTATACGCTTGCGTTGAGTCTGAACCATTGGTTTAACTTCGTCCGACGCAAATTTGACCTGCCGTATTGGTCGCTATCCGCCTATCTAAAGTACAAAGTCAAAAATGCGGTTGAATTTATCAGCAATTACGAAACATTGATTGCGGCTGAAGCACGGCGACGGGGTGTCGACGGTGTTATTTGCGGGCATATCCATCATGCCGAAATTCGCACCATCGACGGCATCGTTTACGCCAATGACGGCGATTGGGTCGAAAGTTGCACGGCTCTGGTTGAAGACTTCAGCGGCGCCATGCAGATTGTGCGCTGGACCGATGACGATCAGCCAAAAGCCCGCGCGCCACGGCGCGAAAAGGTGATGTCGTGATGCATCAAGCAATCCGGCCGTTGGAAAACCACGACATGAGTGGACTTGATGTCGAAGACAATCGCCGCATCTTGATCGTGACTGATGCCTGGCGTCCACAGGTCAATGGCGTTGTCCGCACCTTGGAAGCCACGGCGCAGGAATTAACTCTCATGGGCCACGACGTCCATTTCTTGACACCAGCGGACTTCCACAGTTTACCCTGCCCAACCTACCCTGAAATCCGTTTGTCTTTGGCCCGCAAAAGTGATGTTGCAAGACGCATTGCCGCAATTGCGCCAGATTATATCCATATCAGCACCGAAGGCCCGCTGGGTATTGCGGCGCGGCGTTATTGCTTAACGAACGGCTTCAACTTTACCACGGCCTATCACACAAAGTTTCCGGATTATATCAAAGCCCGCTTCGGTATCCCGATCCGCTGGACCTATGCCTTCATCCGCTGGTTTCACCAACCATCACAAGCCATCATGTGCGCGACACCATCCGTTGCTAGTGAATTGGGAACTTATGGCTTGGCACATAGTTATTCATGGTCTCGCGGTGTCGATGTCGACTTATTTACGCCATCGCGTCGTCTTTCCAAGACCATACCGGCTGCATTGAAAGATTTACCAAAACCGATTTTACTCTATGTCGGTCGCATCGCGGTTGAAAAGAACATTGAAGATTTTCTGAATGCCAAGGTTCCGGGAACCAAAGTGGTCGTCGGCGGTGGACCACAGCTTGAAGACCTCCGGGCGCGCTATCCAGATGCTTTGTTCATCGGGCCGCAATTTGGTGAAGACCTCGCCAATATATACGCAGCCAGTGATGTGTTCGTGTTTCCCAGCAAAACCGATACGTTCGGGCTGGTGCTGCTGGAAGCGCTGGCCTCGGGCACACCTGTGGCAGCCTATCCTGTGACCGGCCCCATAGATGTTATCGGCAAAGCCGCCGTCGGTTGCCTGGATAACGACCTAGATCTCGCCATTCGCCGGGCGCTTAGTGCATCGCGAACACTGTGCCGGACCTATGCGATGCAATTCTCGTGGCGATCGAGCGCTCAGCAATTTCTCGGCAATTTAGTTGCAACTAAAATAAATCAAATAGTTAGCAGATAACCTCGACATTCTTTTTGAATTCCTCCCGAAGCTCCTTATAGTCTGAAGCTCAGAGCTCAGACTATAAGAATGCTGTTGGGGGAAGGACAATGAGGACGGGAGTTTATTGGCTGGCGGCAATTATTATCAGCGTCGCCCCCCAAACCCAAGTTCACGCCCGGGATATCCATCAGGACAGCCACCAGGACAAACGGATCTTTGATGACAAATTTCGGCAATTGGAAGAAATTCTTCCGACCCCTGGCGAAACCCGCGCGGCATCCGGGGCGCCCGGACATCATTATTGGCAACAACAAACAGATTATAAAATAAAAGTCGAACTGGATGAGTCCAAACGGACCATCACGGGGACGGCGATTGTCACGTATACCAATAATTCTCCGGATACGTTGCATTATTTATGGCTGCAATTGGACCAAAATGGATTAAAGCCCAATTCCGATATGGTGCTGGCAACACCAGCCAAAAGCAACGCCCGCTATACCTTTCAACAATTCCAAGCAGAATTAGCAGCCCAGAACTTTCCAGGGGGCTATCATATACACAGCTTGAAGGGAGAAAACGGCGCAAATCTATCGTTTAGCATTGTTCAAACTATGCTGCGGATCGATCTTGAAAAGCCGTTGGAGCACGGTCAGTCTATGCACTTCAGCATTGGCTGGTTTTACAATATTCCAGAACAGAAAATACTGGGCGGTCGCGCGGGCTACGAGTTTTTTCCAGACGATGGCAATCATATTTTCCAAATTGCTCAATGGTTCCCCCGTCTCGCGGCGTATACCGATGTCAACGGTTGGACCATCAAGCCGCTTTTGGGCACCGGCGAATATACATTGGAATTCGGCAATTATGAAGTCGCCATAACCGTTCCAGCCAATCACATCGTGTCTGCAACAGGAGCCCTGCAAAATCCCGACGACGTTCTGAGCGCCGTGCAAAAAAGTCGATTAGACCATGCGCGCACCGCCGATAAGCCTGTCTCCATCATTACCCCGAGTGAGGCGGCGGCTAATGAACGAAACCGTTCCGCCCGCAAAGCAACCTGGATTTTCAAAGCTGATAATGTGCGGGATTTCGCCTTTGCGTCCTCGGCCAAATTTATTTGGGATGCTTGGGGGCACGCGCAAAAGGATGGCCCATTTGTCATGGCCATGTCGTTTTATCCGAAAGAAGCCACCCCACTTTGGGATAAATATTCAACGCATGCCATACGTCATGCGTTAGACCAATACACGCAATACACCATTCCGTATCCCTACCCCACCGCACAATCTGTGAACGGCCCGGTCGGTGGCATGGAATATCCGATGATCAGTTTTAACGGCCCCCGCCCCGACAAAGGCAAAGACGGCCGCCTAACCTATTCCAAGAAGACAAAATATGATCTGATTTCCATCATCTTCCATGAAGTCGGCCATAATTACTTTCCGATGATTGTTAATTCCGATGAACGTCATTGGGGGTGGATGGATGAAGGTCTAACCTCTTTTCTCCAGTATCTGACCGAACAAGCCTGGGAAGAAAACTATCCGTCAACACGCGGGGTGCCCCGTGATGTTACGACCTATATGAAAAGTAACAATCAGACTCCGATCATGACAAATTCTGATTCTGTTACTGATATTGGGCCGGTTATGTACGGCAAACCATCAGCTGCTTTAACCATCTTGCGCGAGACCATTTTAGGTCGCGACGTTTTCGATTACGCCTTCCGTGAATATGCGCGGCGCTGGGCATTTAAACGCCCGATGCCCGCCGATTTCTTCCGCACCATGGAAGATGCTTCGGGCATTGATCTTGACTGGTTCTGGCGGGGCTGGTTTTACACCACCGATCATGTGGACATTTCAATCGATAACCTGCGCCGGTTTCGTATTGACAGCAAAAATCCCGATATTGAAAAAGCCTGGGAGCGGACCCAGCAGGACAGCACCCCTCAATCTATTACCGCACTTAGAAACAAGGACATGAAGCGACGGGTAGACGCCTACCCTGAGCTTAAAGATTTTTACAATAGCCATGACGACCATACCGTCACAGGACAGGATAAGACAAACTATGCAAATCTTCTGGCTGACTTGACCGACCTGGAACAGGCAACTCTCAAGAAATCCGATATGCTTTATATCATCGACTTCAGCAATATCGGTGGTTTGGTTATGCCCATTATCCTCGATATCGAATATAGTGACGGCTCCCGAGAGGAAAAGCGCTTCCCGGCTGAAATCTGGCGGCGCAATTCGGATCAAGTTTCCAAATTGCTGATTGTACAAAAAGAAATTCGCCGCATTACTCTTGATCCACACTGGGAAACAGCCGATACCGACACAGATAATAACGATTGGCCGCGTAAACCCGGTATGTCACGGTTAGAAATCACGAAACCCAAAGCGGATCGCAATCTCATGAAAGAGATGAATGTATCTGTTCCACAAACACAGTAACCAGAGCCGATAGAATGACGACACCCAAAGACGGCACATCATCAGACTGGCTTCCGGCCTTAACCGAGTTGACACTTGCCCTGGGGGATGCGTCATTCGACGAACGTTTAATGGCGTTTCTCAATCAGGTTGTGCCGGTTGACCACTGTGCTGTTTTCACATTCGACCCCAAAGGGCGTGCAGATCACTTATTCACGCACAGCAAAATGCCCAAGGAAAAGGCTGAGACTTTAGCTGCGGATTATGTTGGCGGGTTATTCACGGACGACCCGAATTTTCCAACACTCGACACCTTACGGAAAAGCGGTACCAAGCAAAAACGGATCATTCCGTTAAGCAAAGCCGTCGATTTCGACCCCAATTATCGCAACCACTTTTTTGATCAAGTGGACTTGATTGATAAGGCATCAACCATTGTCAAAGTCGACAAAGGGATTGTCTATTGCAACTTTTACCGCCTTAAGGAAAGTGGCCATTTTTCAACACAGGACTGGCGCCGATTGAATGACCTTTTGCCGCTGGTTGCCAGTTTGATCACGGCCCATTACCGCCTCAGTCATACCACCGCTACGGCGTCCGCCGCACTCCACCGCCAAACATCGCAATCTATGGTACATTCCGTCATCAGTCGCGCCGTCCCGCCATTTGATCGACTGACAGGACGGGAGCGTGAGGTGGCCGAGCGGATTCTCCTGGGCTATACCTCGGAAGCTATTGGGCTCGATCTCGGCATTGCGGCCTCAAGCGTCGCGACTTATCGCAAGCGGGCTTATGAAAAGCTCGGCATCACAAGCCAAAATGACTTATTTTCCTTATGCTTAGCGGCTGTGGATCGCAGCAGCGCCCCATAAACCGGCCGGCGCCGATCTTGTCCTTGGCCAAGAGGACAGACACCCTTGAGATTTCATGGCATGATCAGAAGAAACACCCAGATTAGGAGGCTAATCCGCCATGTCTAAAGCTTTTGCGTCCCAAGCCGATCTTGAAGAAAAAACCGTCAGCTTCACCAAACTTGCCGACAATGCCTATGCTTATACTGCGGAAGGCGACCCGAATACCGGCGTCATCATTGGGGACGATGCGGTCATGGTGCTCGACACCCAAGCCACGCCAATCATGGCCCAGGATGTTATCGCCAAAATACGGACCGTAACCGACAAGCCGATCAAATATGTGCTTCTGACCCACTATCACGCTGTCCGCGTGTTGGGTGCATCGGCCTATGGGGCCGATCACATCATTGCCAGCCAAGACACGTATGACCTGATCGTCGAACGTGGCAACGCCGATTACAAATCTGAAGTGGAACGTTTCCCGCGCTTGTTCCGTGGTGTCGAAAGCGTGCCGGGCCTGACCTGGCCAACCATCACCTTCAAAGGAGAGATGACGCTGTTCCTGGGCAAGACCGAAGTCAAAATCATGCAATTGGGGCGTGGTCACACCAAAGGCGATACGGTTGCTTGGTTGCCTAAAGAAAAAGTATTGTTTGCCGGTGACCTTGTCGAATTCGGCGCCACACCATACACCGGCGATGCTTATTTAACCGATTGGCCTGCAACCCTCGACAATATCGAGAAACTGCAACCGGAAGCTTTGGTCCCCGGTCGCGGCGATGCGTTGACAACACGAGCAACGGTAAAAGAAGCAATCGACGGCACACGATCTTTTGTCAGCGATATGTTTGCATCGGTTAAAAAAGGTGTGGCCGCTGGCGAGCCGTTGCAAAAAGTTTACGAAGAGACGTATGAAACATTGAAGCCTAAATATGGGCATTGGGTCATTTTCGACCACTGCCTGCCGTTCGATGTCACACGTGCCTATGATGAAGCGGGCGGTACGCGCGACCCACGTGTTTGGACCGCCGAACGCGATAAAGATATGTGGGAGTCGCTCGCGCGCGCGTAACACTTATGTATTATCGTTGATAGTTTTGGAGGGACATAAGCTATGGCTCCGCCCCGTATAACCTATCCCTTTGTTCGACCACCGGAACTGACATCAGATACACCAGCTCATGTCCCCGTCATTATTGTCGGGGCCGGACCTGTTGGCCTGACAGCAGCAATTGATCTTATCAATCGCGGCGTTTCTGTTGTGTTATTGGATGATGATGACACCGTGAGCTTCGGTTCACGGGCTGTCTGTTACGCCAAGCGAACACTTGAAATCTGGGATCGTATGGATTGCGCAGATCAAATGCTGGAAAAAGGTGTGCGCTGGAACATCGGACGCATCTTTTTCGATGATGCCAAAGATCCGTTCTATTCTTTCAATCTACTTGACGAAGAAGGGTACAAATTTCCCGGCTTCATCAATCTTCAGCAGTATTATGTTGAAGAATATTTGGTCAATCGTTTAGCTGATGCCGGTGCCACCCCACGCTGGAAAAACAAAGTCGTCGATGTCCAGCAAGACGATGAAAAAGTCACGGTGACAATTGAAACGCCAGCCGGATCTTATCAACTCAGTTGCGATTATTTGATCGCGGCCGATGGCTGTCGTAGCCCAATTCGCGACAAGATGGGACTGCCGTTCGAAGGCCAAGTCTTTGAAGATCACTTCTTGATCGCCGACATCAAAATCACCGGTGACTTCCCATCAGAACGCTGGTTCTGGTTTGATCCACCGTTTAACCGTGGTCATTCCTCGTTGTTGCATGTTCAGCCGGACGGTATTTGTCGGCTGGATTTTCAACTGGGTTGGAATATTGATCGCGAAGCCGAACTCAAGCCCGAACGTATCGCCGAACGCGTCCGTGCGATGATGGGCCAGGATGTTGACTTTGAATTTGAATGGTGCAGCATCTATACCTTTCAGTGTCGTCGCTTGGATGAATTTAAGCATGGGCGGGTGATTTTTGCCGGTGACAGCGCCCATCTTGTGTCCCCGTTTGGGGCCCGGGGCGCCAACGGTGGCGTTCAAGATGCCGATAATCTAACCTGGAAACTCAAAGCTGTATTGGATGGCATTGCTCCGACACGTTTACTCGAGAGTTACAATCACGAACGTCTGGAAGCTGCAAAAGAAAACATCCTCAATTCGACACGGGCAACTGACTTTATCACGCCGAAAAGCACGGTCAGCCGAACTTTCCGGGACGCTGTTTTGACACTTGCCGAACATTGCCCATTTGCGCGTCCCTTTGTAAACAGCGGACGTCTATCGGTTCCCGCTATTCATCGGATTTCTCCACTCAACACTCCCGATACGGCAGTATTTGGCGGAAAACTCGTACCGGGTGCGGTGGCAGCCGATGGCCGCGTCTCCCTGAATGGGCAGGAAGATTGGCTTTTGACCATTCTGCCCAAACTGACGTCTGGGTTCTGCTTGCTCTATTTCACAGAAAACTCTGCCCCCAATACACTTGATATTGAGGCCCTGGGCCAAGACGATGCTCCCGTTGACGTCATCACGATCGGCAGCAGCGGCCGTTTAACCGATGTGGCCGGACATTTGACACGCCGCTACAATGCCGAACCGGAAACCTGTTATTTATTGCGCCCCGATCATTTGGTCGCAGCACGCTGGCGGCAATTTGATCTCAACGCTATTCGCGAAGCACGGGATCGTGCCCTTGCCCGCATTGCTCCGATCTCTATCGAAGAGGCTGCATAATGACCACAACATTAGATCTCGATCTGCGCATTACAGATGCCGATGGTTTTTATGACGCTTTGATTGACATGCACCGAGGCTTAAGTGACGAGGACAGCCAAGCTGTTAATGCCCGTCTGATCTTGATTTTAGCCAATCAAATCGGAGACCGCGATATTCTAGATCGAGCATTGGCGATTGCCCGAAACCCTCAGGAGGCGAGGGTTGGTTAACCACTTTTTTCTATTTTTTATCTAATATTGGTAAGAGGCGATATTTTTCGCCTCTTTCTTTTTAAAAGTCAGGCGTTATGCTCGGGAAAAAATCACAGGCGATTCGTCTTATAATAGAGTTTATTGTGAATGAGCGCTGCCAAAGGTCCGACAAAAGGCTCCCCGAGAGCCACTCGCAGTAAAGCAAAATCACGCCGTGCCGGCGACCGCGCCGCCATTGCCCAGCCTATGGCGCGTGTACGGCGCATGGAAACCGGTAAAGCTCAGGTCCCACCGACCCGCAAGGGTTCAAAAAGCCGGGATAATCTTAAGGCCGCCGCATTGCGCGCTTTGGAGGACAAAGGCTACCGCAATTTACGACTGACCGACATTGCAAAAGAAGCGAAGGTCAATATTAGCCTTGTTTATCATTACTTTCATGACAAAGCCGACCTTGTTTATGAAGCCTTACGCGATGTCGTCAACGTCCGTGCGGTTATAGATAGTGATGACAATCGCCCACATGATCCTTTTATGTCATTGTTTTATGCAAATAAATTATTCGCGGACTTCTACCATAGCCGCCCCGGGCTGATCCGTAGCCTTGTCCATTTTGATGAAGAACATCCGCAATTTCACAGTTTATATTCCGATATCAATCGCAACTGGTGTACACGGATTGCTCAAACCATCCAAAAACGTTGTCCCGATGCAGATCTTACACAACCCGAAGCCATTGCGCTCGCCTATGCCATGGGCAGTATGGTGGATAAATTCTTATTCGAGCTGTATGTCGAACGGAATGTCGATTTGGCTACCGCGCTTCCGACCACGGAACACACAACCTATTTCCTGACTATTCTTTGGTATCGCGCGCTTTATCTTAAAAATCCAAGCACGGCCGAACTCGGTCCGTTCAAGAAACTAAGTAAGCTGAAACTGACGCTTTCCTAAGCCGTTACCTTATCCCACGCTGTGATCTCAACGTAAATTTAACCTTATTCTCCCACTATTGGCCCATACATAGTCAGGGCATGGAATATGGCGGGTAAGAACGACGACGAACGGCCAATATTGATCAAACGCATCAAAAAGGTCTCCGGCGGGCATCATGGCGGTGCCTGGAAAGTCGCCTATGCCGACTTCACGACTGCTATGATGGCCTTTTTCATGCTGCTATGGCTGCTGAACGTGACCACCAAAGAGCAGAAAGAGGGGCTTGCAGACTACTTTTCCCCCAGTAGCGCATCTGTCAGCGGAGCTTCGGGCTCTGGCGGCGTTTTGGGTGGTACATCGCTTTCCAAAGATGGGGCAATGAATAGCGGCGCCGTCATTATGACGATGCCGCAACCAAGCGCCACACCAGAAGGCACATCTGCCGACCGTGGTGATGAAAGCGCTACAGAAAAACTCCGGAAGGCCGAGGCGGAATGGAAAAAAGCCATCGCGGCCCAGGAAGACAAGACATTCCAAGAACTCGAAAGCAACCTACGGCAGGCCATTCAAGAAATGCCTGACTTGGCGGCTCTATCTGAACATCTGGTCATCGACATTACCGACGAAGGAATGCGTATCCAATTGATAGATAAAGATAATCGGTCAATGTTCAAAACCGGGACCGCCGAACTTTATACATACGCCCAAAACATGTTGCGGCAGATCGGTGAACGCATCAATCGTCTGCCAAACCGGATCATGATCACCGGGCATACCGATACAACGCCCTTTGAGCGCGGTGACGGCTATTCCAACTGGGAATTATCGGCAGATCGTGGCAATGCTGCCCGCCGTGTTCTCCGTAGCGCAGCCGTACCAGAAGACCGTTTTGCGACGGTTCGTGGGCGCGCTTCGACCGAACCTTTGTTGCCGGACCAACCAGATCGAGCGGAAAACCGCCGTATTACAATTTTATTACTACGGGAAGCACCAGTCGTTCCGCCAAAACTCTAAAGACAAGGCATTAAGCGGGTAGACTTCCGACCGGCTTTAGGCATACTTATTACAGGTTCAACAACGAATTTTAGTGCTTGCCACCGTGACAGACCAGTCCTTCTCTTTCCCGAAGTTCTATGTCACGACTCCGAGTCCGTGCCCGTATTTACCCGAACGGATGGAGCGTAAGGTCTTTACTGAACTCGCGGGCGGCAATCCCCTGGCTCTCAATGAAACGCTTAGTCAGGCTGGCTTCCGCCGCAGTCAATCCGTTGCCTATCGCCCTGCATGCGATGGTTGTAATGCCTGCACCTCAGTAAGGGTGCGCGCCCCAGACTTTGTATGGGCACGATCCATGAAGCGGATCATGGCCCGCAACCAAGATCTGATCGCAATGGAAGTTCCGCCATGGGCAACAACAGAGCAATACGATCTGTTGAAGAGATATCTGCAAGCCCGCCATCCGGAAGGGGGCATGGCTGATATGTCTATCGTTGACTATGCCGAGATGGTGGAAACGAGCCCGGTCGACACCCATCTGGTGGAATACAGATTACCAAGCCCAACAGCCATTCGTAGTTTTAGCGATCTTGGGTACGAACGGAAACAACCGGGCAAACTCATTGCCGTCAGTCTTATAGATGTCATGACCGACGGATTGTCGATGGTGTACAGTTTCTTTGCGCCGGAAGAAAACAAGCGAAGTCTTGGAAGTTACCTGATCCTTGATAACATGCGACGCAGCTTAGACCTCAGCAAGCGTTACGTCTATCTTGGTTACTGGGTTCATGGCAGTCGTAAAATGTCTTATAAATCCAAGTTTACTCCACTGGAACGCTTGACTCCAAGCGGCTGGTTGGAATTCAAACCGTAAATACTTTGCGTTGCCCAATCACTCAAAACGTCTTGCTATAAAAAAGGCCTGATAAACATCAGGCCCGATAATCAGGTATTCAAAAATTAAACACAGCCCTAGTCAAAGGCATCCTCCCATGACCCTTTGGTCGATGCTTTTGAATATTCTGTCGCCCGGTTCTCAAAGAAATTAGCATGCTCGACACCATTCAACATTTCATCCATCCACGGCAATGGATTGCGTGTTGTTCGGTAAATCGGTTGCAGACCTAGCTGCAGCAAGCGGCGATCGGCAATGTAACGGATATATGCTTTTACATCGTCCGCGTTCAGACCTTCGACAGCCCCGAATTCAAACGCCAAAT